>NZ_JBEXJT010000043.1:0-73301 GCF_040609255.1 Kitasatospora sp. NPDC004723 | reverse complement strand
ACTGCAGGGGGGACCCTGTGGGAGAGTAGGACGCCGCCGAACAATTCTTCTGAGAAGCCCCTGCCGGGGATACCGGCAGGGGCTTTTCGCATTTCTGCGGCTCCGAATCCGCAGCGGGCGCCGGGGCCGGGGGTGGACCTAACACCACCCTGAAGTCGGGTGGGACGGCCAGTGCGTCCGTCCGGGTGCGGGGGAAAACTGGGTCAGGACGATCGGAGCCGGTCTGCGGCATCGGCATCATCAGCGGCATCGGCAAGCGGGAGTGCTCGTGGCAGCAACGGAGAGTCGGATCAGCGGGGGCGCCGGCGTGCGCGTGCGGACCGAGGCGGCGCTCACGGCGGGCGGGCTCGGGCTGACCCGGCTGGCGCTGCTGGTGCTGGTCATGGTCCCGACCGTAGCGGTGCCGGCCTTCTGCACGGTGTTCGCCGGTGCCACCGTCGCGTGGATGCTCGACGCGTACTATCCGGCGGCGTTGTTCGCGCTGGTCGCCGCCGCGGTCGCGGGGCTGGCGTCGGCCGGAGCTTTCGTACGTTCCTCGGCGCGACGGACCCGGGCGCAGCTCGCTGGCTGGTACGGGATACGGCTGCCGGTCTCGTACAGCCCGCGGCCGGCCCTGGAGACGGACGCGCGCGGGCACTGGTGGACGGGCTACTCCTACCACCGCTCCCACAACGTCGCCCGGCTCGCGCAGCTGCTGCACTGGGCGGTGCGGGACCGGGCGACCCGGTCCGAGATGCTCTGGCTGGTGGTCAGCCCGCCGCTGGTGCTCGCACTCGGGGTGGTGGTGGCGGGCCTGCTGGCCGGTGGGGTGGTGAGCCTGATCGTGGGGGCGGTGAGCTACAAGTCCTACGGTCCGTCCTCCACGAGCGTGGTGACGCTGGTGGGCTCGATCCTGCTGGGCTTCGCGCTGATCGCCCTGGGCTTGCTGCTCGCGCCGAACGCGGTGCGCTTGTACGCGGAGGCGGGCCGGCGGGTGCTGGACCAGGACGGCCGGGCCACGCACGCCCAGCTGACCCGGCGGGTGGCCGAACTGACGGAGACCCGCGCCGATGCGGTCGGCGACCAGGCGGCGGAGCTGCGGCGGATCGAACGGGACCTGCACGACGGCGCGCAGGCGCGGCTGGTCGCGATCGGGATGACGCTGGGCACGATCGAGCACCTCATGGAGACGGATCCGGCGGCGGCGCGGGAGCTGCTCTCCGAGGCCCGGCAGTCCTCGGCGCGGGCGCTCCAGGAGCTGCGTGATCTGGTTCGCGGCATCCATCCCCCGGTCCTGGCCGAGCGCGGGCTGGGTGACGCGGTGCGGGCGCTGGCGCTGGACAGCGCGCTGCCGACCGAGGTGTGCGTGAGCCTGCCGGACCGGCCGCCGGCGCCGGTGGAGGCGACGGCCTACTTCAGCATCTGCGAGCTGTTGGCGAACGCGGCCAAGCACTCGGGCGCCGAGCAGGTCTGGGTGGACATCCTCTACCGGGCCGGCCGGCTGCGGGTCACGGTGACGGACGACGGGGTCGGGGTGGCGGATCCCACCCGGGGGACCGGGCTGCGCGGGATCGAACGCCGATTGGGTACCTTCGACGGTGTCCTCGCCATCGACAGCACGTCGGGCGGTCCGACCACCATCACCTTGGAGCTGCCGTGCGAGTTGTCCTCGCCGAGGACCTCTACCTCCTTCGAGAAGGTCTGATCCGCCTGCTGGAAGCGCACGGCTTCACGATCGCCGCCGCGGTCGAGACCGGTCCTGAACTGCTGGACGCCCTGCTGACGCACCGTCCCGACGTCGCGGTGGTCGACGTCCGGCTGCCGCCGACGCTGACCGACGAGGGTCTGCAGGCGGCCCTCAAGGCACGCCGGGAGATTCCCGGGCTGCCGGTGCTGGTGCTGTCGCAGCACGTCCAGCAGCTCTACGCGCGGGAGTTGCTGGCCGACGGCACGGGCGGGATCGGTTACCTGCTGAAGGACCGGGTGTTCGCCGCCGACCAGTTCATCGACGCCGTCCGCCGGGTGGCGGCCGGCGGAACCGCGATGGACCCGGACGTCATCGCCAAGCTGATGCAGAGCACGGCCCGCCGTCCGGGCCCGTTGCAGCGGTTGTCGCCCCGCGAGCGGGAGGTGCTGGAGCTGATGGCGGAGGGCTGCTCGAACTCGGCGATCGCCGCCCGGCTGACGGTGAGCGACGGCGCGGTGGCCAAGCACATCGCCAACATCTTCACCAAGCTCGAACTGGCCCCGGCGGAGGACGCCAACCGCCGGGTGATGGCGGTGCTCGCCTACCTCAACGGAACGGCGGGACGGGTGGTCTGACCGGCCACCCGTTCCGGCGGGAGTGACGGTCCGGGCTGCGAGAACGCTGAGACAGGTGTACGAGTAAACTCCGGTGGGCCGAGCCCGGAGGTGCCTCAGCCGTCCGGCTCCCCGACACGGGGGACCGGCAGCCGGGGCAGCGTACGGCCGCAGCCGACATCCAGGGGTTGATAGACGTAATGGCACGCCCATCGCTCACCAAGGCCCACCGGGGCCTGCTCGGCCTGGTCGCGGCCGGGGCCTGTGTCATCTCGGGTATCGGCTTCGCCGGCTCGTACAGCGCGGTCAAGGAACTGGCCGAGGAGAAGGGCTTCGGAGCCTTCTCCTACGCCTTCCCGATCGGTGTGGACGCGGGCATCGTGGTGCTGCTCGCGCTGGACCTGGTGCTGACCTGGCTGCGCATACCCTTCCCGCTGCTGCGGCAGACCGCCTGGCTGCTGACCGTCGCGACGATCGCCTTCAACGCCGCGGCCTCCTGGGGCGACCTGCTCGGGATGGGCATGCACGCCGTCATCCCGCTGCTGTTCGTCGTGGTGGTCGAGGCCTCGCGGCACGCGGTCGGGCGGATCGCGGCGATCACGGCGGACCGGCACATGGAGTCGGTCCGGATGATGCGCTGGGTGCTGTCCCCGGTGCCGACCTTCCGGCTGTGGCGGCGGATGAAGCTGTGGGAGCTGCGCTCGTACGACGAGGTCGTGCGGCTGGAGCAGAACCGGCTGGTCTACCGGGCGCAGCTGCGGTTCCGGTACGGGCGGGGCTGGCGGCGCTCGGCGCCGATCCAGGCGCTGCTGCCGCTCAAGCTGGCCAAGTACGGGGTGCCGCTGGACCCGGCGGTGTTCGAGCGGATGGACGAGGAGACGCAGGCGGCGCGCGAGGCGAAGGAGGCCCGGGAGATCGCGGCCGCGGCCCGTGCGGAGGCGTCGGCCGCCCGGGAGGCCGGGGTCCCGGCGGAGAGCCGTGCGGCAGCCCTGGTGCCGGCCGGGCAGGCGGAGCCGGCCGCGGCGCCGGCCCAGCCGCAGGGCGGCGGCCGGGCGCGGGTTCCGGTTGCGGCTCCGACCGCTCCGCCGCAGCAGGCGCAGCCCGGTCTGCCGCAGCAGGCCGGTCCGCAGGCAGGGCCCCAGCCGCAGCAGCCGCCGCAGGCCCAGGCCGAGCCGGCGCCCGCCGAGGTGCTCGCCAGGCTGGCCGCCGTGCGGCTGCGTGACGCGCAGGAGCCGGCGGGCGAGGAGCAGCAGCTCCCGCCGCAGCCGCAGGAGGATCTGAACGTGTGGACCGAGCGCGCCGTGCGGACCACCGGTCACCCGAGCGACGGGGCGCCGGGCGGCCGGGTGCCCGGTCAGGTCTCGCCGTGGTTCAAGGCGCCGCGGCCGACCGGGCCCGGCGAGCAGCCGGAGGACCCGCGGCAGCAGGGCGCGGCCGACCACGGTGCTCCTGCCGAGCCGTACGCCGACTACGCGGACGAGCCGGGCTTCCCGCCGGAGGCCGGGTTCGCGGAAGGGGAGTACGGCGAGCCCGAGGCTGTCCAGGAGGCGCCGGAGGCCGTGGAGCGCCTGCAGCGGCCGCTCGGTCCCGGGCCGCGTCCGGGCTCGTCCCGGTTGGACACCGAGCAGGTGTTCGATGCGCTGGTGAGCTACCTGGAGACCTTCGGGCACGAGCCGGATCCGCAGCGGCTGGCCGCCTGGCTGACCGAGAACTACGAGGTGACCGGCAGCCGTGCAGACGGTTCGGTCCACCCGAAGGACATCGAGGCGCTCCTTCCCGAGCTGCGCGGCCGGTACGCCGCTTCCGGACGGGACTGAGCCGTCCCGCAGTTCGCTGGTCCGCTGTTCGCCCCGGGCCGTTGACGCCCGGGTGCGGCCCGCCTACCGTCGCATCGACAATCCGTTGAGGCGTTGGCCGGGCACGGGCCCCGCGCGTCTGCCCGCGTGAGGAGTGACGGATGCCGCGGGTCGGGACGGGCGGGACCGGGGAGACGGGCGCGGCGGGGTTCTCCGCCGCCGCCCGGGCCGCCGTGGACGCGCTGCTGGCACCGGTCGATGCCGAGCTCGCGCGTCGCTACCCGGGCGATCCGGGCGGCCGCCAGCCGGTCCACACCGTCTACGTACCGGCCGACGCCTTCGCCGCCGACACCGTGCGCAGCTGGGGCCGGCAGGCGCTGGAGGCCTTGGACACCCATGCCGGGACCCCGGCCGAGCTGGCCCGTGCGCTCGGCGTGCCGGACGACGCGCTGCTCGCCGAGGTGCACCGCAGGGTGCGGGCCAAGCTGGAACGCGAGCCGGTCGAGGACCTGCGGATCGACTTCGAGGACGGCTACGGCCCGAGGCCCGACGCCGAGGAGGACGCGGCCGCCGTCCGCGCCGCCGGACTGGTCGCCGCCGCGGTCGCCGACGGCGTCGCCCCGCCGTACGTCGGCATCCGGATCAAATGCCTGGAGGCGGCCGTCCGGGAGCGGGGCATCCGCACCCTGGAGCGCTTTCTCACCACCCTGTCGGCCCACGGCGGACTGCCCGCGGGACTGGTGCTGACCCTGCCCAAGGTGACCTACGCCGAGCAGGTCACCGCCCTGGTCGGGCTGCTGGCGGACTTCGAGCGCGCCGCCGGGCTGCCGGCCGGCCGGCTCCGCTTCGAGATCCAGATCGAGACCACCCAGGCGGTGCTGGGGCCGGACGGGCGGGCCACCGTGGCCCGGATGATCGGGGCGGCCGAGGGGCGGGTCATCGGCCTGCACTACGGCACCTTCGACTACAGCGCCGCGTGCGGGGTCGCCGCCGCCCACCAGAGCCTGGACCACCCGGTCGCCGACCACGCCAAGGCGGTGATGCAGGTGGCTGCCGCCGGGACCGGGGTCCGGCTGTCCGACGGCTCCACCAACGTGGTCCCGGCCGGGACCACCGCCCAGGTGCACGCCGCCTGGAAGCTCCACCACGACCTCGTCCGCCGCTCGCTCGCCCGTGCCTACTACCAGGGCTGGGACCTGCACCCGGCGCACCTGCCGGCCCGGTACGCCGCGGTTTACTCCTTCTACCGGGAGGGTCTCGGCCCGGCCGCCGCCCGGCTGTCGGCGTACCTGGCGGGGGCCGGCGGGGACGTCATGGACGAGCCGGCGACGGTCCGGGCGCTCGGCGGGTACCTGCTGCGCGGGCTGGACAGCGGGGCGGTGGACCTCGCCGAGGTCGGCGACGCGACCGGCCTGGACCGCGCGGGGCTGGAGGCGCTCGCGGGCCGCCGCTGAGCGACCGGCACCGAGGCGGGTGCCGAGACCGTCGCCGGGGCCGCCGCCGGACCCGCCGGACGGGACCCGGGCGGCCAGGCGGCGGTCGGGGGTTAGGCTGGCGGAGCGGTCCCCGGGCGAACTGTCGTCCGGCGCGGGCCGCACCGCCCGCCCCCTCGTCGCCGTCCGGGAGAACCGCCGCGCCATGCCCGCCACACCGGAGCCGACCCCCAGGCCGTATCTGACCATCCGGAGCGCGGGCACGCACGAGCTGGAGATCAAGAAGTCCCGGTTCATCTGCCACCTCGCCCGGGTCGCCGACGAGGAGGAGGCCCAGGCGTTCATCGCCGGCATCCGCAAGCAGTACTGGGACGCCCGGCACAACTGCACCGCCTTCGTGGTCGGCGACGACCAGCGCCGCGAGCGCTCCAGCGACGACGGCGAGCCCGGCGGGACGGCGGGCGTGCCGATGCTGGAGGTGCTGCGCCGGCGCGGCATCACCGACACGGTGGCGGTGGTGACCCGGTACTTCGGCGGGATCAAGCTCGGCGCGGGCGGCCTGGTGCGCGCGTACGGGAGCGCGGTGTCGGAGGCGCTGGACGAGGTCGGGCTGCTGGAGCGGCGGCCGGTCGCGCTGCTCGCCGTGACGGCGGACCACACCCGGGCCGGGCGGGTGGAGAACGATCTGCGGGCGGCCGGGTTCACCGTGAGCGACCTGGCGTACGGGGCGGCCGGGGTGCGGATCGAGGTCGGGGTGCCGGAGCCGGAGGTCGCCGCGTTCCACACCTGGCTGGCCGAGGCGACCGGCGGGACGGCGGTCGCGGTGGCGGCGGGCCGTACGTACGTCGAGGTGCCGGTCTGATCCGGACGGTCTGAGCCGGACCCCGAACGGGGGCCGAGCGGGGTGGTCCGAACGGTCGGTGCCGGACCGGTGCGCGGTTCCGGACAGCTTTTCGGCCGCTTTCCGGCCGCCCGGCCCCGGGGGTATGACGCCCTGCCTAGCCTGGTCGGATTCCGCCGACCAGGGAGCCGAAGACCGTGATGCCCGTCGTCCGGACGATCACCCTGGACCCGGGGGACAGCACCGGCTGGCACTACCACCCGGGCCGGGTCGACGTCGTGGTGCTCGCCGGAACGCTCACCCGGACCCTGCACGACGGCCGGGTGGAGGTCAGCCGCGCCGGGGACTGTCTGGTCGAGCACGCCGGGCCGGTGCACATCCACGTCGGCCACAACCGCGGGACCGTGCCGGTGGTCCTGGTCGCCCACTACGAGGCACCGGCGGGCCGTCCGCTCGCGGTGCCCGTGCCGGTGCCCGCGTGGAGCCGCAGCGGCGCCGGGCACAGCGCCGACTGACGCGGTCACAGGTCTCGCCGGAACCGGCCGCCGGTCCAGCAGATCCTCGTCGGCCGCGCTGGGCGGCTTGAGCAGATTCACCCGAATGTAGTGACGTGGCCCGGAGTTGGAACTTCCGCTCCGGGCCATGGCGTTTCCTGGGCACAGGTCCGGCGAACCGGACCAAAGACCCATCGATGGAGGACACGGGACCCCACCACCGAACCCGGAGGTATGTGCATGACCTGGGAACGCTCCTCGTCGTCGCCCGTCCACGCCGGCCCGTCCGGCCTCGGCAACCCCGCGACGCCCTATCGGATGACCGTCACCACCGCCCTCCCGCACGCCGATGCCCTCGCCCTGGCCGACCAGTGCCTCGCCACCTGGCTGAAGCAGGAATGGTGCGAGGAACCCCCGCCCCCCGAACAACCCGCCCCCACCCCCCGCACGGGCGCGTCCCCCGTCGAACGGTTCCGGCTCGGCGAGCGCGTCCTGCTGGACCGTGACGGCGGCCCGCTCGACGGCCCGTGGTCCGGCGGCCGTTACGACCGCCGCCGGGTGCGCACCCCCGCGCCGCACGGCGCCGACCGGCTCACCGTCACCGTGGCCACCGGGCCCGTCGGCCCGACGTGGCTCCGGCTGGAGGCCGCGGCGCACACCGCCTCCGGCGGTGTGCGTGCACCGGGCCGGGTGCCGGTGCCCGAGGTGGTCCGCACCCTGCTGCCCCTGCTGGACGCCGCCGACGGCCCGGCCGCGGTGCCGGCCGCGCCCCGGGTGCTCACCGCCGCCGGGGTCGACCGGCTCGTCGACGAGCTGTGCGACCCCGACCGCCGGATGCCCACCGTGGTGGCCAGCGTCCCGGCCGGCCTCGGCACCGGGCCGTGGCTCGCGGAGGTGGTCGCTCCGCTCTGCGACCAGCTGCCGGGCCTCGCCGGCCTCTACGTGCTCGACGCGGACGCCCGGACCAGGTTCAACGTCGCACTGGAGTACCACGCCGTCTACGGCGGCGCGGTGCGCACCTACCTGCCCGAGGTCGACCCGGCCTCGCGGCGGGACGGCCGCCGGCACCCGGTGCTGGCGCGCAACCGGATCGAGGAGGACCCGCGGCGCGCGGCCGCCCTGCTCTCCCGCGAGCCGCGCCGGCTCGCCGCCGAACGGCCGCTGCCGCCGGTGCTGGCGTCCGTGCCGGTCCTGCGGGTGCCCCGGCCCGCCGCGGAACCGGACCGCACACCACCCGGACCCGGGGCCCCGGTACCCGCCCACGGGCGGGAGGAGCGCGAGCGGATCGGCCACCCCGGTCGGTACGAGGGCCGCCGGGAGCGCCACCACGAGCGGCCGAAGCCCAAGGTCCTGCCGGGCGGAGCGGCCACCGGGCGGGCGGCCGGGCCCGGCCAGGGGTGCGTGTCGGTCGGCCGGCTCTGCGCCACGACGGGCGGTGCGGGTGCCCCCACCGTGCCGACCGGGCCCGCCCGCCGGTCCGGCCGGCGACGCGCCGGACCGCCCGGCGTCCGCGGCGGCGTCCCGCTCAGCTTCACCGAACTGATGGCCCGGCTCGGCGAGTTCCCGCTGCTCACCTTCACCGGCGACCAGAAGGCCGCGCTCGCCCTCGACGAACTGGGCTGCGCCGGCGGCGGCTGGGCCCGGCTCACCTGGGACGGCCTCACCGCGCTCCAGGAGTACGCCGAGGCGGCCGTGCGCGGCCAGGCGGGCGGCGACTTCAAGCAGTGGTGCGAGCGGACCCCGGCCGGCTGCCACCGCTTCCCGCCCCGCAAGGCGGTGCGCGGCGAGTCCCGGACGGTGCACAGCCACGCCAAGTGGAAACGTGAGCGGATGCTCCCGGTCCCGGAGTGCGTGGACGCGTCCAGGCGCGCGTTCATGGGCGCGCACCTGCGGATCGGCGGCGGCCGTACCGCGCCCCGGTTGCACTACCTCGACGACTGTTCGGGCAGTGGCCGGATCTATGTCGGCTACATCGGACTGCACCTGACCAACACCCGGACCAACTGAGAGGCTTGGCTGACCGGTGCGCCCGTTCGGTGGACAATGTCCGGGAGGGGGCGGGCCTCGGGGTGGCCGACGGGCTGCCGACCGCCCCGGGCAGGCGCCGGACGAGCATGGGGGAACGACCACCGATGCAGTACTCAGCAGACGGCCAGTCCGACGGTGCTGTCACGGCCCCCCAGCCGGGCTTCCTGGCCTCGGTCTTCCGTGACCTCGGGGTGGAGCCGGAGGACGACGGCCCGTCGGGCCGTCCCCCCGGCGCCCCGGCCGGCCCGTCGCCCGACGGGCCGCCGGGCGTGGGCGGCGACGAGGCCGTCGCCGCCCACGCCCGGGCCGCCGCGCTCACCCACCACCGCACGCTCACCGTCCAGGCCGAGCAGGAGCGGCTGACCGACCTGCTCCGGCGGGCCGCGCTGCCCGTTTCGGCCATGGACTTCGAGAGCCAGCTGCGCCGCTACGAGCCGCGCCCCTACGCGGCCGACGGTCCGGCCGCGGAGGCCGGTGAGGACCCGGAGCCGCGCTGGGAGGACTTCGCGCCCGCCGAGCCGCCCGCCGCCGACCCCGACGAGGCTCCGTCCCGCCGACTGCTCGACTCCGGCTACCAGCGCGGGCTGGCGCAGGCCCGGCTCGACCACCAGCGCGCCCTGCGCGAGTGGCGCACCCGGCAGACCGAGGCCGGAGACCCGGTCGTCGACGAGTACCGGCGCGCCCACGACGAGGCCGAACAGGCCCGGGCGCGGGCGGTGCGCGAGTACAACGAGTCCCTGGAGGAGTGCCGCCGCGCCTACCGAGAGGCCGAGCCGGCCGCCGTCGAGTCGCTGCTGGAGCGCGCCCTCGCCGCCGCCGAGACCCACACCCAGGACCTGCCGGCGCCCTGCCGCGCCGTCTACCGGCCGCTGACCCGCACCGCCGTGCTCGACCTGGACCTGCCGGCCCTCGACGTGGTGCCCTCGCTGACCGGCTACCGGCTCGGCCCGGACGGCGAGGCACTCCCGGTGCCGCGCCCGCCGGCCGACCGGGCCGCCGACTACCTGCGGCTGGTCGCCCGGCTCGCCCTGCGCGCCCTGCAGGCCGCCGACGCCGTCGACACCGACGAGATCCTCGCCGGGGTCGTCCTCAACGGCTGGCTGCGCGAGCCCGGCGCGGCCGAGCCGCTCTGCCTGCTGAGCGTGGACGCGGACCGCGACGCGCTGGCCCGCACCAGGCTGCTGCCGCCCGCCGACCCCGAGGAGGAGCCCGACGGCGAGGGCGTCTACGCCGACGCCGAGCAGGACGAGGCCCTGGTCCGGCTGCGCCAGCTCGGCGCCGCCGTCAGCCCCGACCCGTACGGGTGGGTGGGCGTGGAGCCGGCCGCGCAGGCGGCGGCCACCGTCCCCGCCGCGCCCGACCTGTCGGCGAACGAGTTCGCCCAGCTGGTCCGGGAACTGCTCACCCGGGGCGGGCTCGGCCAGTGGAGCGTGCGGCTGCGCGGCCCGGCCGGGCTGGTCGCCACCGGCGAGGGACCGACCGGCAGCGCGCTGCCCGGCCGCTGGGTGGTCTGGGCCTCGCGGACCGCCGGGCCGGTGGGGGAGGAGGAGATCCGCACGCTGGCGGACGCGGTCCGCGAGGAGTCGGCCGAGCGCGGCCTGCGGCTGACCACCGGCCACTTCACCGACGGGGCGCTCGACCTTACCGGCGAGGACGGGCACCGCCACATCCACCTGGTGGACGGGGACGGCGTGCGCGAGCTGGCGCGCACCCACCTCGGCCTGCCGCTCGCCGCCGGGCGCTGAGCCGGCCGCCGGTCGCCGGTCGGCGCGGGTCGGTCGGCGTGCGGCCGGCTCACCCCGACGGACCGTCCGGCGGGCGCCGCCGCGCGGGCTGCACGACGCTGGGGGACACGGCCGTCCGGCCACGGTCGGCGGCAGGCCCGGGGACGGCGGAACACGGGGGAGACGAGTGGACGGACGGCCCGTCAGGGCGGAGGCGCGGTGACCGCGGTCCTGGTCGCCGCGGGGGCCTTCCTGATGACGCTGATCGGCGGCTGGGTCGCGCAGCGCACCGGCGACCGCCGCCACCTGGTGCTCGGCTTCGCCGCCGGGCTGATGCTCGGAGTGGTCGCCTTCGACCTCCTCCCGGAGGCGCTGCACCAGGCACCCGAGGAGGTCCACGGGGTGCCGCAGGCGCTGCTGATGTTCGCGGCCGGCTTCCTGGCCATCCACATCGTCGAGCGGGCGGTGGCCATCCACCGGGGCCACGAGGGGGAGTACGCCGAGCACACTCACGGCCAGCGGCCCGCGCAGGTCGACGGCCACGCCCACGCCCACGGCCGCGCCCGGGCCGGCGGCGACGGGCGCCAGGGCATCGGCCTGACCGCGGCCTTCGCCCTGGTCGGGCACAGCGTCATGGACGGCTTCGCGATCGGCGCGGCCTTCCAGGCCGGGACGACGGTCGGGACGGTGGTGGCGATCGCCGTGGTCGCGCACGACTTCGCCGACGGCTTCAACACTTACACGATCACCCGGCTCTACGGGAACAACAGGCGGCGGGCGCTGACCCTGCTCGCGGCGGACGCGCTGGCGCCGGTCACCGGTGCCGCGATCACCCTGCTGTTCACCATCCCCGAGCACCTGCTCGGCCTCTACCTGGGCTTCTTCGCCGGGTTCCTGCTCTACCTGGCGACCTCCGACATCCTGCCCGAGGCGCACAGCCCGCACCCCTCGCGGACCACACTGCTCTGCACCCTCGGCGGGGTGGGCTTCATGTGGCTGGTGATCGGCCTCGCCGGCTGACGCGGTGCCGGCCGTCCGCCGGCCAGGGCGTCAGTTGTCCAGGACGTCAGTTGTCCAGGACGTCAGTTGTCCAGGGCGTCCCACCGGGCCCGCATCGCGGCCAGCGCCTCGGTGATCGCCGGGCGTCGCGAGGCCTGGGAGCGCCAGAGCGCGAACACCCGCCGGGCCGGCTCGGGCACCACCGGGCGGGCGACCACCCCCGGCGGCAGCGCGGCCCGCCCCAGCCGCGGCACCAGCCCGACGCCCAGCCCCGCCGCGATCAGCGCGATCTGCGTCTCGAACTCGCCGACCTGGTAGTGCACGTCCGGCTCCTCGCCGGCCTCGCGCAGCGTCCGGACCAGCCAGTCGTGGCAGATGTTGCCCGACGGCACACTGGTCCACCGCTGCCCGGGCAGCCGCTCCACCGGCACCACCGCGAGCCCGGCCAGCGGGTGGCCGGCGGGCACCAGCAGGTCCACCGGGTCCGCACCGAGCTCCATCCGGGACAGGCCTTCCTGGAGCGGCAGCGGGACCGTCGGCCAGTCCTGGACGAGCGCCAGGTCGACCTCCCCGCGCGCCACCAGTTCGGCCGCCGGGTACGGGTCGCTCTCCAGCAGCCGCACGTCCAGGTCAGGGCAGCGTTCGCGCAGGTCGGTCAGCACGCCCGGCAGCAGCCCGCGCGCGGCGGTCGCGAAGGCGGCCACCAGCAGCCGCCCGACCGCCTGGCCGCGCTGCTCCTCCAGCCGTACCTCGGCCCGCTCCACCAGTCCCAGCACCGCCTGCGCGGTGGCGGCCAGTTCGCGCGCCGCGTCGGTCAGCACCACCCCGCGGCCCTGGCGCTCCAGCAGCACCGTCCTGGTCTCCCGCTCCAGCTTGGCGATCTGCTGGGAGACGGCGGAGGGCGTGAAGCCGAGGGCGGCGGCCGCCCCGCCGACCGAGCCGTGCACCGCCACCGCGTGCAGCGCCCGCAGGCGCCCCAGATCCATCATGAAGCCATGCTAAAGCGTGGCCTTCAGCATTCATCGCTGGTGCTACACGGTGGGCGGCGGCCATCCTCGTCCCATGAGCACACCCCCGCAGGCCGCCCCGGGAGGCGGCATGAGTCCGCGTCACATCGCCCTGGCCGTCCTGGTGGCCGCCGTCTGGGGGCTCAACTTCGTCCTCATCCACATCGGCCTGGAGAACTTCCCCCCGCTGCTCTTCTGCGCCCTGCGGTTCGCGGTGGTCGCGGTCCCGGCGGTCTTCCTGGTCGGCCCGCCCAAGGTCGCCTGGCGGTGGGTGCTCGCGGTCGGCGTGGTGCTCGGGGTGGTCAAGTTCGGCCTGCTCTTCCTCGGCATGCACGCCGGGATGCCGGCCGGCCTCTCCTCCCTGGTGCTCCAGGGGCAGGCCGTCTTCACCGCGCTGTTCGCCGGCGTCCTGCTGGGCGAGCGGCCCGGCGGGCAGCGGCTGCTCGGCCTGGCCGTCGCCTTCGCCGGGATCGGCCTGAGCGCCGTCGACCGCGGCCTCGACGGGCCGCTCGGCGCCTTCGCCCTGCTGGTGCTCGCCGCCGCGGCCTGGGGCCTGTCCAACGTGCTGACCCGCAAGGCCGCCCCGCCGGACGCGCTGCGCTGGATGGTCTGGGTCAGCGCCGTCCCGCCGCTGCCGCTGCTCGGCCTCTCGCTGCTGGTCGAGGGCCCGGACGCCGACCTGCGGGCGCTGCGCGGGATCGGCCTCGCCGGACTCGGCGCGATCGGCTACGTCGGGCTGGTCTCCACCCTGTTCGGCTTCGTCGCCTGGAGCTACCTGCTGCGGAGCTACGACGCCACCGCCGTCGCGCCCTACTCGCTGCTGGTGCCGGTGTTCGGGATGTCCTCGGCGTGGCTGCTGCTCGGCGAGTCCATCGGCCCGCTCGCCGCCGGCGCCGCGGTGCTGGTGGTCGTCGGCATCGGGATCACCGCGCTGCGCCCGGGGACGCTGTCCGGCGCGGCGCGGCGGTGGGCGCGCTTGTCGCCGCGTACCCGGACTCGGCGGTCCGCAGCGCCCGCAGCAGCGCCTCCTGCTCGGCGGGGCTGACCGGGCCGAAGTACTCCTGGGCCACCTCGTGCCGGACCTGGCCGATCCGCTCCACCGCCGACCGGCCGGCCGCCGTCAGCAGGATCCGCACGGCGCGGCGGTCGGCCGGATCCGGGGCCCGTTCGACCAGGCCGGCCTCCTCCAGGGCGTCGACCACCGTGGTGGCCGAGCGCGGGGCGATGTGCAGCCGGTCGGCCAGGTCGCTCAGCCGCATCGCGCGGTCGGGGAGCTCGCAGCCGGGGGCGTGCGCGAGGGCCCGCAGGGCGCGGCCCTGGCCGGGGGTGATGCCGTAGGGCTCCAGCCGCTCGCTGGTGCGGCGGCGGATCCGCTTGATCGCCCGGGTCATCGCGTCGGCCAGCTCGGCCGCGGTGTCCGGGGCGGCGGTGCTGTCCGGGGCGGCCGCCGGGTCCGCGGCGGGGGAGGAGCTCGCGCCGTCGTCGGTCGGCGTGGTGGTCATGGGCGGCTCTCCTCGGCAGGCGTTCGACCAAGGGTATCGGCCGGTCCGCGGGCGCTCGGAAAAATGTTGAGCAAGGCTCAGCATCTGCGTTAGCGTAGGTCGTGAGTGAGGGCACCCTAAGTTCCCTCCCCCGACCCTGGAGGGCCCGTGCCCCGCTCCGAAGCCCGCGTCGCCACCGACCGTTCCGCCCGCTACGCCAAGCAGCTCGCCGCCCACATGGGCCGCAAGATCCAGGCCGACTGGTCCGAGGAGACCGGCCGCGGCACCCTCGTCTTCGGCGCCGGCACCGCCACCCTGGAGGCCGCCCCCGACGCCCTGCTGCTCACGGTCGAGGGCGAGCGCGAGAACCTGCCCGGCCTGGAGGACGTCGTCGGCCGCCACCTGGTCCGCTTCGGCGCCCGCGACGAACTGGTCGTCGAGTGGCGGCGCGACAACGGTGAGCCCGGCCTCGTCCACCGCAACGACGAGGCCCCGGCCGAGGGTTAGGACCTGTCCCCCGGATCCTTGCCCGGGCGGCCGGTGAACGGCCACCGGGCGAGGGCCCACAGGACCAGACCGCCCAGGCACCAGCTGGCCACCACGTCCAGCAGCCAGTGGTAGTCGCTCCACACCAGCCCGAGTCCGACACCCGCCGCCAGCAGCGCCGCGCCGGCGCCGAGCCCCCGGCGCGCCCGGGGGCCGGCCGCCCGGGCCAGCAGCAGCGCCGCCACCCCGAACCCGAGGGTGGCGGTCGCGGTGTGGCCGGACGGGTACCAGCCCCACTGGTCCGCCGCCAGCGGCAGCCCGAACGGGCCGGGCCGCGCGAACCACGCCTTCGCCGGCACCACCAGCAGCGGGATCAGCCCGGCCGTCAGCACCGCCACCGGGACCGGCAGCCACCAGCGCGCGAAGCCCGCCCGCCACTCCCGCCAGGCCGCCACCGCCCCGCCGAGGAGCAGCACCGGCACCGCCACCGAGCCCCCGCCCAGGTCGGAGAACGCCTTGCCGAGGTGGTTGAGCAGGGTGCTGTGCAGGGTGTGCCGCACGTCCCGGACGGTGTGCCGGGTCCAGCGGTCCAGGCCCAGCAGCGGCCCGTCCACCGCGACCTGCCAGGACACCAGCACCAGGACCACCCCGAGGACCACCGGCACCGCCGGATGGGCGAGAACGCGAGGCAGCCGCCCCGGAGCAGGGGGGAGAGCTCCGGGGCGGCCCTGATGATCGCCGTTCCGTGCGCCCCGGGGGGTGTGGGTCGGACGGCCGGTCGATCGGCTTTCGGTGTGTGCCGCCCCTGGCGGGACGGCCTGGTTGTCCTCGCGGCCCACGCGCGGAGCCGTCCCGGAGGACGGTGCCGCGGACGGATCCGCCCATGGCTGGGGCTCGCTGTCCATCTGTGATGACACTACGTCAAGGTCCGTACGGGGTAGTGGAGCTTCAGCGATTCCGCACACCATCTTCACCGTCCGCGCCGGTGGCGTCACGCCGGGTTCGAACCGAACGGCCCGTGAGGACGAGGTCCCCACGGGCCGTTCAGCGCTGTCCGGACATCCCTCCGGCGGGTCTTCGGTGCGGCGCCGGTCGCTACCGCGGCCGCGGGCCGGCTCAGAGGGCGGCGAACGCGCCCTCGAGGATGTCCAGGCCCTCGTTCAGCAGGTGCTCCGGCATCACCAGCGGCGGCAGGAAGCGCAGCACGTTGCCGTAGGTGCCGGCGGTCAGCACGACCAGGCCCTCGGCGTGGCAGGCCTTGGCGATGGCCGCGGTGGCCTCGGTGTTCGGCTCCTTGCCGCCCGGCTTCACCAGCTCGACGGCGATCATCGCGCCGCGGCCGCGGACCTCACCGATGATCTCGTACTTCTCCTGCATCGCCCGCAGACGGCCCAGCATGATCTCGCCGATCCGCTGCGCCTTGCCGACGAGGTCCTGCTCCTTCATGGTCTCGATGGCGCCCAGCGCGGCGGCGCAGGCCACCGGGTTGCCACCGTAGGTGCCGCCCAGGCCGCCGGTCTGCGCGGCGTCCATGATCTCGGCGCGGCCGGTCAGCGCGGACAGCGGCAGACCGCCGGCGATGCCCTTGGCGGTGGTGATCAGGTCCGGGACGATGCCCTCGTCCTCGCACGCGAACCACTGGCCGGTGCGGCAGAAGCCGGTCTGGATCTCGTCCGCGACGAACACGATCCCGTTCGCCTTCGCGAACTCCACGATCGCCGGCAGGAAGCCCTTGGCCGGCTCGATGAAGCCGCCCTCGCCCTGGATCGGCTCGATGATGATCGCGGCGACGTTCTCGGCGCCGATCTGCTTGTTGATGGTGTCGATCGCCTGGGCGGCGGCCTCGGCGGCGCAGTTCTCCGCACCGGTCAGCCAGCGGTAGGGGTAGGCGACCGGCACCCGGTAGACCTCGGGGGCGAACGGACCGAAGCCCTGCTTGTACGGCATGTTCTTCGCCGTCAGCGCCAGGGTGAGGTTCGTACGGCCGTGGTAGCCGTGGTCGAACACCACGACGGCCTGGCGCTTGGTGTAGGCACGGGCGATCTTCACCGCGTTCTCGACGGCCTCGGAGCCCGAGTTGAACAGCGCGGTGCGCTTCTCGTGGTCGCCCGGGGTCAGCTCGTTCAGCTGCTCGGCCACGGCGACGTAGCCCTCGTACGGGGTCACCATGAAGCAGGTGTGGGTGAAGGCGGCCAGCTGCTCGGTCGTCTTCGCCACCACGGCCTCGGCGCTGTTGCCGACGTTGGTCACGGCGATGCCGGAGCCGAAGTCGATCAGCGAGTTGCCGTCCACGTCCTCCAGCACACCGCCGTTGGCACGGGACACGTACACCGGCAGGGTGGTGCCGACGCCGGCCGCCACCGCACCCAGCTTGCGGGCGTGCAGCTCCTGCGACTTCGGACCGGGGATCGCGGTGACCAGGCGGCGCTCCTGCGGGAGCGGCGTTGCGGCGCTCATGGGTTTCTCCAGACTTCTCGGCTCGGTAGTTCGCAGGCTACGGGGGCGCTCTCCGGGCGGGCATGCGCCACTCGGTAGCACTGGGCCGTCCGACTTGTCCGGGGCGGCCAGCGCGGCCGACGCCACGACCGGCTGCCTTCGCTCCACTACATTGAGCGCGGGCGTGTCGCCGGGGCGGCGGCATGGGTATGGGCGGCACCGACGGTGGTCGGGCCGTCGGGCGAGGGAGCGGGGCCGTACATGGGACTGGACGGGGCACGGAGCCACAGCGAGCGGACCACCGCCACCCCCCACAGCCCACCGCCCACCGCGATGCCCCACCCGCGCTCCCCGGCCGGCGCGGCCTTCGACCTCGCCGCCTGGGTCGCCGCCCCGCGGCCGGAGGCCGCCCCGGGCATCTTCCGCGAGGGGCACCGGCAGCTCGACCCCGACCGGGCGGAGGCGGCCAAGGTGCCTACCTGGCCCCTCCTGCTGCGCGCGGGCCTGAACGCGGTGGTGGGGTGGCTGGCGTACGTCTACGGGGTCGAGTTCGCCAAGTACGGGACGACGCTCATCGGCGTCCTGCCGACCCGTTCGGCATTCGTCGCGGTCTCGGTCGTCCTCACACTCAACGTGCTGGTCGCGGGCATCGTCATCAAGGTCTTCGGGCGGATGGGCCGGTGGGTGGAGGTGTGGCGGCGGTATGCGGTGCCGCTGCTGTCGCGGACGGTGACGGAGGAGGAGCCCGCGTCCGTGGAGGAGCGGGCGGAGGCGGTGCGGCAGCGGGATCCGTGGGCGGTGCTGCGGCAGGGCGGGGCTGCGGTCGCGGCCGGGCGGCTGGACGGCGAGGCGGTCGGGGACGTCGACTACGTGCGGATCCAGCGGGCGTGGGAGTCGGCCCAGGCGGACCGGGCCTTCCTGCCGGCCTTCGCCGAGCAGGTGTCGCTGCGCGGCGCGGCCGCGTTCGCGCACCCGTCGGAGGCGCGCGAGCTGCCGGGGCGGGCGGAGCGGCACGACCTGCTGCTGGCCCAGGTGCGGCTCGGTACCGCGCAGGACGTGCCGAAGAACCCGTTGACCCACCGGGCGGCGGGCTTCGCGCTGGACCCGGCGGTGCTGGGCACCTCGCTGCTGGCGGTGGGCCCGGCCGGGACGGGGAAGACGGCGCGGCTGGCCCGTCCGGTGGCGGAGGCGCTCTGCCTGCAGGCGCTGGCCGGGACGGCGTGCGCGGTGGTGATCGGGTCCGCGGAGGCGGATCTGGGGCCGGACGACTGGTACGACGTGGTGATCGCCCCGGGGCACGCCGGGTCCCGCTACGGGCTGGACCTGTACGGCGCGGCGCAGGACCCGGACGAGGCGGCGGCCCGGCTGGCGGAGGCGCTGCTGCCGGACGAGCTGACGGCGCGCGCCGAGACGGCGCGCACGGCGCTGCAGCAGATGGTGGGCCCGTTCCACGCCGCGTTCGGCCGCTACCCGGGGGTGCGCGAGCTGCGGGTGCTGCTCGCCGGGGAGCCGGAGGCGCTGGAGTCGCTGGTGAAGGGGTTGCGCGCGGCGGGCCGGCTGGGCTCGTACGAGCGGGACCTGGAGCACCGGGAGCGCCAGCGCGGCCGGGCGGACGATCCGGGGGCGCTGCTGGCGGACCGGCTGGCGCTGCTGGACCGGCCGGCCTTCGAGGGGGTGTTCGCGACCGACGGCACGGGCCGGCCGCCGTTCGCGATGCGGGTGCTGGACCACCCGCTGCGGGTGCGGGTGAAGCTGCCGGAGCGTAGTCACCCGGAGGCGGCGCGGATGCTGTCGCGGCTGCTGGTGGGCCAGTTCGTGCAGGCCGCGGGGGCCCGGGGGGACCGGTCGCTGTTCGCCGGGCTGGTGGTGGACGACGCCTCGGCGGCCCTGGACGCCGGGATCGTGCGCGGGCTGCAGCGGCTGCGCGGGGCGAACGCCGGGGTGGTGCTGCTGCTGCGCACGCTGGTGGACCTGCCGGAGGCGCTGCGGGCGCCGCTGTTCGGCGCGGTGGGCTGCCGGGCGGCGTTCCCGGGCATCGCGCCGTGGGACGGCCGGCTGTTCTCGGAGGCCTGGGGCACGCACCTGGTGCGGGAGACGGCGGTGACGCTGGCACCGGACACCTCGGGCGGGATCGTGCGGCGGGCCGGGCGGCTGGGCCGCAAGGCGCTGTCGGGGACGACCGCGCAGACGGAGTCGGTGACCACGCGGGAGGTGGAGCGGCTGCGGTGGTCCCCCTCGGACCTGGCGCACGCGCTGCCGGCCGGGCACGCGGTGCTGTCGCTGACGGCGGTGTCGGGGGAGCAGGTGCCGCCGCTGCTGGTGGACCTGCGGGGTTGAGGGCCTCGGGCGGAACTCGCCTTTAAAGCTCGCCTTCGAGGTGGATTCAGCAGTGCGGGTTGTCCGGGGCGTCCATAATGAGAGGTGGGATTCCCCCCAGGACCCCCAGCCCTCTCTCGCCCGGCCGCAACGGCGCGGTCGGGTCGTTCCCTCGAAGGTGCCATGCCCCCCACACTTGCCTCCGTCGTCCGCAACACCTCGCTCCATCTGACGGTCCTCGCCGGTGCGGACCACCTGGAGCGGCCGGTCCGCTGGGTGCACACCAGCGAGCTGGACGACCCGACGCCGTTCCTGGAGGGTGGTGAGCTGCTGCTCACCACCGGGATCAAGCTCGGCCGTACCGCCGCCCGGTTGCAGGCGTACGTGCACCGGCTGGCCGACGCGGGGGTGGTCGGGCTCGGGCTGGGGGTGGGCCTGTCGCACACCGAGGTGCCGCAGCCGCTGGTGGACGCCGCGGCGCAGCGCGGGCTGCCGCTGCTGCGGGTGCCGGAGCCGACGCCGTTCATCGCGATCAGCAAGGTGGTGTCGGCGGCGCTGGCCGCCGAGCAGTACGAGGCGGTGACGACCAGCTTCGAGGCGCAGGAGGAGCTGACCCGGGCCGCGCTGGGCAAGGACGGCACGACGGCGGTGGTGCGGCGGCTGGCGGCCCGGCTGGGCGGCTGGGCGGCGCTGTACGACGGGTCGGGCGCGCTGTCGGTGGTGGCGCCGGACTGGGCGGCGCGCCGGGCCGGGCGGCTGGCGGCGGAGGTGGACCGGCTGCGGCGGCGGCCGGCGCCGTCGAGCGCGGCGCTGCAGGGCCGCGCGCCGGGGATAGACACGGCAGACGAGGACTACGTGGTGGTCCAGTCGCTGGGGGCGGACCGGCGGGCCCGGGGGTTCCTGGCGGTGGGCACCGAGGACCGGATCACGCCGACCGAGCGGTACGTGCTGAACGCGGCGGTGGCGCTGCTGACGCTGACCCTGGAGCGGTCGCGGGAGCTGCGGCAGGCCGAGGAGAAGATGGGCGCCGCGCTGCTGCGGATGGTGCTGGCCGGTGAGGTGGCGACGGCGCGGCAGGTGGCGGCGGGTCTGTTCGGGGGGCTGCCGGAGGGGACCGTCCGGGTGCTGGTGGCCGGGGCGCCGCAGGGGACGGACGCCGGGGAGGCGCTGGGCGAGCTGGGCGACCGCGCCGAGCAGGCCGGGTCGCGGGTCGGCGAGAAGCTGCTGGTGGCGCGGGAGGACGGCGCGCACGGGGCGCGGCTGATGGTGCTGGCGCTGGACAACGGCGCGGTGCACCGGGCGTGCCTGGGTGCGGTGGAGGAGCACGAGGGCCTGTCGCTGGGCGTGTCGGCGCCGGCCGCGCTGGAGGACGCCGGGACGGCGCACGCGCAGGCCGAGCGGGCACTGGCGGTGGCGCTGCGCGGCGGGCGTCGTTCGGTGGACCACGAGGAGGTCGGCGCGGGCTCGCTGCTGCCGCTGCTCGGCGAGGACGCCGTGACGGCCTTCGCGGAGGGCCTGCTGCGGCCGTTGCGGGAGCACGACCGTACGGCGCGCGGCGATCTGGTGGCCTCGCTGCGGGCGTGGCTGTCGCGGCACGGGCAGTGGGACGCGGCGGCGGCCGACCTCGGGGTGCACCGGCACACCCTGCGGTACCGGATGCGGCGGGTGGAGGAGCTGCTGGGACGGTCGCTGGACGACACCGACGTCCGGATGGAGCTCTGGCTGGCGCTGCGCTCCGGCGAGGAGTGAGCGTCGTGCGGTGGGGCCGGGCGGGGCTGGACGCAGTGGAGTGGCCGTGGGGGCGAACGCTACTCGGTGTCCAATCCGGTCGGCGCGCCGCCCGTCCTACCCTCGGTTCTGGCTCCACGTCCGTGGGGTCGTGAGGACGACGAGGAGAGGGCCGGTACCACGGTGACCACCACGTACGATTTCTGGCTGGCCGGCCGCCGGGCGAGCGGCGACGCCGACTTCGAGGTGCACAACAGCTGGGACGGCCGCCTGGTCGGCAAGGTGAGCATCCCCACCGAGGCGCAGGTCGAGGAGGCCCTGGAGGCCGCCGTCGCCGCGCTGCCGGTGTTCGCCGCGACCCCCGCGCACGTGCGCACCGCCGCCCTGGACCACGTGGCCCGGCGGCTGACCGAGCGCACCGAGGAGATCGCCCAGCTGATCACCGCCGAGAACGGCAAGCCGATCAAGTGGGCCCGCGGCGAGGTCGGCCGCGCCGTCTCGGTGTTCCGCTGGGCGGCCGAGGAGGCCCGCCGGACCAACGGCGAGACCATGCGCCTGGACACCGACCCGGGCGGCACGGGCCGCTTCGCGGTGGTGCGTCGCTTCCCGCGCGGCGTGGTGCTGGGCATCGCCCCGTTCAACTTCCCGCTGAACCTGGTCGCCCACAAGATCGCCCCGGCGATCGCGGTCGGCGCCCCGATCATCCTCAAGCCGGCCCCGGCCACCCCGCTGTCGGCCATGGTGCTGGGCGAGATCCTCGCCGAGACCGGGCTGCCGGCCGGTTCGTGGAGCGTCCTGCCGGTGCCGAACGACCGGATGCCGGCCCTGGTGCAGGACCCGCGTCTGCCGGTGATCTCCTTCACCGGTTCGGACAAGGTCGGCTACCAGATCATGGACTCGGTGCCGCGCAAGCACACCACCCTGGAGCTGGGCGGCAACGCGGCGGCCGTGGTGCTCGCCGACTGGTCCTCCGAGGCGGACCTGGAGTGGGCGGCCACCCGGATCGCGATGTTCGCCAACTACCAGGGCGGCCAGTCCTGCATCTCGGTGCAGCGGGTGATCGCCGACGCGTCGGTGTACGACGCGCTGGCCGAGAAGGTCGTCGCCAAGGTGCGGGCCCAGGTCACCGGTGACCCGAACGACGACGCGACGGACGTCGGCCCGCTGGTCGACGAGAACGCCGCCAGGCGGGTGGAGTCCTGGGTGGACGACGCGGTCGCCAAGGGCGCGAAGCTGCTCGCCGGCGGCACCCGCGAGGGCGCGACCTACGCCCCGACCGTGCTGGCCGAGCTGCCGGCCGACGCGATCCTGGCCACCTCCGAGGTGTTCGGCCCGGTCCTGTCGCTGCACAAGGTGGACGGCGTGGACGAGGCCTTCGCCGCCGTCAACGACTCGCTGTTCGGCCTGCAGGCGGGCGTGTTCACGCACGACCTGCAGACCGCCTTCCGCGCCCACCAGGAGCTGGAGGTCGGCGGTGTGATCATCGGCGACGCGCCGTCCTACCGCGCCGACCAGATGCCGTACGGCGGCGTCAAGGACTCCGGCGTCGGCCGCGAGGGCGTCCGCTACGCGATGGACGACTACACCGTCGAGAAGGTCCTGGTCCTCACCGGCCTCGCCCTCTGACGATGACGTGAGCGAGGGCCCGGCCGCCGTGTGCGGCCGGGCCCTCGCGCATGCGCGGGGTCACCGCGGGTCCGCAGCGGGGCGGACGGGGTCGCGACAGGGCCGGGCGCGGTCAGGTGTGGCCGCCGGCGGCCGCGACGGCCTCGGCCACGGTGGCGTCGCCGCCGACCAGCTCCAGGGTCTGCCCGGCGGTGCCGGGCTCGTGCAGCAGGGCGGCGAGCACGGCGGCGACGTCCTGCCGGTCGACGGAGCCGCGCGGCACGCTCGCCGCGAGCCGGACCCGCCCGGTGCCCGGGCCGTCGGTGAGGCGCCCGGGGCGCAGCACCGTCCAGTCCAGCGCGCCGCGGCCCCGGACGGCGTCCTCGGCGGCGCCCTTGGCCCGCAGATAGGTCTCGAAGACCTCGTCGGACGGGTACCGGGCCCGGGCGTCGGCGCCCATCGAGGAGACCAGGAGGTAGCGGCGCACGCCCGCCAGCACGGCGGCGTCGGCGAGCAGCACGGCCGCGTCCCGGTCGACGGTGAGCTTGCGGGCGGCGCCGCTGCCCGGTCCGGCCCCGGCCGCGAACACCACGGCGTCGGCGCCGTCGAGCAGCGGGGCGAGTTCGGCCGCGGCGGCCGTCTCCAGGTCGAGCAGCAGCGGTTCGGCCCCGGCCGCGACGAGGTCGTCGGCCTGTCCGGGGCGGCGGATGATCCCGGCGGGGCGGTCGCCGCGGTCGGCGAGCAGCCGCTCCAGGCGGCGGGCGATCTGTCCGTGGCCCCCGGCGATGACGATGCGCATGGCTCCGACGGTAGCCCGGGGGCGCGTCCGGCGCCCCGGGAACGGTCCCGTGGTGCCGGGCCGGGGGCCGGGCAGGACACAATGGGCGCATGACTTCGCTCGCCCACCCGCAGCTGCGGTTCACCCCCGAGGTGAACACCCCTTCCGGCCCCCGGGAGCTGGTGATCCTCGGCTCCACCGGTTCGATCGGCACCCAGGCCATCGACGTGGTCCTGCGCAACCCGGACCGGTTCCGGGTGGTGGCCCTGTCGGCGGCCGGCGGCCGGGTGGAGCTGCTCGCCGAGCAGGCGCTGCGGCTGGGCGTGCACACCGTGGCGGTGGCCGATCCGGCGGCCGGGCCGGCGCTGCGCGAGGCGCTGGCGGCGAAGGCGGCGGGCCGTGCGCTGCCGGCCGTGCTGGTCGGTCCGGACGCGGCGACCGAGCTGGCGGCGATGGAGTGCCACTCGGTGCTGAACGGCATCACCGGCTCGATCGGCCTGCGCCCGACGCTGGCGGCGCTGCGGGCCGGCCGGGTGCTGGTGCTGGCCAACAAGGAGTCCCTGATCGTCGGCGGTCCGCTGGTGAAGGCGGCCGCGAAGCCGGGGCAGATCGTACCGGTGGACTCGGAGCACGCCGCGCTGTTCCAGGCGCTGGCCGGCGGCACCCGGGCAGAGGTCCGCAAGCTGGTGGTGACGGCGAGCGGCGGCCCGTTCCGCAACCGCGGCCGCGCCGAACTGGCGGGCGTCACACCGGCCCAGGCGCTGGCGCACCCGACCTGGGCGATGGGCCCGGTCGTCACGATCAACTCGGCCACCCTGGTGAACAAGGGCCTGGAGGTGATCGAGGCGCACCTGCTGTACGACGTGCCGTTCGACCGGATCGAGGTCGTGGTCCATCCGCAGTCGGTCGTCCACTCGATGGTGGAGTTCACGGACGGTTCCACGCTGGCGCAGGCGAGCCCGCCGGACATGCGGATGCCGATCGCGCTGGGACTGGGCTGGCCGGACCGGGTGCCGGACGCGGCCCCGGCCTGCGACTGGACCAAGGCCGCGACCTGGGAGTTCTTCCCGCTGGACGACGACGCCTTCCCGGCGGTCGAGCTGGCCCGCGAGGTCGGCACGCTGGGCGGCACCGCCCCGGCGGTGTTCAACGCGGCCAACGAGGAGTGCGTGGACGCCTTCCTGAACGGCCGCCTCGCCTTCACCGGGATCGTGGACACTGTGGCGAAGGTCGTGGCGGAGCACGGCACGCCGGTGGCGGGAACTTCGCTGACGGTCGAGGACGTCCTGCACGCGGAGGACTGGGCGCGCGCCCGGGCCCGCGAGCTGGCCGGGGGCTGATCCGGGACCGCCCGGACGGCACCGCCGGACGACCGGTACGACGACAGGATGAGCGGAGTGGCATGACGGAGGAGCAGCGGTGGCAACGGTGATGACGGTGGTCGGCATCCTGGTCTTCGTACTGGGACTGCTCGTTTCGATCGCCTGGCACGAGCTCGGCCACCTCTCCACGGCCAAGCTGTTCGGCATCCGGGTGCCGCAGTACATGGTCGGCTTCGGCCCGACGGTCTGGTCGCGGAAGAAGGGCGAGACCGAGTACGGCCTCAAGGCCGTTCCGCTGGGCGGGTACATCCGGATGATCGGGATGTTCCCGCCCGGTGCGGACGGGCGGATCACCCAGCGCTCCACCTCGCCCTGGCGGACCATGATCGAGGACGCCAGGGAGGCCTCCTACGAGGAGGTCAAGGAGGGCGACGAGAACCGGCTCTTCTACACGCGCAAGCCCTGGAAGCGCGTGATCGTCATGTTCGCCGGGCCGTTCATGAACCTGATCCTCTCCTTCGGGCTCTTCCTGACGGTGATGATGGGCTTCGGCGTCCCGATGTCGGTGCCGACCATCGGCACCGTCTCGGAGTGCGTGGTGAAGGCTGGCCAGCCGACCGACACCTGCCCGGCGGACGCGCCCGTGGCGCCGGCCTTCCAGGCCGGGCTGAAGCCGGGCGACAAGGTGGTCTCCTTCGACGGCGACCGGATCACCACCTACGAGCAGCTCCAGGGCGACATCCGCAAGTCGGCCGGCAGGACGGTCGAGGTGATGGTCGAGCGCGGCGGGCAGCAGCTCACCCTCACCCCGACCATCGCCGTCAACGACGTGCAGAAGTACGACGACAACGGCGTGCCGGTCAAGGGCGAGACGGTGCGGGCCGGCTTCCTCGGCTTCACCCCGACCAGCGGCGTGGTCCAGCTCGGCTTCGGGCAGTCCGTCGACCGGATGTACGACATGGCGCAGAACGGCGTGAAGTCGCTCGCCGCGCTGCCCGGCAAGATCCCGGGCCTGTGGCACTCGGTGGTGGACGGCACCCCGCGCGAGTCCGACTCGCCGATCGGCATGGTCGGCGCCGCCCGGGTCAGCGGCGAGGTGTTCGCGCTGGACATCCCGGGCAGCCAGCGGGTCGCCTACTTCGTCAACCTGCTCGCCGGGATCAACCTCTCGCTGTTCCTCTTCAACATGCTGCCGCTGCTGCCGCTGGACGGCGGCCACATCGCGGGAGCGGTCTGGGAGTCGGTGCGCCGCCGCTTCGCCGCCCTCTTCCGCCGTCCCGACCCCGGCCCGTTCGACGTGGCCCGGCTGATGCCGCTCGCCTACGTCGTGGCCAGCGTGTTCATCGGCTTCACCCTGCTGGTGCTGGTGGCCGACCTGGTGAACCCCGTCAAGATCAGCTAGGGCGGGGGCCGGTGGGTGCGCGGGCGCCCGTTGCCGTGCCGTACCGTTGGAGCCCGGGCGTGCGATCGTCGGCGCGTCCGGGCCCGGCCGTCCCAGCGGCCGGACCGACCACACCTCAACCCCGGGGAACCCTGCGCACATGACCGCGATCTCGCTCGGTATTCCGTCTCTGCCGCTCAAGCCGCTCGCCAAGCGCCGTGTCTCCCGTCAGATCATGGTCGGCAACGTCCCGGTCGGCGGCGACGCCCCCGTCTCGGTGCAGTCCATGACGACCACGGTGACCTCGGACATCAACGCCACGCTGCAGCAGATCGCGGAGCTCACCGCGTCCGGCTGCCAGATCGTGCGGGTCGCCGTCCCCTCCCAGGACGACGCCGACGCACTGCCGATCATCGCCAAGAAGTCGCAGATCCCGGTGATCGCCGACATCCACTTCCAGCCGAAGTACGTCTTCGCGGCCATCGACGCCGGCTGCGCCGCGGTCCGCGTCAACCCGGGCAACATCAAGGCCTTCGACGACAAGGTCGGCGAGATCGCCAAGGCGGCCAAGGACGCCGGCGTGCCGATCCGGATCGGCGTCAACGCCGGCTCGCTCGACAAGCGCCTGCTGGAGAAGTACGGCCGGGCCACCCCCGAGGCGCTGGTCGAGTCCGCGCTCTGGGAGTGCTCGCTCTTCGAGGAGCACGACTTCCGCGACATCAAGATCTCGGTCAAGCACAACGACCCGGTCGTGATGATCAACGCCTACCGCCAGCTCGCCGCCGCCTGCGACTACCCGCTGCACCTCGGTGTCACCGAGGCCGGTCCGGCCTTCCAGGGCACCATCAAGTCCGCGGTCGCCTTCGGCGCGCTGCTCGCCGAGGGCATCGGCGACACCATCCGGGTCTCGCTGTCCGCCCCGCCGGCCGAGGAGATCAAGGTCGGCAACCAGATCCTGGAGTCGCTGGGCCTGCGCCAGCGCGGTCTGGAGATCGTCTCCTGCCCGTCCTGCGGCCGCGCCCAGGTCGACGTCTACAAGCTCGCCGAGGAGGTCACGGCGGGTCTGGAGGGCATGAACGTGCCGCTGCGCGTCGCCGTCATGGGCTGCGTCGTCAACGGTCCGGGCGAGGCGCGCGAGGCCGACCTCGGTGTCGCCTCCGGCAACGGCAAGGGCCAGATCTTCGTCAAGGGCGAGGTCATCAAGACCGTCCCCGAGTCCAAGATCGTGGAGACCCTGATCGAGGAGGCGTTCAAGATCGCCGAGCAGATGGAGGCCGAGGGCGCCGAGTCCGGCGCCCCGACCGTCACCGCCGGCGAGTGACCCGGCCCGGTACCGGGGGTGCCGGGTCGTCCGAAAGTCTTCCGGAAGCGGGGCCGTCCGTGCGCGGGCGGCCCCGCGGCCGTAGCCGGGTGGGGGCACGGAGTAGGGTGCGGCCAGAGTCGTCTCAGTAAGGTGCTGTCTCGATGCTCGATCGAGGTGTGATGCTCCCCAGCTCGTTCCAGGCCGCGCGCGCCCTGGCGACCACCCGCGTGCTGGAACCGCCGGACCTCGCCGACGCGCTCGCCGTCCTCCACCGCGACCCGGTCGCCAACGCCTTCGTGGCCACCCGGGTGGAGGCCGTCGGCCTCGACCCGTGGCGGCTCGGCGGCGAGATGTGGGGCTGGTACGACGAGCACGGCGAACTCGACGCGCTCTGCTACGCGGGGGCCAATCTGGTCCTGGTGGACGCCGGGCCGCAGGCGGTCCAGGCCTTCGCCGAGCGCGCCCGCAGACAGGGGCGCCGCTGTTCCTCCATCGTGGGCCCGGCCGGGCCCACGTCGGCGCTGTGGGCGCTGCTGGAGCGCAGTTGGGGGCCGGCCCGGGAGGTGCGGGCGCACCAGCCGCTGATGTCGACGAGCGTGCCGTCCGCGGAGATCTCGCCGGATCCGCTGGTGCGGCGGGTGCGGCGCAACGAGATCGAGACCCTGATGCCGGCCTGTGTGGCGATGTTCACCGAGGAGGTCGGGGTCTCTCCGCTGGCCGGCGACGGGGGGCTGCTCTACCAGGCCCGGGTCGCCGAACTCGTCTCCACAGGGCGCTCGTTCGCCCGGTTCGGGGAGGCGGGGGAGGTCGTGTTCAAGGCCGAGATCGGGGCCGTCACGGCGGGGGCCTGCCAGATCCAGGGGGTCTGGGTGGCGCCCGAGCAGCGGGGGAAGGGGCTCTCCGAGATCGGGATGGCGGCGGTGCTGGACGTCGCGCTGCGGGAGGTGGCGCCGGTGGTCTCGCTGTACGTCAACGACTACAACCTGCGGGCGCGGGCCGCGTACCGGCGGGTGGGGTTCCGGGAGGTCGGGGCGTTCATGAGCGTGCTGTTCTGAGGGGCGGGAATCGGGCATGGAACGGCTGACGGGTGTGACGGTCGAGGCCATCGACCTTGCGGTGTGGGCTCCGCAGGCCCTTGAGGTCCAGGCGGTGGCGTTCGGGCTCACGCCGGAGGAGGTCATGGTCCGGCTGCACATCGTCGGGCGGCATGCGCAGCAGCCGGGGGTGATCGCGCTCGGGGCGTTCAGCGGGGGCGAGGGGATGGCTGGGCGGGGGCGGTTGGTGGGGTTCGGGTACGGGATGCCCAACCACCGGGAGCACTGGTGGAGCACGGTGATCGAGCCCTATCTGGTCGCCCGGGGGTACGGGGACTGGCTGGACGGCGTCTTCGCGGTCACCGAGCTGCACGTGCTGCCGGAGTACCAGGGGCGGGGGGTCGGCTCGGCGCTGATCCGCACGCTGACCGGGCTCTCCGGGATGGACCGCAGCATCCTCTCCGCGATCGACGCCGAGACGCCGGCCCGGCGGCTCTACCGGTCCCTGGGGTACCGGGACCTCGCGCGGGCCGTGCACTTTCCGAACACGGAGCGGCGGTACGCGGTGATGGGCGCGCCGTTGCCGTTGCGGGAGGCCGGCGGGGCCGGGCCCGCTCAGAGCGCGCCGGCGAACTCCAGGTAGAGCTCGGCCTCGGGGCGGCGGCCGGCGGCGAGGGCGGTCAGGGCGAGGTCGACGGCACGGACCAGGGTCCAGCCGCGGAGGCGGTCGCGGTCGACGTCCAGGGCTTCGGCGAGTTGGTGCAGCCGGCGGCGGAGGGCGGCGGGGAGGCCGGGGGAGCCGACGAGGGTGTCCGCGCGGTCCAGGGCGAGGCGGGCCAGGTCGTAGGCGCGTTCGCCGACCAGGGGGCGGGGGGCGATCGCCAGCCAGGGGGCGCGGTCGGCGGCGAGGACGTTGCCGTGGTGGAAGTCGCCGTGGAGGAGGAACTCCTCGGTGGCGGAGGCGGTGAGGGAGGTGGCGGTTTCCCTGGCCTCGGTGAGGAGGGGGGTGGCTTCGTCGGGGAGGGCGGGGAGTTCGTCGGGGACCGTGGGGACGGTGTCGGGGAGGGTGGGGAGCGGGAGGGACGAGGGGGACGAGGGGGACGAGGGGAGGGGGAGCCAGAGGCGGTGGAGGAGGCTGGTGGCTTCCAGCATGGCCTTGGGTTCGGCGAGGGAGCGGAGCGGGATCTCGCCGTGGAGGCGTTCCAGGAGGAGGACGCTGGTGGTGGGGGTTTGGTGGGCGTCGAGCAGGAGGACGGCGCCGCGGCCGGCCCAGGTGGTGAGGGCTTCGGGCTCGTGGGCGGTTTCGGGGGTGCGGAGGGAGACCTTGAGGGCGGCCGGGGTGAGGTCGTCGTCGCGGTGGACGTAGGCGACCAGGCCGAGGGTGCCGCCGGGGTCCAGGACGCGGTCCAGGGTGAGGCCGAGGCGGGTGAGCTGGGCGGAGACGAGGGCGGGCAGTTCGGCCAGCCAGCTGGTCGCCTCGGCGGGGTGGGCGGCGGTGATGCTGCGGGTGAGCCAGTCGGGGACGGTGATCCGTCCTGGTGCTGGTGCCGACATGGTGGCCTTCCGGTCGCGGGTCCCCTGGGGCGGTACGGGTTCATTGTCCGTTATGGGAAGGATGGGGGCGGCGGCGCGGGGTGGGGGTGGGCGGGGTGGTGCGGGTGAGTTTTCTGCGGGCGCGCGGCTTGGCTCGCGCGCCCGGTCAGGGGGCGGTGCTGGGGGTGGGGGTGCTGGGGAGGCCGGGGAAGGGGGTGGGGGCGGCGCCCCAGTGGTGGGCGCGGAGGGCGGAGTCGCGGAGGGCGTCGGCCGCGAGGAGGCGGTGGGGGGTGGGGGCGGCGGCGACCAGGTCGGCGTAGACGGTGGTGAGGCGGGTTTCCAGGTGGGCGGCGAGGCGGGTGGCGGCGGGGGCGTCGGTGACCGGGAAGGGGAGCTGGTAGCCGGCGGCCGCGGCGGTGGGGGTGGCGCCGCTGGTGGCGAGGAGGCGCTGCCAGGCGTCGCGGCGGGACTGGTGGGCGGCCAGGGTGGTGCGGGCGTCGGTGCGCTGCTGGTCGTCGGTGAGGCGGGCGCCGACCACGCCGTAGCCGTAGACGGCGGCGTGTTCGGCGCTCAGGGCGTCCTGGAAGGCGGTGGCCGGGTCACCGGCGGGGGTGGGGGAGGGGGTTGAGGCGGCGGGGGTGGTGGCGCCGGGGTCGCCGAGGGCTGCGGCGTGCAGGACGCCGGCGGTGGAGACGGAGGCCAGCAGGCGGGCCAGTGGGGGGGAGGCGGCGTCCAGGTCGGCGAGGCGGGACTGGGCGGTCTGGCGTTCGAGGGCGGCCAGGGCGGTGAGGGTGGTGGGGGCGCTGCTGGGTGGTGCGGTGACGGTGGGGGGTGCGGTGGTGGTGGGCTGGAGGGCGGCGCGGTGCTGGGCGACCTCGGCGCGCAGCGGCTGGAGCTGGGGGGCCTGGGGGAGGAGGGCGTCGTAGCCGGCCAGGAGGGTGTCGGTGGCGGCGACGGCGCGCAGCCGGATCGGCTCGTCCGGGTCGGGGCGGCGGGCGGCGCCGGCCGGGGGGGTGCCGTGGGGCTCGGTGCAGGCGGTGAGGGCTGTGCCGGCGGTGACGAGCAGTCCGAGGGTGAGGAAGGTCCGTCGGCTGCGCGGCTGCATGGGTGTCACTCCGGGGCGTGTACGGGAGGACGGCCTGCCCGCCTGCCCTCGTTGGCGTGAATGATTACAGAATCCTTACGTCTGTGGGGGCCGATCGAGTTGTCGGTGAGGGGTGTGAGCTTGCTCGCACCGGGTGCGGCGGCGCCGGGGCCGGAATCGGTGGTTGGGGGGTTCACCGGCTAGGCTTTGGGCCGAGCTGCCGCGACCCGGCCGCGCGCCGTACCGGCGCCGGGGGTGCGGGGCGACCTTCCGACAACAGCAGACGCGGCCGAGGAGTCCACCCGGATGAGCACCACCCACATCGACCGGCTGCGCGCGTTGCTGGAGCCGCTGGCCGCGCAGGCGGGCCTGGACCTGGAGGACGTCAAGGTCACCCAGGCGGGCAGCCGCCGCCAGGTGCAGATCGACGTGGACGCCGACGGCGGCGTGGACCTGGACACCATCGCCGAGTTCAGCCGGGTGGTCGGCGAGGCCCTGGACGAGTCGGACGTGATGGGTTCCGGGGCGTACGTCCTGGAGGTCGGCTCGCCCGGCGCCGAGCGTCCGCTGAGCGTGCCGCGGCACTGGATCCGCGCCGAGGGCCGGCTGGCCAGGATCCACCTGGTGGACGGCGGGGAGATCGTCGCCCGGGTGCTGGAGGCGGACGAGGACGGCGCGCTGGTCGAGGTGCAGCCGGTGAAGGGCCGCGGCCGGCCCAAGGAGCGCCGGCTGGAGTACGGCGAGGTCGCCCGGGCCCGGGTCCAGGTGGAGTTCAACCGCAAGGACGACGAGCTGCTGCTCGACGAGGGGGACGACGGTGCGGAGTGACGACCTGCGCACCGACCGCACCATGATGAACGTGACGAAAGACGAGGAGGCGTAGCCGTGGACATCGACATGAGTGCCCTGCGCACGCTGGTCAGCGAGAAGAACATCCCCTTCGGCCTCGTGGTCGAGTCGATCGAGTCGGCCCTCCTCACCGCGTACCACCGCACCGAGGGCTCGCGCCGCCGCGCCCGGGTCGAGCTGGACCGCAAGACCGGCCACGTGACGGTCTGGGCGACCGAGGACGCGTCGGAGCTGGAGGAGGGCGTCGAGCCGAAGGAGTTCGACGACACCCCGAGCGGTTTCGGCCGGATCGCCTCCAGCATCGGCATGCAGGTGATGATGCAGCGGCTGCGTGACGCCGCCGACGACCAGACCTTCGGCGAGTACGCGGGCAAGGAGGGCGACATCGTCACCGGTGTCGTCCAGCAGGGCAACGACCCGAAGAACGTGCTGGTCGACATCGGCAAGCTGGAGGCCATCCTCCCGCCGCAGGAGCAGGTCCCGGGCGAGGACTACCGCCACGGCACCCGGCTGAAGTGCTACGTCGTGGCCGTGCGCCGTGGTGTGCGCGGCGCGTCGGTGACGCTGTCGCGCACCCACCCGAACCTGGTGAAGAAGCTGTTCGCGCTGGAGGTCCCGGAGATCGCGGACGGCAGCGTGGAGATCGCGGCGATCGCCCGTGAGGCCGGCCACCGGACCAAGATCGCGGTCTGGTCGCGCCGCCAGGGGCTGAACGCCAAGGGCGCCTGCATCGGCCCGATGGGCTCCCGGGTGCGCGCGGTGATGGGCGAGCTGCACGGCGAGAAGATCGACATCGTCGACTGGTCGGAGGACCCGCGCGAGATGGTCGCCGCCGCGCTGTCCCCCGCCCGGGTGACCAGCGTGGAGATCGTCGACGCCGCCCAGCGCTCCGCGCGGGTGATCGTGCCGGACTACCAGCTGTCGCTGGCGATCGGCAAGGAGGGGCAGAACGCCCGTCTCGCGGCCCGGCTCACCGGGTGGCGGATCGACATCCGGCCGGACACCGAGGGTGGCGAACAGGAATCCGCGACCCCGTAGTCGTTGTTGTCCGAGTGCCCCTGCCGTTCCCTCCGGGATCGGCGGGGCGGCGCCATGTCCCTTCGGAGGGGTAGACTTGCCTTCGTCTGGCCGGACGCACGTCCGAGCACGCCCGGAACGCACCTGCGTGGGCTGCCGCAAGCGAGCGGCCAAGCACCAGCTGTTGCGTGTCACGGCGGTCGAGGGCGTCTGCGTCCCTGATCCCCGTGGCGCACTGCCGGGCCGGGGCGCACACCTGCACCCCGAACCGGCCTGCCTCGACCTCGCGGTCCGCCGACGGGCGTTCCCCCGGGCCTTCCGGATCCAGGGCGCGCTCGACACCGGGCGGCTCCGCGGGTACATCGAGGAGCGGGTGAGCGACAGCTCCCCGTGACGGCCGCCGCTCGCGCGGCGGAGAACCACCGCAACAAGCACGGCACACGGGCAGCCGTACGCCGTGCCACCAGTCAGGTACCTCGCGATGTGGAAGTAGGTCGAGATTGCGATGAGCACTCGATGAGTACGCGATGAGTACGCGATGGGTACGCCCATGAAGTAGCGACAGTCCGGCGGACGAGACCCCCGGACTCATAGACAGGAGTGAAGTGGCTAAGGTCCGGGTTTACGAACTCGCCAAGGAACTCGGTTTGGAGAGCAAGGCCGTCATGGCCAAGCTGACCGAGCTGGGTGAGTTCGTCCGTTCGGCGTCCTCGACGATCGAGGCGCCGGTCGTACGCAAGTTGACTGACGCGCTTGGTGTGGCCCCCACCGGTGGTTCCGCTGCCAAGCCGGGCCCGCGGAAGCCCGCGGCGCCCCAGCCCGCGGCCGGTTCGGCCGCGGGTGCACCCAAGCCGGGTGCTCCGACCCCGGGTCCGCGCCCCGCGGCCCCCGGTCCCCGTCCGACCCCCGCGGCCGCCGCTCCGGCGCCGGCCGCCCCCGCCGCGGCCCGGCCGTCCGGCCCGACGCCGGGCCCGCGCCCGGCTCCGCGCCCCGCGGCGCCGGCCGCCCCCGCGGCCGAGTTCTCCTCGCCGGCCCCCGAGGCCGCCGAGACCCAGGCCCCGCGCCAGGCCCCGCAGGCCTCGCAGGCCCCGCAGGCCTCGCGTCCGGCCGGTCCCGCCGCCGGCGGTGCCCGTCCGGGCCCGCGTCCGGCCGGTCCGCGTCCGGGCAACAACCCGTTCACCTCGGGCAGCGCCACCGGTATGGCCCGCCCCGGCGACCGCCGTCAGGGCGCGCCGGGTGCCCGTCCGGGTGCTCCGGCCGGCCAGGGTGGCGACCGTCCGCGTCCGGGTGGCGACCGTCCGCGTCCGGGTGGCCAGGGTGCCCCCGGTGGCGACCGTCCCCGTCCGGGTGGCGACCGTCCGCGTCCGGGTGGCCAGGGTGCCCCCGGTGCCGGTGCTCCCCGTCCGGGCGGTGCCCCGCGTCCCGGTGGCGCGCCGCGTCCGGCCGCCCCGGGTGCCCCGGGTGCCGGTGCTCCGCGCCCCGACGGCATGCCGCGTCCGGCCGGCCCGCGTCCGACCCCGTCGGGCATGCCGCGTCCGAACCCGGGCATGATGCCGCAGCGTCCGGCCGGTCCGGGCCCGCGTCCCGGCCCGGGTGGCCGTGGTCCGGGTGGCCCCGGTGGCCGTCCGGGTGGTCCGGGTGCCGGTGGCGCCCGTCCGGGCTTCCAGGGCCGTCCGGCCGGTCCGGGCTCGCGTCCGGCCGGTGGCGGCTTCGGCGGCCCCCGTCCCGGTGGCGGTGCCCCGGGTGGCGGCGGCGGCTTCGGTCCGCGTCCGGGTGGCTTCGGCGGCCGTCCCGGTGGCCCGGGTGCCCGTGGTGGCACGCAGGGTGCCTTCGGCCGTGGCCCCGGTGGCCGTCCGGCCCGTGGTCGCAAGTCGAAGCGGGCGAAGCGCCAGGAGTACGAGGCCATGCAGGCCCCGTCCGTCGGCGGTGTGATGCTGCCTCGCGGCAACGGCCAGACCGTTCGCCTGTCGAGCGGCGCCTCGCTGATGGACTTCGCGGAGAAGATCAACGCCAACCCGGCCGCGCTCGTCTCCGTCATGTTCAACCTCGGCGAGATGGTCACCGCGACGCAGTCGGTCTCCGACGCGACGCTGCAGCTGCTGGCCGACGAGATGGGCTTCCAGCTCGAGATCGTCAGCCGGGACGACGAGGACCGCGAGCTGCTGGAGTCGTTCGACATCGACTTCGGCGCCAACGAAGGCGACGAGGACCAGCTGGCCCCGCGCCCGCCGGTCGTCACCGTCATGGGTCACGTCGACCACGGTAAGACCCGCCTGCTGGACGCCATCCGCAAGTCCAACGTGGTGGCCGGCGAGGCCGGTGGCATCACCCAGCACATCGGTGCCTACCAGGTGGTCACCGAGGTGAACGGCGAGCAGCGCCCGATCACCTTCCTCGACACCCCGGGTCACGAGGCGTTCTCCGCCATGCGTGCCCGTGGTGCCAAGTCCACCGACATCGCGATCCTGGTGGTCGCGGCCAACGACGGTGTCATGCCGCAGACGGTCGAGGCGCTGAACCACGCCAAGGCCGCCGGTGTGCCGATCGTGGTCGCCGTCAACAAGATCGACGTCGAGGGCGCCGACCCGACCAAGGTCCGCGGCCAGCTGACCGAGTTCGGCCTGGTGGCCGAGGAGTACGGCGGCGACACCATGTTCGTCGACATCTCCGCGCGCCAGGGTCTGCACATCGACCAGCTGCTGGAGGCCGTGGTCCTGACCGCGGACGCCTCGCTGGACCTGCGGGCCAACCCCGAGCAGGACGCGCAGGGTATCGCCATCGAGGCCCACCTCGACAAGGGCCGCGGTGCCATGGCGACCGTCCTCGTGCAGCGCGGTACCCTCCGCGTCGGTGACTCGATCGTGGTCGGCGACGCCTACGGCCGCGTCCGCGCGATGCTGGACGAGAACGGCAACAGCCTCGCCGAGGCCGGCCCGTCCCGCCCGGTGCTGCTGCTCGGTCTGACCTCGGTGCCCCGCGCCGGCGACAGCTTCATCGTCGTCGACGAGGACCGCACCGCCCGTCAGATCGCCGAGAAGCGCTCGGCCCGCGACCGCAACGCCGCCTTCGCGCAGCGTCGGGTCCGGGTGTCCCTGGAGGACCTGGACAAGGCCATCGCCGCCGGCTCCATCGAGCAGCTCAACCTCATCATCAAGGGTGACGTCTCCGGTTCGGTCGAGGCCCTCGAGGACGCCCTCGTCAAGCTGGACGTGGGCGAGGAGGTCGAGCTCCGGGTCCTGCACCGCGGTGTGGGTGCCATCACCGAGTCCGACGTGGACCTGGCGATGGGCTCGGACGCCATCATCATCGGCTTCAACGTGCGCGCCGAAGGCCGTGCGCGTGCGGCGGCCGACAAGGAAGGCGTGGACGTCCGGTACTACTCGGTCATCTACCAGGCGATCGAGGAGATCGAGAACGCCCTCAAGGGCATGCTCAAGCCGGAGTACGAGGAGGTGCGCCTCGGCGCCGCGGAGATCCGCGAGGTCTTCCGCTCCTCCAAGTTCGGCAACATCGCCGGTGTCCTGGTCCGCGACGGCATCATCCGCCGCAACGCCAAGGCCCGCCTGCTGCGCGACGGCAAGGTCGTGGCGGAGAGCCTCACCATCGAGGGTCTGCGCCGCTTCAAGGACGACGCGACCGAGGTCCGCGAGGGCTTCGAGGCCGGTGTGACCCTGGGCTCGTTCAACGACATCAAGGTCGAGGACATCATCGAGACCTACGAGATGCGCGAGAAGCCGCGCGCGTAAGCGGGTGGCTGCCGGGGCCGGTCGACGGGTGGAATTCCCGTCGACCGGCCCCGGTCCTGCTGTGTAGGGTCCGGGGAGCGGTCCGGTTCGGGACCGCTCCCCGAGGCCTTCCAGGTCGGCTAGACCTGTCACACATGTTCGTGGGAACACTCACCTTCGACCTGCTGTTGGGCGACGTCCACTCGCTCAAGGAGAAGCGGTCGATCGTGCGGCCCATCGTGGCCGAACTGCAGCGCAAGTACAGCGTGTGCGCTGCCGAGACCGGGAACCAGGACCTGCACCGGCGGGCCGAGATCGGCCTGGCGGTGGTGTCCGGCGAGGCCGGGTACGTCACCGAGGTCCTGGACAGCTGTGAGCGGCTGGTCGCCGGCCGCCCCGAGGTAGAACTGCTCTCCGCCAGGAGGCGCTACCACAACGACGACGACGAATGAGAGCTGTGGAGCCGGGCGGCGTGAGTCGCCGTTCTCACACAGATCAGGACCGAGAGCGCCCACAAGGCTGGGCGCGGGCCGGTACTTTGGGGCAGGGGCCCCGACGGGCGCGCAGCACGCCCGAGTACCCGGCCCACTGCACGAGGAGGCAACGTGACCGACACCGCAAGGGCGCGCAAGCTCGCCGACCGCATCCAGGTGGTCGTCGCCCAGACCCTGGAGCGCCGGATCAAGGACCCGCGACTCGGGTTCGTGACCATCACCGACGCACGGGTGACCGGGGACCTGCGCGAGGCCACCGTCTTCTACACCGTCTTCGGCGACGACACCGAGCGTGAGGCCACGGCCGCCGCGCTGGAGAGCGCCAAGGGCGTGCTCCGCTCCGAGGTCGGCAAGCAGACCGGGGTGCGCTTCACCCCGACGCTGACCTTCGTCGCGGACGCGCTGCCGGAGAACGCCCGGAACATCGACGACCTGCTCGACCGGGCCCGGGCCATCGACGCCGCCGTGCGGACCACCGCCGCGGGCGCGACCTACGCCGGCGACGCGGACCCGTACAAGGTTCCGGCGGCCGAGCGTGACGACGAGGACGAGTAGTCATGGCGGGTGAGCCGGCGGCGGCCGGTTCGGCGGCCGGTACCGGTTCGACCACGGGGGCGTCCTCCACCGACACGGTGGAGGGTGCCCTCGCGGTGCTTCCCGGACCGCGCTCCGAGGAGAGCGGGCGCGAGCTGGTCTGGCAGCAGCTGGTCGCGGAGATCGGGCGGGCCCGCTCGGTCGACCTGATCTGCCACATCTGCCCGGACGGCGACGCGCTCGGCTCCGCGCTGGCGGCCGGGCTGGCCCTGCGCGGGCTCGGCAAGGAGGTCCGGGTCTCCTTCGGCGACGATCCGCAGATCGTCCCCGAGTCGCTGGCCTTCCTGCCCGGCCAGGAGCTGATCGTGCCGGTCGCGGCGGTGCCCGACACCCCCGAGCTGGTGCTCTGCTTCGACGTCGCGGCGGAGAGCCGGCTCGGCCTGCTGCACGACAAGGCCTTCGCCGCGCCGGTGCTGGCCGTCCTCGACCACCACGCCTCCAACCCCGGCTTCGGCACCCACCAGCTGATCGACCCGGGCGCCCCGGCCACCGCCGTCCTGGTGGACGAGCTGCTGCGCCGGCTCGGCGTCGAGCTGGACCAGGACCTGGCCGCCTGCCTCTACACCGGTGTCGCCACCGACACCGGCTCGTTCAAGTACCGGGCCACCACCCCGGCGACGCACGAGCTCGCCGCGCGGCTGCTGGCCACCGGCATCCGGCACGACCTCATCGCGCGGCAGCTGTGGGACACCTCCTCCTTCGGCTACCTCAAGGTGCTGGCCGGCGCGCTCGACCGGGCCGTCTACGAGCCGCGGGCGGCGGGCGGTCTCGGCCTGGTGTGGACCTGGGTGCCGTACCAGGACCTGGTGCTGTTCAGCGTCACCGTCGAGGAGATCGAGGGCCTGATCGACATCCTGCGCCGTCCGGCCGAGGCCGAGGTGGCGCTGGTGCTCAAGCAGGACCCGGACGGCACGCTGCGCGGTTCCTCGCGCTCCAAGGGCGCGGTGGACGTCGCGGCGGCCTGCGCCGAGCTGGGCGGCGGCGGGCACGTCTTCGCGGCCGGCTTCTCGGCCCGGGAGGACGTCCCCGTGGTGGTGGAGCGCTTCCGGGCCGCGCTGCGGGTTCGGTAGCCGCGCCGCGCTTTCGGTAGCTTTGCGGTGCGGTTGATGTGTGTAGGGCTTTGACAGAGAGAACTTGATGAAGCGCAAAGGCACCGGCCCGGACGGCCTGGTCATCGTCGACAAGCCGGAGGGCATCACCTCGCACGGGGTGGTCGCCAAGCTGCGGTGGCTGGCCGGGACACGGAAGGTCGGTCATGCCGGCACCCTCGACCCGATGGCCACCGGCGTGCTGGTGATCGGCGTCGAGCGGGCCACCCGGCTGCTCGGCCACCTGATGCTCACCGCCAAGACCTACGAGGCGACCGTCCGGCTCGGCCAGACCACCGTCACCGACGACCGGGAGGGGGAGGTCACCTCCTCGACCCCGGCCGACGCGGTGACCCGCGAGGCGATCGACGCCGGGATCGCGGCGCTCACCGGCGCGATCATGCAGGTGCCGTCCAAGGTCAGCGCGATCAAGATCGACGGCAAGCGGTCGTACGCGCGGGTGCGCGAGGGCGAGGACTTCGAGCTGGCCGCCCGGCCGACCACCATCCACGCGTTCACCGTGCACGAGCAGCGCGCGGCGGTGGCGGAGGACGGCACGCCGGTGATCGACCTCGACGTCACCGTGGAGTGCTCCTCCGGGACCTACATCCGGGCGCTCGCCCGGGACCTAGGCGCCGGGCTCGGCGTCGGCGGCCACCTCACGGCGCTGCGGCGCACCAAGGTCGGCCCGTACGGGGTGGAGTCGGCGCGCACCCTGGAGCAGCTGGAGGCGGCGGTCACCGGCGGCTCCGGCGCGGGGCTGGAGGTGCTGCCGATCGGCGAGGCCGCGGCGGCCGCCTTCCCGCGCTGGGACCTCGACGCCGACCAGGCGAAGCAGCTCTCGCACGGCGCCCGGCTGAAGGCGCCCGGGCTGGGCGTGGAGGGGCCGATCGCGGTGTTCGGGCCGGACGGCACCTTCCTGGCCCTGGTGGAGGAGAAGGGCGGCCAGGCCCGGCCGGTCGCCGTCTTCGTCGGCTGACCGCTCCGCGCGGGGGCCGGCACCGGGGAAAGTTCACCCGCACGGGGGAGCGCGCGAGGTGAACGGCGGTGGTGATCGGCGCGGGCGCGGTCCGTCCGCGTGCGCGCCGGGCAGGCTCCCCGGCGGCGAGCAGGTCGCCGCGACGCGTCCGCTCCAGGGCCGGCCGGCCCTGCGGGGAGGGCTGCGGGCATGCCGGGACTGCGGGGCTTCAGGGGCTTTCCGGGGGAGGACGACACCGCCGCGGCGGGCGACGCGGGCCGGTCGCTGCTGCGGATCCGCGACCGGGACGGACGGCTGCGCGGGCTCGGCTTCGTCGTCGACCGGCAGGGCACCGTCCTCACCGCCCACGAGGTCGTCGCGGGCCTCGACGGGATCGTCCTGCACCTGCCCGGCGGGCGGACCCGGGCGGTGGACCCGGCCGGTGTCCGGCCGCTGCCCGGGCACGGGCTCGCCCTGCTGCGCACCGGCTCGGCCGACGGTCCGCCGGTGGCGCCGCTGCCCCTCGCGGGACCGCCGCCGGCCGGGGGCGGCGAAGTGCTGCTGGTGCCCGTCCCGGTGCGGGGCGAGGGACGCGCGGACGGGCGGACCGTGCTGCTGCGCTGCGCCGCCGCCGCGACCACCGGGGCGGTGTACCCGCAGGCGGACCACTTCCATCCGGTCGGCGGCGTGCTGCTGCTCGACGTGCCCTCGGCGGCGGACGCGGCCGCCGTCCCGGCCGGGGCGCCGGTGCTGGACGCCGGCAGCGGCGCCGTGGTCGCCGTGGTCGCGCCCGGCCTGCGGGCCCCGGGGCGGCCGGGGCCGCCGACCGCCGTCCCGGTGCTCGGCGCCGGGGCGGTCGAGCCGGCGCTCGCCGAGGTGCTGGCGCGCAACGCGGCCGACGTGCCCGCCTACGGGCGGGCGCTCAACCTGGCCGGGGTGCTGCGGCTGACCGCCGCCCAGGTCGCGGCGGCGGGCGCGGGTCCGGGCCGGGTGGCCGCCCTGGCGGCCGACCGGGTGGAGCGCTCCGACGGTCCGGCGTGGTGGGCCGACCTCCTGGTGACGGGGGAGGGCGGCGGCCCGGTGGGGGCCTGCGGGGGGTTGTGCGGGGCCGAGGAGGGGGGCGCTTCGCCGCAGCCGGGCGCCGGGTCGTGGGGGGCTTTCGGGGGCGCGGCGGCCGGAGCGTCCGCCGCGGGCGCCGAGCCGGGATGCCGGGGCCGCTGCGGGGCGGGGGCCAGGGTGGTGGCGCTGGTGGGGGCGCCCGGATCGGGACGGAGCACCGAGGCGGCGGCCGTGGCCGCGCGGCGCGGGGGCGGGGAGCGCCCGCAGCCCACGGTGTGGCTGCGCGGGGCCGATCTGGCGGCCGGTGACCTCTCGCTCGCCGGGGCGGTGGAGCGGGCGCTCGCGTCCGCGGCGGCCGGGCTGGAGGTGCCGCCGCCCGGTGCGACGGCGGTGGCGGCCCTGTGTGCGGCGGCCGGACGGCCGCTGCTGGTGGTGCTGGACGGGCCGGAGGAGGCGCCGGTGCCGCTCGGCGCGGACTGGCTGCGGGCGTCGGCGGGGTGGCTGGCGGCGGGCGGCGCGCGGTTGCTGACCGCCTGCGGGGAGGAGGGCCGGCAGGCCCTGGCGCCGACCGGCGGTGCGGTGCGGGTGGTGGCCCGGAGGCTCGGACCGCTGCCCGTCGAGACGGCCGAGCGGGTGCGGGGACGGTACGGACTGCCGCCGGGGTGGCCGGCGGAGCCGGACGCCCGGCACCCGCTGGCGGTCCGGCTGGCGGGGGAGCTGTGGGCGCAGGGACTGCGCGGGGAGCCGGCGCTGCGCAGCGAGCTGTTCGCGGCCCACCTCGACCTGTGCTGCCTGCGGGTGGCCCGGCGACTCACCGAGGACGGCCGCGTCCGGCGGCCCGGGGCCCACCGCCGGGGCGCCGTCCGGTCGGCGGCGCAGGACGCCGGGCGGGTGCGGCGTACGGCGGCGGCGGTGGCCGGGCGGGTGCACGAGGCGGCGCGGCGGATGCTCGGCGCCGGGGAGGGCGGCCTGGACCGGGCCGCGTTCGAGGAACTGTTCCCGGCGGCCGGCGGGTGGGCGACGGCCGTGCTGGCGGAGGGCCTGTTCGTACCGGCCGGGCCCGGTCACCGGTTCGCGCACGGGGAGTTCGCCGACTGGCTGCAGGGCCAGCACCTGGACCTGGACGGGGCGCTGCGGCTGCTGCTCGGGGAGGCGCAGGACGCACTCGCCCCGCCCGCCGACCCCGGCCGCCCGGCCGGGGGAGAGCGGCCCGCACCGCCGGGCGCGGGCGCCACCGTGCCGCGGCACCGGATCGGCCCGGTGGCCGCCGCGCTCCGGCGGATCGGCGAGACCTGGGGCGCACCGGCGCTGGACCCGTGGCTGCACCGGCTCTGGCGGGCGCTGGACCTGAACCCGCCGGGCGGCGAAGCCTGCTGGTGGGCCGGCGCCCTGCTCGCCGCGGGCCTGGAGGCCAGTCCCGACCTCGGCGAACACCGGGCGCTGCTGGAGCAGTTGGCCGATCGGATCGTCGAACGGGCCGCCGTCGCGGGCGGGTTCGAGCGGCTGCCGGTGCCGGGGCTGGGCGGGTACGGCCCGGCGTTCTGGGCCGCGCTGGGCCTGCCGGTGGAGCGCGAACTGGACCTGTACCGGCGCCTGGTGGCCGCCGACGGCCCGGACCGGCCGTTCCTCGCCGCGGTGGCCGCCCGGCTGCGGGCCGATCCGGCGGGCCTGCTGCCGCTGCTGTGCGCCTGGTTCGACGATCCGCGCGGCCTGCCCGGCCGCCCCGGGGTCACCGTCGCCGACCTCGCGCACGACCTGCTGTTCGCGCACCGGGCGCTGGCGCTGGACGAGTTGACCGAGGCGCTGGCCGTGGCCGCGCACCCGCGGGCGGACGCGCTGCTGGCCGTGCTGGCCGTCGAGGAGCCCTCGGCGCTCTGCCGGGCGGTGGACCGCTGGAGCCACGACCCCCGCCCCGAGCGGCACGTCGCCGCCGCGGTGCACGCGCTGCGCACGGCCCCGTACGCGCGCGGTGCCGGGCCCGAACTGCTGCGCTTCACCGCGCTGGCCCTGCTGGCCAGGGAGGACGAGCCGGCCCTGCACGGTGCCGCGCTGGCCCTGCTGCTGCGGGACGGGCGGAGCCGGGCCGGGCACCTTCCGGCGGCGCTGGCCGCGTACCGGCGCGGTGAGGACCGGTTCCTGACCGCGCGCTCGCTGGCCCCGGCGCTGGAGAGCGACCCGGAGCCGGTGCTCGCGGCGCTGGCGGACCGGCTGGGCGGGCCGGGCGGCGCGGACCCGGCCGGTGCGCCGGTGGCCGCCACGCTGCGGGTGCTGGCCGACGCCCGGGCGCCGTCGGCCGCCCGGCGCGGCGCCGAACTGGCGGCCCGGCTGCTGCGCGAGCGGCCGGCCCTGGCCGGGCCGGTCGCCGTCGACTACCTGGGCCGCCGGCTGGCGCACGGGGCGGTGGAGGGGGCGGTGGCGCGGCTGGAGCTGCGGATGCTGCTGAGCAGCGCCCTGGCGGCCCGCGCGGCGGCCGTGCGCCGGCCGTTCGCCGAGGTGCTGTCCCGTCCGGTGCCCGACCCGGTGGCGGACGCCCTGCGCTGCGAGCTGCTGGACACCCTGCTGGCCACCGAGGCGGATCCGGAGGTGCTGGCCGCCGCCGTCGCCGGGCTGGCCGAGCACTGCGCGGCGGAGCGGCCGGCCCGGGCCCGCGCGGTGCTGGTGCGGGCGGCGGCCGGGCTGCCGGACGCGGACGGGCTGCTGGTGCGCTGCGCCGGCCGGTCGGCGGCGTTCGCCGCGCTGCTGGCGCGCTGGCCGTCGGACGAGCGCCCGGCCCGCCCGGTGGGGCCCGGTCTCGACCGGCTGCGGGCCCTGGTGGCGGCCGGACGGGACCCGCAGTACGCGGCGGCGGAGGCCGAGCGCACGGGCGGCTCCGGGGTGTCCCGGACGCCCGCCGCCGGGCCCCGGCACCCGGCGGTGCGCCCAACCTGCCTTCCGGTGCCGAACTCGGGACAGGCGCATGGCACGCTATAGGGGTTCGGGTTTTGAGCGTTTGAGCGTACGGACGGTACGCGCCGTAGGGAACAAGGAGCGGTCAGGTGCAGCGCTGGCGTGGCCTGGAGGAGATCCCCGATGACTGGGGACGCAGCGTCGTCACCATCGGCTCGTTCGACGGAGTGCACCGCGGACACCAGCTGATCATCAACCGGGTGGTCGAGCGCGCCCGCGAGCGGGGCGTCCGCTCGGTCGTGGTCACCTTCGACCCGCACCCGAGCGAGGTGGTCCGCCCCGGCAGCCACCCGCCGCTGCTCGCCCCGCAGCCGCGCCGGGCGGAGCTGATCGAGGAACTGGGGGTGGACGCGGTGCTGGTGCTGCCGTTCACCACCGAGTTCTCCAAGGAGTCGCCGGAGGAGTTCTTCCGGCAGGTGCTGGTGGACGCGCTGCACGCCTGCCTGGTCGTCGAGGGGCCGAACTTCCGCTTCGGCCACCGGGCGGCGGGCGATGTCGCGCTGCTGGCCGAGCTGGGCCGGGCCGCGGACTGCGGCGTCGAGGTGGTCGACCTCCAGGTGCGCGGCGCGGTGGGGGACGGCGAGCCGTTCTCCTCGACGCTGACCCGCCGGCTGGTCGGGTCCGGTGACGTGGCCGGGGCGGCCGAGGTGCTGGGCCGCCCGCACCGGGTCGAGGGCGTGGTGGTGCGCGGTGCGCAGCGCGGCCGTGAGCTGGGCTACCCGACCGCCAACGTGGAGACCGTGCCGCACAGCGCGATCCCGGCCGACGGCGTGTACGCGGGCTGGCTGATCGCCGGACGGGACGGGACCCTCCTGCCCGAGGGCGGGCAAGGCGGGAGGATGCCGGCCGCGATCTCGGTGGGCACCAACCCGACCTTCGACGGCACCACCCGCACCGTCGAGGCGTACGCCATCGACCGGGTCGGCCTGGACCTCTACGGGATGCACGTGGCGGTGGAGTTCCTGGTCTACCTGCGCGGGATGGAGAAGTTCGACTCCATCGAGGCGTTGCTGGAGCGGATGGCCGACGACGTGAAGCGTGCCCGTGAACTGACGGACGCAGGCTGACCGGCGCATGACGGCACGAGGGCCCGCCGACCGGGAGGTCGGCGGGCCCTCGGCGTTCGCTCCCGCGGGCCGCTACTGCTGCGGCGGGGCGGGCGACGGGTACCCGTAGCCGGGCGGCGGCTGCTGGTGGTCCTCGGGCTGGGCGTAGCCGTAGCCGGGGGCCGGCGGGGCCGACGGCTGCTGCCACTCCGGGACGGGGGCGGGGCCCGGAGCCGGGGCCGCGGCGCCGGGCGGGGCGGGCTGCGGCGGGTAGCCGTACCCGGCCGGGGGCGGCGGGATCTGCCCGGGCTGCTGCGCCCAGGGCGCGCCCGGCGCGGGCTGGACGCCCGGCTGGCCGGGCTGGTGCGGGTAGCCGTACGGGTACGGCTGGCCGTAGGGCGGCTGGGCCTGCGGGCCGGGCTGGGGCTGCGGGTAGCCGGGCGCCGGGGGCTGCTGCTGGGCCGGCGGCTGTTGCTGGGGCTGCTGCCAGCTCGCCTGCTGGGCGGCGGCCTGCTGGGCCCGGACGATGTCCTCGCCGACCAGGGTGGCCAGGTCGAAGTACGCCTCGCGGACCTTGGGCCGCATCATGTCGAGGTTGACCTCGGCGCCGGCCGCCAGGCTCTCGTCGAAGGGCACCACGACCACGCCCCGGCAACGGGTCCGGAAGTGCGCGACGATGTCCTCGACCTTGATCATCTTGGCCGTCTCGCGGACCCCGGAGACCACCGTGATGGAGCGCTGCACCAGGTCGGCGTAGCCGTGCGCGGAGAGCCAGTCCAGCGTGGTGGAGGCGGACGAGGCCCCGTCCACACTGGGCGTGGAGACGATGATCAGCTGGTCGGCGAGGTCCAGCACCCCGCGCATCGCGCTGTACAGCAGACCGGTGCCGGAGTCGGTCAGGATGATCGGGTACTGGCGGCCCAGCACGTCGATGACCTGGCGGTAGTCCGAGTCGTTGAAGGTGGTCGACACGGCCGGGTCGACGTCGTTCGCCAGGATCTCCAGGCCCGAGTGCAGGTCCTGCGAGGTGAACTGACGGATGTCCATGTAGCTGCGCAGGTGCGGGATGGCCGTCACCAGGTCGCGGATGGTGGCGCCGGTCTGCCGCTTGACCCGGCGGCCGAGGGTGCCGGCGTCCGGGTTGGCGTCGATCGCGATCACCTTGTCCTGGCGCTCGCTGGCCAGCGTCGCGCCGAGGGCGGTGGTGGTCGTGGTCTTGCCGACGCCGCCCTTGAGGCTGATCACCGCGATCCGGTAGCAGCTGAGCACCGGGGTGCGGATGATCTCCAGCTTGCGGGCCTTCTCCGCGGCGGCCGCCTTGCCGCCGAACTGGAAGCGCGGCTGCTGGCGCTGCTGCTTCGGCTGGCTGCGCAGCAGCCGGTCCGAGGACAGCTCGACGGCGGCGGTGTAGCCGAGCGGCGCGCCGTGCGCGGTCTGCTGCGGGGCACCGGCCTGCTGGAACGCGGCGGGAGCGGCCGGCGGCCGGTCCCACTGCGGGGCGCCGGGCTGCGGCTGCGCGGGCTGCTGGTAGGTGTTGGGCTGCGGCCAGCCGCCCGCGCGCGGGTCGGCGGGGGCGGGCGGCGCGGCCTGGTCCGGCTGCGGCTGGCCGGGCTGGGGCTGGCCGGGCTGGGGCTGGCCGGGGAACGGTTGTCCGGGCAACGGTTGTCCGGGCAACGGCTGGGGCTGGGCCTGCTGGGCTTGCTGGGCCGCGGCCCAGGCGGTCGGGTCCTGCGGGTAGGGCTGCGGTTGGCCGGGCACCGCCGGGTAGGGCTGGGGCTGCACGGGGGCCGGGTACGGCTGGGCGGGGCCGGGCTGCACGGGCGCCGCCGGGTCGGCGGGCGGCCAGCCGTAACCCGCCGCCGGTCCGGGTGCGGGTGCCGGAGCCGGAGTGGGCACGGGGGCGGGGACCGGCGCGGGCGGCGCCGCGACCGGCTCCGGTGCCGGGGCGGCGTGCGCGACCGGGGCGGCCGGCGGTACGGCGGACACCTCGACCGGCGCGGGAACGGGAACGGGCGGCGCGGGTACGGCGGCCTCGACCGGCTGTGGCTGGACCTGCGGCTGCGGCACCGCCGGCGCGGTCGGCTGGACCTGCGGCTGAGGCTGCGGCTGGGCCGGAACCACCGGCGGCGCAGCGGCCTGCACGGGTACCTGCGCGGGCGCGGGCGCCGGAGCGGGGGCCCCGCCCGGAGGCGGCGTCACCTGGCCACTCGGCGCGGCCGTTCCCGCCGCCGGCGCCGGGGCGCCCGCGTCCGTCTGCACGTACCAGGACGGGGGAGTGTAGTCGGGCGCGTCGGACCAGTCGTCGTCGTCCTCCGCCGCGTTGTCGCCGACGTAGACGCCGTCCCGATCGCTGCTCACCTAGGCTCCCTCGTGTTCGCCGCCGCACGTTCGCGGTGCCGTTGCCGTCTCACAGCCTAGGCCGTGAGCCACCCCCGGCTGAAGGCGGTGCCGCATCTCCGGACGGCTCCCGGACGGCGCGCGCACGGGCTGTGGACGGGCTGCGCACGGCTCGCGCACAGCCCGCCGACGCGCCCCCCGCGCGTCAGTCGAGGCGGCGCGGACCGCCCAGGATCTGGTGTTCCGCCTGGCCGGCCACGATCCGTACGTACTGACGGTTCATCCGGGTCGTCCACAGCGTCAGGTCGTCCGGCAGGGACGGCAGTGCGGCCACCTCGCCCGCGCCGAGCGAGAGCACCCGGCCGATCAGCTCGGCCTCCTCCGGCATCACCCGCTGCACCCCGACCAGGTCGGCCGAGTTGAGCACCCGGGCGGCGTTCGGTCCCAGGTGCGGCACCAGCGTCAGCACCGTCTGCCAGGGAGCGGCGGAGAGCCGGCTGCGCGGCGGACGGGCGCCGAGGTCGCGCACGACGAGCACCGGCGAGGTGACCGAGGCACCCTGCGGGCCGAGCCGGCCGGGCTGGTGGACCGTCACGCACGGCTGTCCGCCGCCCGCGGCCTGCGCCATCGGCCCCCACAGGTGGGCACGGGCGGTCTCGACGGCGATCCGCGCGCCGGTGGCCGCCGCCCGCAGCGCGATCACCTGCGCCGTCCACAGACCGCCGACCAGCACCAGCTCATGGGCGCTCGGCCGGAACAGGCCGAGCACGGCGGGGCGCGACCGGTGCACGTCCTCGCCGATCAGCACACCGTCGTCGCCGACCGGGAAGGAGAGCGCCGCCAGCTCCGCGACCGTCAGCACGTGCTTCTCCCGGCGCGGTCCGCGCAGCCCGAAGCCGGGCAGCAGCCGGGGCCGGACCCGCGGCTGCGGCTCGGTGCCGCTCTGCGCGCCGGCGGTGGAGTGGGTCTGGTACGACATCAGGAAGCACCTCCCAGCGGCAGCGTGGCGAGGACGCCCGGGGCCTGCTCCAGGTCGAGCCGGGTCAGGCCGAGCCCGGTGCTCTGGGCCCGCGCCTCTACCTGCCGGCCGAGGTCGACGGCCTCGCTCTCGCTGCGCCCGGTCACCCGGACGTGGCCGCTGAGGGCCACCGAGCCGCCGGTGCCGTGACCGGCCGTCAGGCTGAAGGTGCTGGCCAGCGCGGGCGCGCCGGTGACCAGGTTGACCAGGTCAGGGACGGCGATCCGGCCGGCGCCGCCGCCGGGGCGGCCGAGCTGCGGCCAGCGGGAGATCCAGTAGGTGCTGTGCCAGCGGTCGTCGACCCGCCAGAACCGGTTGGTCTCCTGGGTGCGCCGCCCGCTGCCGCCGCCGCTGCCGGTGCCCTGGCGGCCGGCCGTGGCCAGCGGGTTGACGCAGCTGGAGATGGCGAGGGCGGCGATCAGCTCGCGCTCGTCGAGCACGGTGACGTTGAAACCGGCGCTGTTCAGCCGCCCGGCGAGCTGGTCGGTGACCCGCTGGAGCGCCTTGCGGGCGCCCTGCTCGCCGCCGCCGCGGGCGCGCACCGCGGTGGCCGCCCGTTCCGGGTCGAGCTTGAGCGCCACCCAGGTGAGCCGCAGCGCGGGGGTGGCGGTGCCGTCCGCGAGCTCCCGGTAGGCGCGGGCGGCCAGCGACTGCTCGGGCAGGTGCGGCGCGGGCGCCGGCTGGGTGTGCTGGACGAGCTGGACCGACTCCAGGGTGATGTCGTCGACCCGCAGCGCCGAGCAGAGCACGTCCAGCGGCAGCGGCCGGGCGGTGCGCGCCGGACGCAGCGGCAGGTCCTTGGCCTGGACGAGCAGGACGGCGCTGAGGAAGGTGCCGTCGCCGACCATGCCGGTCTCCCGGCGCACCGGTCGGCCGCCGAAGTCGGCCTCGGTGGCGTGGGTGCAGGTGCGCAGGGCCGGTTCGAGTTCCAGGGCGGGGGCGAGCGCCGGGTCGGTGCCGGGCGGCGGGACGTGCGCCCGGGCGCGCTTGCGGCGGGCCCGGAGCGCGGTGCGCACCCGTAGCGCCTCGGGGATGGTGCGTCCGCGCAGCGGCACCAGCGCGAGCACGACCAGCACCAGGCCGACGGCGCCGAAGCCGGCGGCGACCGGCCGGCTGATCGTCCAGCCGACGGCGACCAGCGCCACCGCGACCTCGACCAGGACGAGCTGTTGGAGCCTCAGCCGTCCGCCGAGCAGCCCGGGCCGGGGGTGGACGCGGACCGCGACGGGGCCGTCGGCGCCGCCGGAACGGGCCGGGCGCGGCGCGCGCTCCGGGGCGGGGGAGCCGCCGTTGTCGGCCCGGCCGCGTCGTTCGGAGCGGCGTGAACCGCTGCCCCGTGCCGTGCTCCGGCGCCCTGGAGCGGTCTGGCTTGGCATCCCCCGAGTGCCCCTCTCTGGTTCGGTTGTCGCGGCCCGGCTGGCCGGTGCGTGAACCGTACCCGTACCGTACTCACCGTCTGCTGCCGCATCGTAGAGGGTTCGAGCGCGTTCTCGCCCGGGGGGTGCGGGACACGGGGCAGGACGGTCCGACAGGGGAGACGACGAGGATGGCATCGCGCCGGGACGAGCTGAACGCCTACACCTTCGCCCGCAAGCGCACGGTCGCGGCCTTTCTGCTGCCCGGCGGCGGAGGCGGTGACGAGGACGCCCCGCGGCCGGTCAAGGCGGTGCTGCCGAGCGTGATAGCCGGCGCGCTGGTGGTCGGCGGCTTCGGTCTCTGGGGGGTGTTCAAGCCGAGCGCGCCGGTGGGCTGGGACGAGGGCAGGTTCATCGTCCAGGGCAAGCAGAGCACCACCCGGTACGTGGTGCTGACCGACCCGGACGGGAGGACCAAGCGGCTGCACCAGGTGCTGAACATGGCCTCGGCGCGGCTGGTGCTGCCGGTGGACTCCAAGGTCGTGGTGGTCGACGACGGCGTGCTGGACCGCTATCCCAACCACGGCCCGACGATCGGCATCCCGTACGCGCCGGACAAGCTGCCGAGCAAGGAGAACGCGAGCCGCCCGATGAAGTGGTCGGTCTGCGACCGCCCGGGCGACGAGCAGGGGAGCACCGTCGACCAGGCGGTGTTCGTGGCGGGCGGCGCGGACGCGGAGGCGTTGGGCGCCAAGGACCGGCAGCTGGACGTCGGACAGGCGCTGCTGGTGCAGCTGGCGGACGACCCCCAGGTCACCGCCGCCGGCCAGACGGCGGGCCAGGGCAAGTTGAAGGTGTACCTGGTGGACGACAAGGGCCGCCGGCACGCGATCGGCGGCCCGGAGGACTCGGACGCCACCCGTACCCAGCTGATGGGCGCGGTCTTCGGGCCGACCGCGGTCCCGCAGAAGGTGAAGAAGGACTGGCTGGAGACCCTGGCACCGGGCAGCGACATCGTCTTCCCGAAGATCGACGGGCTGGTCCCGGACACCAGGACCGCCAACTCCTCGGTGCAGTTGCAGAACCCGGAGGACCGCAAGGTCGGCCGGCTGGTCCGGTTCGGCGACAAGCACTACGTGGTGGGCAAGACCCAGCTGCTGCTGATCAGTCAGTTCCAGGCGGAACTCATCCGGCAGAACCCGCAGTTGCAGCCGCTGTACAACCAGGACGCCAACAAGAGCCCGCGGGTCGACGACCTGACCCCGGCCGAGCACGCCGTCGTCAACAGCAATGTGCCGCTGATGGCGGAGGGCGCCGCCGACTGGCCCGTCAGGACGGGCGCACCGGCCAACAACTGGCAGGCGCCGAAGGACGCGCGCCGGGTGGTCTGCAGCACTTTCGAGGGAGTGGCGGAGGACGGCCGGACCCCGCGGCGCAGCGTCTGGGCCGGCCCCGACTACCCGGTGCGCTACAGCAACGGCGCGGCCACCGCGCACGTGACGCCGGGTCACGGCCTGTTCTACCGTGCGCTGGACAACTCCGCCGAGGGCTCCGGCACCGACTTCCTCATCACCGAGACCGGGCTGCGCTACGCGGTGCCGGCCAGCAGCGAGGGCGGCAAGGGCGGCCAGACCACCGCGCCGGCCCAGCCGGCCGGCCAGGGCGCCGCGCCCAAGACCCCCTCCGCGCAGCCCGCGACGCCGTCCGGCCCGCCGCAGCCCGAGGAGGCGGGCGGCAACCAGGCCCGGCTCGGCTACCAGGGTCTGCAGCCCGCGCTGGTGCCCCAGCAGTGGTCGAACCTGGTGCCGGCCGGTCCGGCGCTCAACGCGAAGACCGCGGCGCAGCAGCAGAACGCCTGAGCGGCCTCGGTCCGCGCGGCGCACAGGAATTGGCCACGATGTCATGGCTTGGTAACTGGCCGTCGCCCGGTGTTGGGTGAGCTGCGTGTGCCGACTACAGTGCTGCAGGACATCACACCGGTGATGCCCGGGGGCTTGCAGAACGTCCCCCGGCCACGAGGTCTGTCTCATGGGGGACGGTAGAGCATGGGTCAGTTCAAGACGACCGCTCAGGAGATGCTGGCGTTCGCCAAGCACATGGACGAGGTCATCGGCAAGATCAACACCGAGATCAACGGCCTCAACAACCTGGTGGGTTCCATCACCAGTGGTTGGCAGGGCCAGGCCGCGACGGCTTACACCAACCTCCAGGGCCAGTTCAACACGGACGCCCAGGAGCTCAACAAGTCGCTGCGCGCCATCAAGGACGCGATCGAGATCACGACCCAGAAGTACTCGCAGGCCGACGCCGACCAGCAGGCGATCTTCGGATCCGCCGCCGCCGGCGCCTGATCCGCGGCTCCGTCCGTTCACCCCGCGACGCGCACCCCGGGTGACGGGGTGCCTCGCAGCCTCGACTAGGAGACATCGTGGCCGACCACATTCTCGTCAACTTCGAGACCATCAAGAGCGCCAGCGCCGAGGTCCGTCGGACCGCGCAGACCATCCAGCACCAGCTGGAGGAGCTGAAGGGCGGCGTCACCAAGATCGCCGCGAGCTGGGAGGGCGCCGCCCAGCAGGGCTACCAGGCCCACCAGGCCAAGTGGGACCAGCGCGCCGCGCACCTGCAGCAGGTGCTGGAGCAGATCGCCAAGTCGCTGGACAGCGCGGCCATCAGCTACCACAACACCGAGAACCGCAACGCCACCCTCTGGACCGGCTGACGGCCCACTACGCCGAAGGGCGGGTGCCCCCTCGCGGGTGCCCGCCTTTGGCACGCGGGCGTGCAACCAGGTCGACGACAAGAGGGGTGGCAGGGTGCCGGTGGTCAGGTACCGGACGGCGGCCGCGGCGGCGGCCGTCCTCGCACTGCTGGGCGGCCCGCTGACGGTGCCGGCGGCAGCGGACGGACCGGGCATCTCGGCCGCGGGGGAGTGCGGCAAGAACGCCCAGAACGTGCAGGCCGTGCCGTGGTCGCTGCAGCGGATGGTGCTGGACGAGCTCTGGCAGGGCGGTGCGGTCACCGGCGCCGGGGTGCTGGTCGCGGTCATCGACACCGGGGTGGACGACCAGAACCCGCAGCTCGCCGACAAGGTGGTCGACGGCGGCTCGCTGCTCAAGGACAAGGAGGGCAAGCGGGTCGAGGGCGGCGGCAAGGACGACCTGGTCGGCCACGGCACCAAGGTGGCCGGCATCATCGCGGCCGCCCGCAGCGAGCAGACCGGGTTCGTCGGCATCGCCCCGGGCGCGGCCATCCTGTCGATCCGGCAGAACGACGCCGAGGGCAACGGGGACGTGCACTCGCTGGTCGAGGCCATCAACTCGGCCGTCCAGCAGGGCGCCAGGGTCATCAACATCTCGCAGGACGTGCGGGGCGCGGGGGACACCCGGTTCGTGGGCTACGACGAGCTGAAGGCCGCGATCGACAACGCGGAGAACCGCGGCGTGGTGGTGGTCGCCTCCTCCGGCAACGACGGCAAGAAGGGCGACACCTACCCGGCGGCGTTCCGTACGGTGCTCGCCGTCGGCGCCTCCGACCGCAACAACGAGCGCACCTACTTCTCCCAGTACGGCGACTTCGTGGACGTCGCGGCCCCCGGGGTCGACATGCTCTCCACCGTCCCGCGCGGCGGACAGTGCGTGGACAACGGCACCAGCTTCGCCGCGCCCTACGTGGCCGGGCTGGCGGCGCTGCTGGTCGGCGCGCACAAGGACTGGCGGCCCAGCCAGGTGCGGGCCTGGATCGAGCAGACCGCGCAGCGCACCGACCACAAGGCGAACGAGTACATCGGCTGGGGCGTGGTCGACCCGGTGAAGGCGGTGACCACCGCGCCCGCCGCACCGGCCGAGCACCCGGTGGAGGACCCGCCGGTCCAGCTGGCCTCCGCCCCGATCGTGCCGCGCCCGCTCGGCCTCGGCGAGACCCAGGCCGACCGCGACGGGCGCACCGCCACCTACGTCCTGGGCATCGGCGCCCTGCTGGTCGCGCTGCTGATCGGCGGCGGCGTGGTGCTGCGCGACCACCGTCGGCGGAGCTAGGCCTCGGCCTGGCCGGCTCCTTGCCGGGCACCTCCCGGCCGGGCGTCGGGAAAAACTTCGTGCCCGGTTGTAACATCCCGCCCGACCCACCGCATCGAACAAGTGTCGACAGCGGTGAACAGGGAGGACGTGGGGGATGGGGCGGGCCGGGGCCGGACGCAGGTCGAAGGACGCGGAGTTCCTGGAACTCGTCTCGGGGCACACCGGACGGCTGTACCGCTCCGCCTGTCTGCTGACCGGCGGGGACACCCACCAGGCCGAGGACCTCGTCCAGGAGGCCCTCAGCCGGATGTACGTGCTGTGGCGCCGCAGGGCCTGGACCGGCGGGCGCCACCGGATCGACAACCCCGGCGCCTACGCGCACACCGTGATGGTGCGCGTGTTCCTCGCCCAGAAGCGCCGTCGTTCCAGCGACGAGCGCCCCACCGACCAGCTGCCCGAGTCCGCGGGCCAGGAGGCGGACGGGGCGCTGCGCCTCACCCTGCTCGACGCGCTCGGCCGGCTGTCCGCGAAGGACCGGGCCGTGCTGGTGCTGCGCTACTGGGAGGACCGCAGCGTCGAGGAGACCGCGGAGGTGCTGCGGCTGTCCTCCGGCGCGGTCCGTACCCGGACCTCCCGGGCGCTGGCGCGCCTGCGCGGGCAGCTCGGGGACTCGCTGGCCGAACTCGCCGCCCGCTGACGGTACGAACCGACCACCTCCTGCGGGGGTCCGCCACCGGCCCCTGCTCCGTGACCGAAGGAAGAGCGGTGATCACGCATGTCCGCACCCGACAGCTTCGAGGATGATCTGCTCCACGCCATGACCCGCACCGGCGAGGGCTTCTCCCCGCAGGGCCCGGCCGGACTGGCGGGCGGCGGGCTGGAGCGCGGCCGTCGCCGTTGGCGACGCCGGTCGGCCGCCGCCGTGGTGGGCGGCGCGGCGGCGCTGGCCCTGGTGGGCACCGGGGCCTTCTACCTCACCGACGGTTCCCCCTCCGCCGTCCGGCTGACCCCGGCGGGCACCGGGCCCACCCCGGCCGCCGGCTCCGGCACGGGCTCCGCCTCGCTGACGCCCGGATCCTCGCCGACCGCCTCCGCCACCCCCTCCGCCGGCCCGGCGGTCAGCGGGGAGGAGGTGCTCGCCATGTTCCGTGCACTGCTGCCCCAGGGGCAGATCAGCAACGCCGAGGGGGCCGGCGCCGACCGCAACGGCCAGCCGAACACCGGGATGTCCGGCGCGAGTCTGGTCTTCGACGAGGGCAAGGGCAAGTCCTGGATGACGATCTCGTTCTCCAGGGTCGCCCAGGACGACCCGAGCCGGACGGACAACGACTGCCCCGACAAAAAGATCATCGCCTTCGACGCCTGCACCGCGACCGCGCTGCCGGACGGCGGTCGGCTGACCGTGTTCCAGGGCTACGAGTACCCGGACCGCCGGGTCGACACCAAGTGGTGGAACGCCAAGCTGACCGGCAAGGACGGCCGGCGGATCGAGCTGAGCGAGTGGAACTCCCCGGCGGAGAAGGGCAAGCCGGTCTCCCGGGCCACCCCGCCGCTGACCCCTGAGCAGCTCAGGGCGATCGTCACCGACAAGTCCTGGGACCGGGTGATCGCCGCCCTGCCTGAGCCGGTGTCGGAGTCTCCCAACCACCGCAGCGAGCCCTACACCAAGGAGGAGATCCTCGCGACCGCCGCGAAACTGCTCCCGACGGGACTCAAGCAGACCGAGACCGGCGGCAGCGAGGGCTACGCCAACTTCGTGGTGAACGACGGCAAGGGCAAGTCCATGGTGGAGCTCAACGTGGACGACTGGAGCAACCCCATGAACACCGAGCCGTTCGGCGGTACGGAGACGATGCCCGACGGGACCCAGGTGAAGGTCCGCAAGGTGCCGGGCAACCCGGCGCGGTGGACGGTCGACGCCCTGCACCCGGACGGCCTGCGGGTGGCGGTCGGCGCCTACAACAGCGGCGGCCCGAACGCCGCCGGTTCCCGGACCGCCCCGGCGCTGACCGTCGAGCAGATGAAGGCGATCGCGACCAGCCCGGAGTGGAAGCTCAAGAAGAAGTAGCACCCGGACGCGGCAGTGCCCCGGGCCAGGGGGAGCCCGGGGCACTGCCATGTGGGGGAGGGGTGGGGTATCGGGGGGATCAGGCCTGCTGGTCCTCGGGGAGGCTGATCACCCAGTGGGTGTCCTGCCGGGGGCGCAGGTAGAACAGCCAGTAGAGGGTGGCGACGGCGGTGATGCCGCCGGTCCACAGCAGCGGCACCGCGTCCAGCTGGGTGATGACGTAGCCCAGGACCACGATCAGCAGCACCGGGACGGCCGGCCACAGCGGCATCCGCCAGGCGGCGGCGTGCTTGTGGTGCTTGCGGCGGGAGAGCAGCGCGGCGACCGCGACGAGCAGGTACATCCCGGTGACGGCGACGCCGGTGATCTCGCTGAGCAGCTCGCCCTTGACGTAGCAGAGCGCGGCGCCCGGCAGGCCGACGGCCAGGGTGGCGATCCACGGGGAGCCGAACCGGCCCAGGGTGCCGAAGGCCTTGTTGACCGGGCCGGGCCAGGCCTTGTCGCGGGCCGAGGCGAACAGCACCCGGGAGTTCTGGATGACCATGACGATGCCGGCGTTGATGATGGCCAGCGCGACGCAGAGGCTGATGAAGGTGCCGACCGCGGAGTTGCTCCAGGCGGTGACCATGCCGGAGATGTCGCCGGAGCTGAGCGTCGCCAGGTCGGGGGCGCCCATGGTGATGGCGGCGACGGGGACGAGCAGGATCGCGGCGGAGATGCCCAGCGTCCACAGCACGGTGCGGGAGACGTTGCGGCGCGGGTTCTCCAGCTCCTCGGAGAGGTAGACGGCGGTGGAGAAGCCCTGGGTGATGAAGAGCGCGATGCCGAGGGCGCCGATGATCGCGCCGATGCTCACCGTGGTGGTGACGCCGTTCTCGCCGGTGACCACGCCGTGCAGCATGCTGGGCGCGTCGCCGTTGGCGTGGGCGAAGCCGAGCACCGACACCACGCCGGCCGCGATGACCTCCAGGACCAGGAAGATGCCGGTGATCCAGGCGTTGGCGCGCAGGTCCAGCAGGCCGGCCAGGGTGGCGGCGAGCATCACCGCGGCGCCGGCCAGCGGCTTGTCGACGTGCAGCACCGGGGCGAGGTAGTCGGCGGTGCCGAGGGCGATGACCGAGGGGACGATCATCACCACGATCAGCGAGAGCACGAAGACCAGCCAGCCGGCCAGCCGCCCGGCCAGGGTGCCGACCATCGCGTACTCGCCGCCGGCGCTGGGGATCAGGGTGCCGAGCTCGGAGTAGCAGAAGGCGACCGCGATGCAGAGCACCGAGCCGATCGCGATGGCCAGCGCGGTGGCGCTGCCGATGCTGGAGAACAGCTCCGGGACGATCACGAAGAGCGTGGAGGCCGGGGTGACGCAGGACAGCGTGAGCAGCGTGCCGCCGACGACACCGATCGAGCGCTTGAGCTGCTGCGGCGGGGCGTCGGGCGCGCCTGCGGTCGCCGCGGCGGGGGCCGCGGGGGCGGGCGGGCGAAGCGTGTCGGTCATGAGGCATCCGATCGGCTCTGTGCTGGTCCTGGTGAGGGAGCGGTATCGCCTCCGCTGGCTGACTGGCTCGGTTTCTGGTCCTGTCGCTCCCTGGGCCGCCATGGAACCTTGGCCGTATTGATCGAGTCAATGGCGGAATCGCTTCGGAATCCGTCGTCAAGGAGTGCATAAACATGCGATCTGATGATCACTAAGCGTCATCACTATGCATGTCCGACTTGTTACTTTCGCTACATCGCACTTGAATCCAAGGTGAACGCCGTGTTGCATGCGCCCATTCAAAGGCACTGCCCGGATGTGGAGGCAGGTCGTCCGGAAGCCCCTGCGGCGCCCGCCGAGCCCCGGGCCGGGTACGGGAACCGCAGCTCTCCGGCGGAAAGATCTAGGTAACGTTTCGACACCCGGGACGGCGGAAGGGGCCGGATCCGAGGACCCGACCCCTTCGAACACGCTCCGTGACCGGAACCGGCGGCTACGGCGCCGACAGCCAGCCCGTCTGCACCATCTGCCCGCCGGTCATCCGGCGCGAGACGTACACGCCCCGGCCCGGCGGCAGCGCCTGCGGCTTGACGGTGCCCAGCAGCGGGCCCTCGTCCCGGTTGCCGGACAGCATCACGCCCTGGCCGCCCAGCTCGCGCATCCGCTGCATGAACGGCTCGTACAGCGAACGCCCGGCACCGCCCGCGCTGCGCGCCACGATCACCCGCAGGCCGATGTCCCGCGCGAACGGCAGGAACTCCGCGAGCGCCGCCAGCGGATTGCCCGAGGAGGTCGCCACCAGTTCGTAGTCGTCGACGACCACGAACATGTCCTTGCCGCTGTACCAGCTGCGGTTGCGCAGCTGCTCGGCGGTGACGTCCGGACCGGGCAGCCGGCGCGCGCAGGCCCCGCGCAGCATCTCCACCACGCTCGACATGGCCGGCTGCGCGGCCGCGTACTCCACCAGGTACTCCGGCGGGACGACGCCCAGCAGCGCGCGCCGGTAGTCGCCGACCACGATGCCGGCCCGGTCCGGGGTGTACCGCTCGGTGATCTGCTTGACCAGCATCCGCAGCAGCGCGGACTTCCCGGACTCGGTGTCGCCGAACACGATGAACAGCGGGTCGGTCTCGAAGTTGACGAAGGCCGGCGCCAGCTCCGCCTCGTCCACGCCGAACGCGACGCCCCGCTCCGGGTGCTCGAAGCCCTTCGGCAGCGAGTGCCCGTCCAGTACCGCCGGCAGCATCCGCACCTGCGGCGCGCGCGGGCCCGTCCAGGCCCCGGTGACCGCCGAGACCAGCCCGGCCACGCCGTTCGGCAGGTCCTCCACCGAGCCGGAGCCGTCCAGCCGCGGCAGACCGGTGAGGAAGTGCAGCCGGTCCGCGGTGACGCCGCGCCCCGGCACGGCCGGCACGTTCTGCGCCACCCGGCGGTCCACCTCGGACTCCATGGAGTCGCCGAGCTTCAGCTCGGTCCGGTTCTGCAGCAGGTCCTTGAGCGCCGGGCGGACCTCCGCGTACCGGGCCGCGGTGACGATCAGGTGGACGCCGTAGCCCAGACCGCGCTGGGCGATGTCGCCGATCACCGGCTCCAGCGGCTCGAACTCCTGCTTGAAGGTGTTCCAGCCGTCGATCACCAGGAAGACGTCGCCGAACTGCTCCTCCGGCAGCGCGCCGGAGGCCCGGCGGGACCGGTAGGTGCCGATCGAGTCGATCCCGGTGGCCCGGAAGAGCTCCTCGCGCCGGTTCAGCACGCCGTGCACCTCGGAGACCATCCGGCGCACCTTCTCGGCATCCAGCCGCCCGGCCACCCCGCCGACCTGCGGCAGCTCCTGGAGCGACTGGAAGCCGCCGCCGCCGAAGTCCAGCAGGTAGAACTGCACCTCCAGCGGGGTGTGGGTGAGCGCGAACGAGGCCACCGTGGTGCGGATCACCGTCGACTTGCCGGACCGCGGACCACCGACCACCAGACCGTGGCCGGCCGCCCCCGAGTAGTCGTGGTCGAGGATGTCGCGCCGCTGGTCGCGCGGCTTGTCGACGATGCCGACCGGTACCCGCAGTCGGCCCAGCGCCCCGTACTGCGGCGCGGTCAGCCCGCGCTCGGGGGTCGCCTGCAGCGGCGGCAGCAGCTGGTCCACGCTCGGCGGGGCGTCCAGCGGCGGCAGCCACACCTGGTGCGCCGCCGGGCCCTGGCCCGCCATCCGCTGCACGAAGACGTCCAGCACGGTGTCCATCAGGGCGTCGTCCGGCTCCTCGACGAGCGGCTCGACCTCCTGCACCAGCGGTTCGGTCACCGGCACCTCGGCCGCGGTGAACCGCACCGGCCGCGCGCTCACCAGCCGGCCGCCGGTCGACCGCTGCTGGCCCGGCGCCCGGTACGGCCCGGAGACGTACGCGGCCTTGAACCGCTCCATCACATCGGTGCCGAACTTCAGGTAGCCGACGCCCGGCACCGGCGGCAGGTGGTACGCGTCCGGGACGCCGATCGCCGCCCGCGACTCGGCCGCCGAGAAGGTGCGCAGGCCGATCCGGTAGGAGAGATAGGTGTCCAGACCGCGCAGCTTGCCCTCCTCCAGACGCTGCGAGGCCAGCAGCAGGTGCACCCCGAGGGACCGCCCGATCCGGCCGATCTGGATGAACATGTCGATGAAGTCGGGCTTGGCGGTGAGGAGTTCGGAGAACTCGTCGATGATCAGTACCAGCGACGGCAGCGGGTCCAGCGCCGCACCGGCCGCCCGGGCCCGCTCGTACTCGTGGATGTTGGCGTAGTTGCCGGCCCGGTGCAGCAGCTCCTGGCGCCGGTTGAGCTCGCCCTCGATGGCGTCCCGCATGCGGTCCACCAGGGTCAGCTGGCCCTCCAGGTTGGTGATCACCGCGGAGGTGTGCGGCATGTCCGCCATGCCCGCGAAGGTCGCGCCGCCCTTGAAGTCGGCGAGCACGAAGTTCAGCGTCTCCGAGGAGTGCGTCATCGCCAGCCCCAGTACCAGGGTGCGCAGCAGCTCGGACTTGCCGGAGCCGGTCGCGCCGACGCACAGGCCGTGCGGGCCCATGCCCTCCAGCGCGGCCTCCTTGATGTCCAGGTACACGTGCTCGCCGCCGGCCCCGACGCCGATCGGCACCCGCAGCCGCTCGTGCTGCGCCCGCTGCCGCCAGCTGCGGGCGACGTCGAAGGAGCCCGGGTCGCCGGAGTTCATCAGGTCGGTGAAGTCCAGGTTGGACAGCAGCGGTTCGTCGTCGCCGCCGGCCGAGGCCCGGTACGGCGCCAGCTGGCGGGCCAGCGCCTCGGACTGCCAGGCGGTGAGGGTGTCCGGGGCGCCGGAGTAGGTGGCGCCGGAGGCCGAGCGCAGCACCAGCTCGTCCGGCGAGACGGTGATGACCAGGTGCCCGGTCGGCTCGTCGAGGTCGCCCGGGACCACCTCGACGATGGTCACCCCGTGCACGCCCTCGGCGCCCGCCAGCAGTGAGTCGTGCGGCACCGACGCGCCGTCCATCACGACCACGATGTGCGGCTGGTCGGGCGCCGGCGAGGCGTCCCGGACGAACCGCTGACGGCCGGCCAGTTCGTCCTGGAGCAGCAGCTCCAGCTCGCCGAGGCCGGTGGCGATCAGCCGGCGCGAACCGGCGCCGTCGCTCTCCTTGCGGTGCTGGTTGTGCGGGAGCCACTTGGTCCACTCCCACTCGTCCACCGCGCCGGGCGCGGCCGCCACCGTCACCAGCAGGTCGTCCGGCGAGTGCAGGGTGGTCAGCTGGGCGACCATCGCCCGGACGTTGCCGTAGACGGTGTCCGGGTCGCCGCAGACCGTGATGTGGTAGAAGGCGCGCAGCGAGATCGCCAACGGCAGGTCCTGCAGGGTGCCGTGGGCGTTCAGGAAGGTCTGCATCGCGGCGGCCGACAGCGGTTCCAGCTCGTCCATCGGCGCGGTCTGCGGCGCCACCAGCGGGGTGGACAGCTGCACCGGCCCGCGGCCGACCCGGATCTGCGCGAAGTCGGCGTCCCCGGCCCGCCGCTCCCACAGCCGTCGGCCGTCGGCGACGATCGACCAGAGCTGGTCCGGCTCGGGGTTCAGGAACAGCTGCGCGCCGCGCTGGCGCTCGGCGGTCCGGCGTACCTGGCGGCGCATCTGCTGCAGGTACTTGAGGTAGTCGCGCCGCTCGTCCGCGGTGGCCGAGGAGCCGCCCTTGCGGGCCCGGACGATCTGGGCGAGCGCCATGCCGACCGTCGAGACGATCATCAGGCCGCCCATGATCTTCATCGGGGCCTGGGCGCCCGGGGAGAAGAAGAACACCGCCGACCCGCCCATGCCGAGCATCGGCAGGATGCTCATCACCCAGTCCTCGCCGCCCGACCTGGGCAGTTCGGGCGGGGCGACCAGCTCCACCGGCTCGTCCGGCACCGCGGGCGGGTAGGCCCGGGGAGGCCGCTTGACGGTGATCACGCCCATGCGCGCTCCACCCCCCGACCACGAACGCTTCGCTCGATCACCACGGCATCAGCCCTCACGCCACTGGATACGTACGGGTGAGGACGCCCCGTGTGACGCCGCCCCCGCTCCGCCGGCCGCAGGCACCCGGGGAGGCGCGCGCCGCCCCCGCCGCCTTGCGCAGGGGCCGATCCTACTGGGGCCCGGGCCCGCCCCGGCCGCCCGCCCTCCACGGGGCCGGACACGAACCGAGCGGGTAGGGTAACGCCGCGCCAACTCGTGGCCCCGCCGGGCCGGTTCCGCCCGGCCGGTGCCCGCGGGTCGGCCGGACCGACCAGCCGCCGGTGCCGCGGCACCGTCACCAAGGGGGAGCGCCCAGTGCGTCGAGCGAACGAGGTGCGGGCATGACGACGCCCGCCACCACCGGCTTCTGCCGGGTCACCGTCGTCGCGCCGGACAGCCGGATCGACGTCGCCCTGCCCGAGGACGTCCCGCTCGCGGACGTCTACCCCGAGGTGCTGCGGCTCTCCGGCCAGACCCAGCCCGACGGCGTCCCCACCGGGTTCCACCTGGTCCGCCGCGACGGCACGGTGCTCGACGGCAGCCGCTCGCTGGGCGCCCAGCAGGTGCGCGACGGCGACCTGCTCAGCCTGCGCCCGTTCGCCGAGTCGCTGCCGCCCGCGGTCTACGACGACGTCGCCGACGCGATCGCCACCGCCGGCGAGAGCGACCGCCGGTTCTGGAGCCCCGAGCTGATGCGCGCCTTCGGCCTCATCGGCACCGGCGTGCTGCTCACCCTGCTCGGCTTCGCCCTCTGGTTCGCCGACCTGCGCCACGACATGCACGGCCTGCCCGGCGTGCTCTCCGGCGTCGTCGCCGTCGTGCTCACCGCCTTCGCCGGCGTCCGCGCCCGGGTCTACCGGGACGCCTGGGCCGGCCTCGCGCTCGGCCTCGGCGCCCTGCCGCACGCCCTGATCGCCGGCAGCGGCGTCCTCGCGCCCACCGGCGGCCCGCTGGCCGGACCCGGCCGGCTGCAGTTCCTCACCGGCTGCGTCGCCGTGCTGGTGGTCGCCGTCCTGCTGGTCGGCCTGCTGCCCGAGCGGGACTCGCTGTTCGTCGCCGCCGCCTTCCTGGCCGCGGCCGGCGCGCTCGCCACCTTCGCCGCCGTCCTGCTGCCGGGCACCCCGGCCAACCACATCGCCGCCGTCACCGGCGTCGCCGCCGTCGCCGCGATCGGCTTCCTGCCCGGCCTGTCCGCCCGCTTCGCCCGGCTGCCCGTCGGCTACAGCGCCCCCGGCCAGACCCGCGCCCGCGGCCGCGACCACGACGAGGAGGCCGTCCGCGCCGAACTCGTCCAGTACGAGCGGATCGCCCACCAGGCCCGCCGCGGCCACGAGGTGCTGGTCGGCCTGGTCGGCGGCTGCGCCGCGGTGATCGTCGGCGCCTGTGCGGTGCTGGGCTTCACCGACGAGACGTTCCCCGAGCTGCTCGCCCTCCTCTTCGGCCTCGCCACCATGCTGCGCGCCCGGCTGTTCCGCTACAGCGCCCAGGTCTTCAGCCTCAGCATCGCCGGCCTGCTCGGACTGTCGCTGCTGATCGTCGGTCTCTCCCTGCACACCCCGCAGTTCGTGCTGCGGGCCGGCATCGGCTCCACCGGCGCCGACCTGCGCACCGTCTGGCTGACCGCCTCGATCGCCTTCGGCGCCGCGGTGCTCACCGCGATCGCCCTGGTGGTGCCCCGGCTCGGCGTCTCCCCGTTCTGGGGGCGCATCCTGGACCTGGTCGACAGCCTCACCCTGATGTCGCTGGTCCCGCTGGTCCTGGCGGTCCTCGACGTCTACCGGCTGGTCCGCGGCGCCACCGGCTGACCGCGCGCCGGGGCCGCCGGCCACCCGTGTCGGCGGCACTGGTACGCTTGGCCTCCGAGCGCAGCCGTGTGTCCGTCCCCGGGTGGGACGACGACCGGCGGCCGCGCCCGTCACGACACCGAGTTCTCCCAGAGTCCTGTGCCGTAGACCAGGACCGCTCGGTATCACCTCGTAAGGAGTTGCAGTGGCTCTCGCCTCTGACGTCAAGAAGCAGATCATCGCCGAGTTCGGCCAGAAGGAGGGCGACACCGGCTCCCCCGAGGTCCAGGTCGCCATGCTCTCCCGCCGCATCTCGGACCTGACCGAGCACCTCAAGTCCCACAAGCACGACCACCACTCGCGTCGTGGCCTGCTGATCCTGGTCGGCCAGCGCCGCCGCCTGCTGCAGTACCTGGCCAAGAAGGACATCGAGCGCTTCCGTACGCTCGTCGACCGCCTGGGCATCCGCCGCGGTGCCGCCGGCGGCGCCCGCTGAGAACGCCGCACGGGGCGGCTCCCCACACCGGGGAGCCGCCCCTCGCGCGTATGCCGCGGCCGTCCGACCGGGGCGCCCGAACACAACAACCGGGCATAACAACTCGCGCGCACCTCCCCAGGTGGCCGAGGATTGCACCGTAGGGTTGTGGGCATGCCGGGTGATGGCGCCGCAAGCGCGCCACTCGGGCAGCAGAACCCAACCCCCCGCGGGACGAAGGCTTCAAACGGAAGCCGCCCGCATCCGAGAGAGCGTCCAGACGCGAACCGCCCGTCCGGACCCGGCCGGCCGAGAGGCGCCGGTCCTCGGTAGTGGCCGCCGGAGGCCCCGCAGACCGAAGCGGGGTGCACCGGAGGCTTCGATCGAAGACCGGCCCGACCGTTCAGGGTCAACACGCAGGCGATGCGCGGGGACGCTCTCCCGGAGACGTACGAAAGAGGAGATCTTCCAGGTGGAAGAGAACGTGTTCTACGCCGAGGCCGTGATCGACAACGGCTCCTTCGGCACCCGCACCATCCGCTTCGAGACCGGCCGCCTGGCCCGTCAGGCCGCCGGCTCGGCCGTCGCCTACCTGGACGACGACACCATGGTGCTGTCGGCCACCAGCGCGTCCAAGCAGCCGAAGGAGCACTTCGACTTCTTCCCGCTGACCGTGGACGTCGAGGAGCGGATGTACGCCGCCGGCCGCATCCCCGGCTCGTTCTTCCGTCGCGAGGGCCGGCCCTCCGAGGACGCGATCCTCACCTGCCGCCTGATCGACCGCCCGCTGCGCCCGTCCTTCGTCAAGGGCCTGCGCAACGAGATCCAGGTCGTCGTCACCGTGATGGCGCTGAACCCGGACCACCTGTACGACGTGGTGGCCATCAACGCCGCCTCCGCCTCCACCCAGCTGGCGGGCCTGCCGTTCTCCGGCCCCATCGGTGGCGTGCGCGTCGCCCTGATCAACGGCCAGTGGGTCGCGTTCCCGACCCACAGCGAGCTGGAGTCGGCCGTCTTCGACATGGTCGTCGCCGGTCGCGTCCTGCCGGACGGCGACGTCGCGATCATGATGGTCGAGGCCGAGGCCACCGACAAGACCATCAAGCTGGTCGAGGGCGGCGCCGACGCGCCGACCGAGGAGGTCGTCGCGGCCGGCCTCGAGGCCGCCAAGCCGTTCATCAAGGTGCTGTGCGCCGCCCAGGCCCAGCTGGCCGCCCAGGCCGCCAAGCCGACCGGCGAGTTCCCGGTCTTCCTGGACTACCAGGACGACGTGCTGGCCGCGCTGACCGCCGCCGTCAAGGACGAGCTGGCCCAGGCCCTCACCATCGCGGGCAAGCAGGAGCGCAACAACGAGCTGGACCGCGTCAAGGCGCTGGCCGCCGAGAAGCTGCTGCCCGAGTTCGAGGGCCGCGAGAAGGAGATCAGCGCCGCCTACAACGCGCTGACCAAGAAGATCGTCCGCGAGCGCGTCATCAAGGACAAGGTCCGCATCGACGGCCGCGGCGTCACCGACATCCGCACCCTGGCCGCCGAGGTCGAGGCCATCCCGCGGGTGCACGGCTCGGCCCTGTTCGAGCGCGGCGAGACCCAGATCCTGGGTGTCACCACGCTGAACATGCTCCGCATGGAGCAGCAGCTGGACACGCTCTCCCCGGAGACCCGCCGCCGCTACATGCACAACTACAACTTCCCGCCGTACTCGGTCGGCGAGACCGGCCGCGTCGGTTCGCCGAAGCGCCGCGAGATCGGCCACGGCGCGCTGGCCGAGCGGGCCATCCTCCCGGTCCTGCCGACCCGCGAGGAGTTCCCGTACGCCATCCGCCAGGTCTCCGAGGCGCTGGGCTCCAACGGCTCCACCTCGATGGGCTCGGTCTGCGCCTCCACCATGTCGCTGCTGAACGCCGGTGTGCCGCTGAAGGCCGCCGTCGCCGGCATCGCGATGGGCCTGATCTCCCAGGAGATCGACGGTGAGACCCACTTCGTGACCCTCACCGACATCCTCGGTGCCGAGGACGCGTACGGCGACATGGACTTCAAGGTCGCCGGTACCCGCAACTTCATCACCGCCCTGCAGCTGGACACCAAGCTCAACGGCATCCCGGCGTCGGTGCTCGCCGCCGCGCTGAAGCAGGCCCGCGACGCCCGCCTGCACATCCTCGACGTGATGAACGAGGCCATCGACTCCCCGGACGAGATGTCCCCGAACGCGCCGCGCATCATCACCATCAAGATCCCGGTGGACAAGATCGGCGAGGTCATCGGCCCCAAGGGCAAGATGATCAACCAGATCCAGGAGGACACCGGCGCCGAGATCACGATCGAGGACGACGGCACCATCTACATCGGTGCCGCCGACGGCCCGGCCGCCGAGGCCGCCCGCACCACGATCAACCAGATCGCCAACCCGACCATGCCGGAGGTCGGCGAGCGCTACCTGGGCACCGTGGTCAAGACCACGACCTTCGGCGCCTTCGTCTCGCTCATGCCGGGCAAGGACGGTCTGCTGCACATCTCGCAGATCCGCAAGCTCGCCGGCGGCAAGCGCGTCGAGAACGTCGAGGACGTCCTCGGCGTCGGCGCCAAGGTGCAGGTCGAGATCGCCGAGATCGACCCGCGCGGCAAGCTCTCGCTGATCCCGGTCATCGAGGGCGAGGAGAACGCCGAGGCCGCTTCCGAGTGAAGCGCCGCTAGCTGAACCCCGCGGCCCGCACGCCCCCAGCGGCGTGCGGGCCGCACCCTGTTGTCCCCCCACGCTCCTCGACGGATGCTTTCTACGGAGGTACCCCCGTGGCCCAGGCCTCGGCGGCGAAGCAGCGCCCCGGCACGACCCGGACCCTGCTCAAGGGCGCCGACGGCGCCGGAACCGTGCGCCGCACCGTCCTCCCCGGCGGCCTGCGCGTCGTCACCGAGACCCTGCCGACGGTGCGCTCCGCGACCTTCGGCATCTGGGTCGGTGTCGGCTCGCGGGACGAGACGCCGCAGCTCAACGGCGCCACCCACTACCTGGAGCACCTGCTCTTCAAGGGCACCGAGCGGCGCAGCGCGCTGGACATCTCGGCCGCCCTGGACGCCGTCGGCGGCGAGATGAACGCCTTCACCGCGAAGGAGAACACCTGCTACTACGCGCGGGTGCTCGACACCGACCTGCCGCTGGCCATCGACGTGGTCTGCGACATGCTCACCGGCTCGCTGATCCGCCCCGAGGACGTCGAGGCCGAGCGCGGCGTCATCCTGGAGGAGATGGCGATGGCCGAGGACGACCCGGGTGACGTCGTCCACGACCTCTTCGCCAAGGTGATCTTCGGCAGCGGCCCGCTCGGCCGGCCGATCCTCGGCACCCAGGAGACGATCCGCTCGCTCACCCGCGACCAGATCGCCAACTTCTTCCACCGCCGCTACAAGCCCGAGCACCTGGTCGTCGCCGCGGCCGGCAACCTGGACCACCGCAAGGTCGTCCGGCAGGTCGAGCAGGCCTTCGCGCCGCTGCTCGCCAAGTCCGAGGCCGTCCCCGCCGAGCCCCGCCGCGGCATCAAGGCGCTGCGCACCGCGGGCCGGGTCGAGGTGCTCAACCGGGCCACCGAGCAGGCCCACCTGGTGCTGGGCGTGCCCGGCGTGCCCCGGCACGACGAGCGCCGCTGGGCGATGGGCGTGCTCAACGCGGCCCTCGGCGGCGGCATGAGCTCGCGGCTGTTCCAGGAGGTCCGGGAGAAGCGCGGCCTGGCGTACTCGGTGTACTCCTACTCCTCCTCGTACGCGGACAGCGGCCTGTTCGGCATCTACGCCGGCTGCCAGCCCAAGCGGGTCGAGGAGGTGCTGCGGATCTGCCACGAGGAGCTCGCCAAGGTGGTCGCCGAGGGCATCACCGAGGAGGAGCTGCAGCGCGCGATCGGCCAGATCTCCGGTTCCACCGTGCTCGGCATGGAGGACACCGGCTCGCTGATGAACCGCATCGGCAAGGCCGAGCTCAGCTACGGCCACCACCTGTCGGTCGACGACATGCTGGAGCGGATAGCGGCGGTGACCCTGGACGACGTGCACGAGGTCGCCCGTGATGTGCTGGGTGCCTACCGGCCGTCGCTGGCGCTGATCGGTCCGATCACCGACAACCGGGCCGCGAAGCTCGCCGACCTGCTGGCCTGAAGGGACTTCTCACCATGACGCTGCGTGTCGCCGTGATCGGCGCCCGGGGCCGGATCGGCTCCGAGGCCGTCAAGGCCGTCGAGGCCGCCCCGGACCTGGAGCTGGTCGCCGCCCTGGGGCGCGAGTCGAAGCTCTCCGAGCTGACCGAGGCCGGGGTGCAGGCCGTCGTCGAGCTGACCCACCCCGACGCGGTGATGGGCAACCTCGACTACTGCCTGCACCACGGCATCCACGTGGTCACCGGCACCACCGGCTGGACCGACGAGCGGCTGGCCACCGTGCGCGGCTGGCTCGACGAGGCACCGGAGCTCGGCCTGCTGATCGCGCCGAACTTCTCCATCGGCGCGATCCTCGGCATGAGGTTCTCGCAGATCGCCGCCCGGTACTTCGAGTCGGTCGAGGTCGTCGAGCTGCACCACGACCGCAAGGCGGACGCCCCCAGCGGCACCGCCACCCGCACCGCCCAGCTGATCGCCGCCGCCCGCGCGGAGGCCGGCCGTCCGCCGCAGCAGGACCCGACCACGCACGCCCTGCCGGGCGCCCGCGGCGCCGACGTCGACGGGGTGCCGGTGCACTCGGTGCGGCTGCGCGGCCTGCTCGCCCACCAGCAGGTGATGTTCGGCGACACCGGTGAGACCCTCACCATCCGGCACGACTCGCTGCACCACAGCAGCTTCATGCCGGGCATCCTGCTGGGCGTGCGCAAGGTCGTGGAGACGCCCGGGCTCACCCTGGGCCTCGAGCACTTCCTGGACCTGTGAGCCCGGCATGACCTCCCGTACCGGTTTCTTCGTCCTCTCCGGCGTCCTGGCGCTGGTCGCGCTGATCTGCGTCGGCGAGGGCGTCCAGCTCATCGCCACCGGCAAGCCGCTCGGCATCGGCCTGGGCCTGTGCGCCTTCGTCATCCCGGTCATCGGCCTCTGGTTCCTGCGTCAGACGGTCCGCTTCGGCCGGGACAGCGAGCGGCTCGCCCGTGAGCTGGAGGCCGAGGGCGGCCTGCCGGTCGACGAGCTGAAGCGCACCGACGGCGGGAGGATCGACCGCGACTCGGCCGACGCCGTGTTCGCCCGGCGCAAGGCCGAGGCCGAGGCCGCCCCCGGCGACTGGCGGGTCTTCTTCCGCCTGGCGGTCGCCTACGCCGACGCCGGCGACGTGCCGCGCGCCCGCAAGACCATGCAGCACGCGATCCGGCTGCACCGCACCACCGGTGCCGACACCGCCGGCACCAACGGCACCACCATCAGCAAGCCTGCGAGGAGCAACGCGTGAGCGACGACACCACGGCCCCCCAGTTCCGCAGCGACGTCACCGCGGAGCTGGTCCGCAGCTCCGCCGCCGATTCGGACGTCATCTGGGCCGCCCGGGTCTCGACGGCGGGGGAGCAGTCCCTGGAGGCGCTCCAGGAGGACCCGGAGAAGTCCAAGGGCCTGATCAACTTCCTGATGCGGGACCGGCACGGCACGCCGTTCGAGCACAACTCGATGACCTTCTTCATCAGCGCGCCGATCTTCGTCTTCCGCGAGTTCCACCGCCACCGCAGCGGCTGGTCCTACAACGAGGAGTCCGGCCGCTACCGCGAGCTGCAGCCGGTCTTCTACGTGCCGGGCGAGGAGCGCAAGCTCGTCCAGCAGGGCCGCCCGGGCCGCTACGAGTTCGTCGAGGGCACCCCCGAGCAGCACAGCACCGTCACCTCCTCGATGGAGACCGCCTACCGTGAGGCGTACGGGCGCTACCAGGAGATGCTGGAGGCCGGCGTGGCCCGTGAGGTGGCCCGCGCCGTGCTGCCGGTCGGGCTCTACTCCTCGATGTACGCGACCTGCAACGCCCGCTCGCTGATGCACTTCCTGTCGTTGCGCACCAAGCGGGAGAACTCGGCCGTGCCGTCGTTCCCGCAGCGCGAGATCGAGATGGTCGCCGAGCGGATGGAGGAGCAGTGGGCCGCGCTCATGCCGCTCACCCATGCGGCCTTCGAGAAGCACGGCCGGGTCGCCCCCTGACCTGCGGCGACGGGCATCCGGGGAGAGTGTCTGGCATGTCTGGATTGCGGCATTTCTGACCGCTCCCTACGCTCGTGAACACGGATTCCGGTGCTGCTTGAACCCCCGAGCACGCAGCACCGGAATCCCATGTCCCCGCTGTTCGCCGCCGGTTCGCCGCCGTGGCCGTCCGAACCGTGGACCGGCCCGGGTGCCGACCCACCGCCTACGAGTAGTTTTGGACGCATGGCTCCGACCTCCACTCCCCAGACGCCCTTCGGGCGGGTCCTGACCGCGATGGTGACACCCTTCACCGCCGACGGCGGCCTCGACCTCGACGGCGCCCAGCGCCTCGCCGCGCACCTCGTCGACTCCGGCAACGACGGCCTCGTCGTCAACGGCACCACCGGGGAGTCCCCGACCACCAGCGACGCCGAGAAGGCCCAGCTCGTCCGCGCCGTGGTGGAGGCCGTCGGGGACCGGGCCCATGTGGTGGCCGGCGTCGGCACCAACGACACCCGCCACAGCGTCGAGCTGGCCCGTCAGGCCGAGGCGGCCGGCGCGCACGGCCTGCTGGTGGTCACGCCGTACTACAGCAAGCCCCCGCAGGAGGGCCTGTACCGGCACACCGTGGAGATCGCCGATGCCACCGGGCTCCCGGTCATGCTGTACGACATCCCCGGCCGCAGCGGCGTCGCGCTGAGCCACGAGACGCTGGTCAGGCTCGGCGAGCACCCGCGGATCGTCGCCAACAAGGACGCCAAGGGCGACCTCGGCGCCGCCTCCTGGGCCATCGCCCGTTCCGACCTCGCCTGGTACTCCGGCGACGACGTCCTCAACCTGCCGCTGCTGTCGGTCGGAGCCGTCGGCGTCGTCAGCGTGGTCGGTCATGTGGTCGCCGGGGAGCTGCGGTCCATGGTCGAGGCCTACCTGGCCGGCGATGTGGCCAAGGCCACGGCCGTCCACCAGCGCCTGCTGCCGGTGTTCACCGGTATCTTCCGCACCCAGGGCGTCATCCTCGCCAAGGCCGCGCTGGACCTCCAGGGCCTGCCCGCCGGCCCGCTGCGGCTGCCCCTGGTCGGTGCGACTCCCGAGGAGATCGCCCAACTGAAGAAGGATCTCGCCGACGGCGGGGTAGACCTCTAACAGACACAGACGTGCGCGCCCCGGCTCGCCGGGCCCTCACGGGCCCGCCGCTGAACCGGACCGCAGGCGCGAGAGCACAGACCCGGTAGGAAAACGACACTGAGAACGCACGCCATATGTCTCGCGGGGGAGGACCCCGGACATATGGCGTGCGTCGTGAGGAGAGTCTTTTGAGTCACCCGCATCCCGAACTCGGCGCACCGCCGGCCCTCAAGGCGGGCGCCCTGCGCATCACCCCGCTCGGCGGTCTCGGCGAGATCGGCCGCAACATGACGGTCTTCGAGTACGGGGACCGCATTCTCATCGTCGACTGCGGCGTCCTCTTCCCCGAGGACGAGCAGCCCGGCGTCGATCTGATCCTCCCGGACTTCAGCTACATCCGGGACCGCCTCGACAAGGTCGACGGCATCGTCCTCACGCACGGCCACGAGGACCACATCGGCGCCGTGCCGTACCTGCTCCGGGAGAACCCGGACATCCCGCTGATCGGGTCCAAGCTCACCCTCGCGCTGATCGAGGCCAAGCTCGCCGAGCACCGCATCCGCCCGTACGTGCTGGAGGTCGCCGAGGGCGACCGCGAGCGGATCGGCCCCTTCGACTGCCAGTTCATCGCGGTCAACCACTCCATCCCGGACGCGCTGGCCGTCGCCGTGCGCACGCCCGCCGGCATGGTCGTCGCCACCGGTGACTTCAAGATGGACCAGCTGCCGCTCGACGGCCGCCTCACCGACCTGCCGACCTTCGCCAAGCTGGCGGAGGAGGGCATGGACCTGCTGCTGGTGGACTCCACCAACGCCGAGGTCCCCGGTTTCATCCCGCACGAGCGGGACATCTCGGCCGCGCTGCGAAACGTTTTCGCGAACGCCGACAAGCGCATCATCGTCGCCTCGTTCGCCAGCCACGTGCACCGCATCCAGCAGGTGCTGGACGCCGCGCACGAGTACAAGCGCAAGGTCGCCTTCGTCGGCCGCTCGATGGTGCGCAACATGGGCATCGCCCGCGACCTCGGGTACCTGAAGGTCCCCGGCAACATGGTCGTCGACGTCAAGCAGCTGGACGACCTGCCGGACAAGGAGGTCGTGCTGATCTGTACCGGCTCGCAGGGCGAGCCGATGGCCGCGCTGTCCCGGATGGCCAACCGCGACCACCAGATCCGCATCGTCGAGGGCGACACCGTCGTCCTGGCGTCCTCGCTCATCCCGGGCAACGAGAACGCCGTGTACCGGGTCATCAACGGCCTGACCCGCTGGGGCGCCAAGGTCGTGCACAAGGGCAACGCCAAGGTGCACGTCTCCGGCCACGCCTCGGCCGGCGAGCTGCTGTACTTCTTCAACATCTGCAAGCCGCGCAACCTCATGCCGGTGCACGGCGAGTGGCGTCACCTGCGGGCCGCTGCCGACCTCGGCATCGCCACCGGTGTCCCGCGCAACCGCGTGGTCATCGCGGAGGACGGCGTCTGCGTCGACCTGGAGGGCGGCGTCGCCCGCATCGCCGGCAAGGTACAGGCCGGCTACGTCTACGTCGACGGCTCCTCGGTCGGCGACATCACCGAGGCCTCGCTCAAGGACCGCAAGATCCTCGGCGAGGAGGGCTTCATCTCCTGCTTCGTGGTGGTCGACTCCGCCAACGGCAAGATCGTCGGCGGCCCGAGCATCCAGGCCCGCGGCTCCGGCATCGACGACGCCGCGTTCGTCCCGGTCGCGGCCCGGCTGCAGGAGGCGCTCGACCGCTCGGCGGGCGACGGCGTCCTGGAGATCCGCCAGGTCCAGCAGCTCGTCCGCCGGACCATCGGCAAGTGGGTGGCCGACAACTACCGCCGCCGCCCGATGATCCTCCCGGTCGTCGTCGAGGTCTGAGCCTCCCCGGCGTGATTTGACGTGGGGCAACCCGGTGCGTAATGTTCTCCGGGTTGCCCCACGGGACGGCCCCCAGTCGAAGTTCTCGAACGAAATTCGAGAACGGAGCGGGAAAACGGCCCGAGAAACTCTGATAGAGTTCGGGAGCGCCGAAAGGCCAAAGCAAATCGGATGAATGAAACTCCGGAAAACGGAGCGGAAAACATCTGATAAGCTGGAAACACGAAAGAACGAAGCGCCCGGAGGGCCGGTGTGAAAGCCGCCTGAAGGAAGCGTCCGTTCCTTGAGAACTCAACAGCGTGCCA
>NZ_JBEXJT010000042.1:0-73683 GCF_040609255.1 Kitasatospora sp. NPDC004723 | reverse complement strand
AGGCCGGCTACCCGTCGTCGCCTTGGTAGGCCATTACCCCACCAACAAGCTGATAGGCCGCGGGCTCATCCTGCACCGCCGGAGCTTTACACCCAAGACCATGCGGTCCCAGGTCATATCCGGTATTAGACCCCGTTTCCAGGGCTTGTCCCAGAGTGCAGGGCAGATTGCCCACGTGTTACTCACCCGTTCGCCACTGATCCACCCCGAAGGGCTTCACCGTTCGACTTGCATGTGTTAAGCACGCCGCCAGCGTTCGTCCTGAGCCAGGATCAAACTCTCCGTGAATGCTTCATCCACGAGAGCGGCACGGCAACCACCGGAATAGGGCGGTCCCGCGCACTGCGTCCTCGCTAGTGTTATTTCAAAAGGAATCTCCAACCCCGAAACAAGTCCGAGGCCGGGGATGTCAACATATCTGGCGTTGACTTTTGGCACGCTGTTGAGTTCTCAAGGAACGGACGCTTCCTTCGAGCCGCCTTCCAGCGGGCCCTCCGGGCGCTTCGTTCTTTCGTGTTTCGAGCTTATCAGACGTTTTCCGTGCCGTTCCCGGCGCTTCCTTCGTCCAACTTGTCGACGTCTTCTGCGGCTTGACGCCCCGTCCGACGTTTCAAACTCTAACCGATCCCCGCTCCGAAAAGCGAATCGGCCGCAATCCAATAAAACGCGCACACCACATAAGCACCGGGCCGCAACGCGAGCACGCGAAAGCGACCCGGTCCGAACCGAGAAGTGTGTTTCAAAGGATTGGCCGCCCCGGGACCGTCCGCGCCGATGCGTGTCCGGTACTCCCTGTCGAGCGACTGGGAGACTCTATCCCTACTTCCGCGCCTGATCCAAACGCCCCGGCAGGTCAGCCCTTGGCCGCGGCCCGCCGAGCGCGGATCGCCGCCTGCCGTTCGTCGAACCGGGCCGCCTGGACGGCCAGACCGTCGAGCATCAGCCCCAGCTCCGTCTGGGCCTTCAGCCCGTCCGGCCCCAGTCCGCCGACCTCCATCACCTTGAGATTGCGCAGGACGGGCAGCAGCACGTCATCGAGGTGGACGCGGAGGTTGTACACGCCGTCGACGGCGATCCGAGCGGCGGCACGCTCGAAGCCGGGCATGCCGTGGCCCGGCATGCGGAAGTTCGTCACCACCTCATTGACGGCCTGCATCGCCTGGTCGGGGGCGAGTTCGAACGCGGCCCCGAGCAGGTTCCGGTAGAAGATCATGTGCAGGTTCTCGTCATTGGCGACCTGTGCCAGCATCCGGTCACAGACCGGGTCGCCCGAGGCGTGCCCGGTGTTGCGGTGCGAGATGCGGGTGGCCAGCTCCTGGAAGGCGACGTACGCGACCGTGTGGAGCGGCGAGTGCCGGTTGTCGGAGACGAAGCCGTTCTGCATATGGGTCATGCGGGCGCGCTCCAGCTCCACCGGGTCGACGGCGCGGGAGGCGATGAGGTAGTCGCGCAAGACCATCGAGTGCCGGGCCTCCTCACTCGTCCACTGGTGTACCCACGTCCCCCAGGCCCCGTCCCGGCCGAACAGGGTCGCGATCTCGTGGTGGTAGCTCGGCAGGTTGTCCTCCGTCAGCAGGTTCACCACCAGCGAGACCCGCCCGACCTCGGTCAGCGGCGACTGCTCGACCGCCCACGCCTCGCCACCGAGCGGCCCGTCGAAGTCCCGCCCCCGACTCCAGGGCACGTACTCGTGCGGCATCCACTCCTTGAAGACCCGCAGATGGCGGTTGAGCTCCCGCTCCACCACCTCCTCCAGGGCCTGCAGGAGTCGGGCATCGGTCCACCGGACGTGGGAGGAGGTGCTGCTCACGGTTCAACTCTCGATCGACGAACAAACCTACGGTTCCGTAGGTAACGCCACCGTAGGTTCACCACCTCGGCGCTGTCTGGGGCCCTTCGACCCCATTCGTCACAGCCAGGGCTCCCCGACGCGTGGCGGCTCCGGTCGAGGCCAGACCCCCACCGGAGCCGCCGAACCCGTCGCTCGTCGACCAAGCCTCAGCCCAGGACGCGCACGAACGGGCTGTCATTGCCGCAAGGCCCTGATCGGCAGCCACGGGCCGATCAGGTCGACCATCCGGCGGAGGAGTTGCCGCGCCCCGCCGGCACGTCCACTTCGCGGACGGCTCCGGCGCGTGCCCGTAGGCGGCGGAGCATCCGGGCGTCCTGGAAGCCGGCCGCGCGGGCGGCGGCCTCCGTGGTGGCGCCGTGCGCGATGAGGTGCTCGGCCCGCTCGACGCGCAGTTCCTGCTGGTAGCGCAGCGGGGTGCGTCCGGTGGCCTCGGTGAAGTGGCGGGTGAGGGTGCGTTCGCTGACGCCCGACGCGCCTGCCAGGTCGGCGAGGCTGAGCCGGGCGGTGAAGCGGGCGTCGATCAGGTCCTGCACCCGGTGGACGGCGTCGACCAGGTGGGCGCGGTGCCGGAGCATCACGCTGACCTGCCGCTCGTCGCCGTTGCGCCGCGCGTAGACGACCATCTCCCGCGCGATCCGGGCGGCCGCCGCCGGCCCGTGCCGGACGGCGACCAGGTGCAGGCTCAGGTCGATGCCGCTCGCGATGCCGGCCGAGGTCACCACCCGGTCGTCCACCACGTACAGCACGTCGCGCACCACGACCGTCCTCGGGTGGCGGCGGGCCAGTTCGTCCTGCAGGTCGTGGTGCGTGGTGCAGCGGCGCCCGTCCAGCAACCCCGCCCGGCCGAGCGCGTCCGCGCCCGCGCAGACGCTGGCGACCGTACCGCCGGCCGCATGGTGGGCGGCCAGCCGCTCCAGCGTCGCCGGGGAGAGGTCCCCGTGCGCCCGCAGCGTCGACGCCCGCCAACCGGGGACCACGACCAGGTCGTCCGGCGTGAGCTGCGGCCACTCGACGGAAGCCCGCAGCGTGATCCCCTGCGCCGTGAGGACGTCCTCCTGCTCGGCCACGTGGCCGACCGCGTAGCCGAGCCCGTGGTCGGCCGCCGTCGAGAACACCTGGGCGGGCCCGGCGAGGTCCAGCAGGTGCAACTGCGGGACCAGCAGGAAGACGACACGGGTCACGATCCGGTCAGCTCCTTCACGGTGGTGACGGTGGCGAAGCGGCCCGCCAGAGCGTACTCGGTACGGGCGATGATCTCCTCCGTGGGGAGCGTGCGCGGATCGGCGAGGATCTCGTCGAGGCTGCGACCGGCGGGCGCGTCACGGTGCTCGATCGGATGGGTGGCGGTCGCGTCGACCACGAACGTGACCTCGTAGCCGAGGTCGGCCGCCACCCGGGTGGTGGTCTCGCAGCACTGTTCGGTGCGGATGCCGCTGACCACCAGTTCTCGGATCCCCCGCTGGGTGAGCAGCTGCTGCAGATTGGTGGTGGTGAACGCGTTGTGCGAGGTCTTGGTGACGACGGGCTCGCCCTCCACCGGCTCCAGCCCCTCCATCAGGCGGACGTGGCCGAGGGCGGGGTCGAACACCGTCCCGGTGCCGGGCTCGGCGTGCAGGACCCAGACGACGAGGTCGCCCTTGGCCCGGGCGTACTCGACGAGCCGGGCGACCTGCCCGACGATCCCGGGGTCGGAGACGGCCGCCCAGTTCTCGCGGCGGCGGAAGGATTCCTGGACGTCGATGACAAGGAGTGCGTTGGTCATACCCCGATCCTCACCGCCCCGGGGTGCCCGGGCGAAGACCCCATCGGGCCTGGATGCGGAACGATCCGGTCAGGTTGCTCGGGGGGGGTACGGCGCCAGGTGGCGAAGTCGGCGTGGACGAGGCCCCGAAGCGTTGGTGGTGGCCGTCAGGCCGTCGAACGGGCTGTGACCCTATCCGCGGCGGTGTTCTGCCAAGTCGTCGAGGAGCAGGTCCGCGACCACCTCCTCGACCACTGCGGTGCGCAGCTCCGCCATGGAGTCGACGAGTGCGCGGTCCCACGGTGCGGGCGTGAGGCGCCCCGGGTCGGGGCCGGCGGGAACCCGGGGTACGGCGGCCCGGTAGTCGTCGGCCGACATCCGCCAGGGGACGGCTCCTGTCTTGGCCAGGACATGGGCCGCTATGCGGACCCCCTCTCCGTCGAAGTCACCGTGGTAGTACAGGGATGCGCCGTCGTCGGCGAGTCGGCGCAGCAGGTGGATCACGGCCGTGTTGGGCCACCCCGAGGTGCAGACCAGCGGCGGACAGTGGTGGCCGAATCGCCGTAGGGCCAGGGCGAGCACGCTGGGGTTCTCGGTGATGTGCACGGGGCCTGCGGGGCCGGTGAAATCACCGGGTGCGCGCAGTTGGGCGAGGGTGAGGCTGACGGGGTGGCCGGCTCCGCCGCAGATCCGGGCGATCTCGGCGACCGGGCCCCCTCCCTGCGGGCGGAGACCGGCGGCGAGCACGCTGGAGGACAGTCCGTCGTCGGCCACGCCGGCTCGACTCCAGAGTGCGCGTCGCTGCTCGGCGGCGTCCGGCACGGCTGTCCCGTACAGCACCGCCAGTGCCCGCAGCACCAGGGAGGACAACCGGGTCCCGTCGTCGAGGGCATGGGAGTCACCGTCGAGGAGGCGGGCGGCGAGGACCGGGAGCGGCTCGCCGTCGGCCGGGAGCGCGGCCAGGACGGCCAGCGCGGCGGTCAGCAGGCCCCGGGTACGGTCGGGTGAACCGTCGACGAGGCCGGTGGTCCGCAGGTGGCCGACCCAGTCCAGGAGAGCGGGCTGGGCGGTGACCACCTCGTGGCCGGCCAACCACTCCCACAGGGCGTCGCGTTGGCCGGTCCTGCGTTCGCGCTCGGCGGCCCGGTCGTGGATCGGTCCGAGGATCAGGGCCACCACGTCCCGCACGGGTCGGCCGCAGGCGTCCAGCACGGCGTGGTCGAGTCCCGCGAGGGGGATCGTCGGTTCGGTACCGGGGAGCCGGTCGAGTCCGAGGAGGTCGGCCAGTGCCTCCCGGCCCGCGTCGTCGAGCGGTCCGGACCGTACCCGGCTGACGGGGCGGCCGGTCGAGAGGCGGTCGTGGACGGCCGACCAGAGGGGTCGGAGCTCGGGGAGGTCGAGGGGGTGGCGGTCCGTCATGCCGGTTCTTCGGTGTCGGCTTCGTCGGGCAGCAGCTCGGTGCCCGTCCAGGTGAAGCGGGCGCTGGTGACGGCGTCGTCGCCGTCGCCGCCGGTGATCAGCTGGTGGACGGCGATGCCGGAGAGTTCCCGGTAGGTGCACCACTCGTGGTCGGAGGTGAGCACCAGGTCGAGGTCGAGTGCGGCGAGGAGGCCGAAGACCTGCCCGCGGTTGACGGTGTCGACGCCGACGAAGACCTCGTCCAGCAGGATCAGTCGCGGGGACTCCGGCACCGCCTCGTAGTGGGCGGCCACGGCGGCGAACAGCGGCAGGTGGAGGGCGATGGCCTTCTCGCCGCCCGAGAGCGCGCCGTGGAGCTTCTTGGTGAGCAGTTGCCACCCGGCGCCGTTGGCGCGGTCCAGCTTGACGACGAACTGGTGCCAGGCCGTGTAGTCGAGGACCTCGGCGAGCTGCTCCTCCCACGTCGCCGCCGTGTTGCGGGTCTTGGCCTCCTCGATGCGGCCCCGGAAGAAGGCGTGCAGGGCCTCGCGGTCGGCTTCGGTGATCCGGGCCGGGTCCTTGAGCAGCAGTTCACGGGCCGTCCGGGTGCCGGCGGGCAGGTCGGGGTGGATCTGCCACACCAGCCGGACGGCCACCCGTGAGGCGGTGCGGACCCGTTCGAGGTGGCCGTTCATCCGCTCGACGAGGTCACCGGCCTGGCGGATGCGGGAGGCGAGGTGGCGGCGGGTGTCGCCGGTGAGGGTGCGGTCGAAGAGGCTGCGCTCGGCGGTGGTGATGTCGTCCTGGCTGCGGTCACGGTCGCCGGTGAGGATGGCGAGGAGGCCCGTCGCGCCGATCCGGATGCCGTCGATGGTGGCGGTGAGGACGTGGACGTCCTCCTCGGCTTCGAGTTCGAGGTCGGCACGGTTGCTGAGGCTCTGGCGGGCGCGGTGCACGGCCTCGGAGAGTCGGTTCAGCGAGTCGCCGAGGTTCCTGGTGCCGTGCGGCAGGTCGGGCCACGCGGCGGCGGTCGAGCGTGCCGCCTCAAGGGTGGCGCGGGTGCCGTCCACGGCGGTGAGGACGAACCCGAGGCCCGCGTCCTCGGGGAACCCCAGGACGCACAGGCGCCGGAAGCCGTGGGCGGCCTCGTTCCGGACCAGCACAGCCTCATCGCGCCGGGCCGCGTCCTGGGCCGTGGTGGCGCCCAGCGCGCCGATCCGGCCTTCGAGGGCGAGGAGCGACCGGTCACTGGTGTCGATCTCGTGGCGGGTCCGGTCGAGCAGCTTTCGGAAGTCGCTGATCCGGGCGGCCACTTGGCGGTAGTCCTCGCCGACGGTGCTCTCGACGGCCCGGAGCGCGGATCGGATCCCGCGGGCGGCGGCCTCGGCGTCCTCGGCCTCGCCCAGGCTCTCGGCTGCCGCACCCCGGGACGCCTCGGCGTGGCTGCGGGCGGTGTCCCAGGCCTGGTGGGCGGCCGTCCAGGCCAGGTGCACGTCGAGCCAGACGTCTGCCTGCTCGCGCAGCGCGTCGACCGCCGTGGCGGTCGCGTCCAGGGCGGCGCGTTCGGTCGGCAGGGCGTGCTCGGCCGAGGCGACGGCGAGTGCGCGCAGCGCGTCCGCGACCGCCTCCTCCTGCCGCGCCAACCGTTCGACGGCCTCGCGCACGGCGTCCTCGCGGGCTCCCACCTCGGACTCGGAGCGTTCCCAGACCCGTTTGGCCTGCTCCACCTCCCGGTGGCGCGGCCGGGAGCCGAGGTCGGCACCGAGGCGCGCCCGGCGGTCGGCGAGGGCGCGCAGCCGCGTCTCGAAACCGGTGACGCCGGCCTCGGCCTCGGCCAGTTCGGCGGTGAGTTCCGCGATCCGTCGCTGCCTGGCGCGCTCCCGGGCCGCGGCGCCGATGTGGCTGGACTCCTCCTTGGTCCAGGAGCCGACCACCGTCGCCAGCCGCCAGCTTCCGTCGGCCGCCACGGCGGCGGGGTGGCCCGCCGGGAGCGCGGGGCCGTAGGCGATGCCGGCCAGCAGCCTCTCCACCCGGCCGGACGGCACCGGGCCGTCGGGTTCCGGAGCGAGGACGTCGAGCAGCGAGGGACCCGGTGCGGGAAGGGCCGATGCCGGATCGGCCAGGGTGTCGTGCCCGGCGACGGCGAGGCCTCCGTCGGGGGTCATCCAGGCGTCGAGCAGGCCGGCCGCTTCCAGGGCCGCTTCGATGCCCGCCCGGTCGGCAGGCGGCACGTCCGGCCGGAACACCAGCAGTCGCCACAGTGGCGCACCCGGCAGGACCGACCGGTCGGCGGTGCGGGTCCGCGGCGGCGCCGGCGGGAGGTCCGCCGCGGCGGCGGTGCGCTCCAGGTCCCCGACGACCAGGTCACGCCGGGCGCGGGCGTCGTCCCGGCCCGCGCGGGCGGTCGTCTCGTCCGCGGTGATGGAGCTCTCCGCGGCGCGGGCGGCGGCTTCGACCAGCGCGAGGACGTCGGTCTCGACGGCGGCGCGGGAGGCGACTTCCTCGACGTCGTCGATCGACAGCTCGGTGCAGTCGGCCGTTGCCCACCGGCGCAGCCGGTCGGCGTTGGCGTCGACGGCCGTCTCGTAGGCGTGGGCGTTCCCCTCGCGTTTCGCGGTCGCGCCGGCCAGCCGTTCGCGCGCCGTGTCGAGGTACTGCTCCGCCGCCGTCCGGTCCGCGAGGGAACGCTCATGACGCTCGACGGCGGTGCGGACCTCCGCGATCTGGCCGTGCCGCGAGACGACCGCGCCGCGCAGCAGGCGGCGTGCCGTGCGCCCTTGCTCCTGCGCGTCCCCGGACGGACCCGGTGCGGCGCCGAGCAGCGTCTGCACCTCGGCGCAGACGGACTCCATGGCTGCTCGCCGCGCCGCGCCGCGCGTCTCCTCCCGGGCCACGCGGGTGTGTTCGGCCCGTTGCTCCGAGCGCAGCCGTGCATCGTCGGCACGCCCGGCGTCCTCCTCGGCCGCCTGAACCTTCCGGTCGGCGGCGGCGCGGGCACGGGCGGCGGTCGCGGTGGCCTGGTCGGTCCTGCGACGGAGCTGGTCGAGTTCCTGCCCCTGCCGGTAGGCCTCGGAGTCGAGCAGTCCCTCGATGGTGCCCTCGATCTCCTGTCGCCGGTGTTCGAGTTCCTCCCGCGCCCCTCTGTCCTCATCGCGCCGGCGCAGGGCTTCGGCGTGCTCCTTCTCGCTCTCCCTGGCGACGCGGGTGAGGTTGTCCATCTCGGTCGTCGCGGAGATGAGCGCCGCCGCCCCGGCGCGCAGGATGCGCTGGGCGTAGCCGCGTTGCTGGGCCGCGACGGCGGTGGCCGCGGCCACCTCGTCGTCCAGGGACTTCAGGTGTTCGCGCTGGCGGTCGAGGCGCTCGAAGCCCTCGGCCAGTTCGGTGAGCTCGCCCTGGCCGAGCGGGGGCAGGGCCCGGGAGAGCAGGGAGGACAGCAGCGACGGATCGAGGCGCTCGGAGAGCTTGGGGGTGCGGAGCTGGAGCAGGGCGGTGATCAGGGCGTCGTAGCGTTGCTCGCTCAGTCCGGGGAAGAGCGTGCTCCGGACCGTGTTGCGGTAGTCGGCCGGTGATCCGTGCAGCTCGCCCCGGCCTTGCAGGGCTTCGGCCAGGGCGGCTCGGGTGAGCGGCTGGCCCGCGTCGTTGACCAGGGAGAGGCCGCCGGGGCGGTCGATCCGCGCGTCGGTGGTGAAGTAGTCGACGGTGACACCCGTGGTGTGCACGCTGGCCTGGAGCCTGGCGCCGCAGGTGAACCGGCCGGGAGCGCCGTCGCCACGGACGAACTCCAGCCACACGTACCCGACGCGGGTCTTGCCCGAGGTGCCCTCGCCCATCAGGTTCCAGTGCATGGTGCGCTCGGAGCCGCCGAAGGTGGAGAGCCGGTTGGGGCGCAGGCTGGCGTCGAGCAGGAACGGCAGGAGCACCTCCAGGGCCTTGGACTTGCCGGTGCCGTTCTGTCCCCGCAGGAGCAGGCGGCCCTCGTGGAAGGTGAAGGTCTCGTCGTAGTAGCGCCAGACGTTGAGGATGCCCGCCCGGGAGGGCCGCCACCGTGTCGCCCCGGCCGACGTCCGTGACGTGGAGGGCTGCGGAAGTCGTGTCGCGGTCATCGGAAGTCTTTCCTGGTCAGGTCGCGGGGCCGTCGGCCACGCTGCTGCGGTACCGGAATGCCGCCGGCCGGGGTATCGTGCGGTCGCCGATCCGTCGGGCGAGACCGAAGTCGCCGAGGACACGGACGGCATCGGCCGTGAGGCGCTGGGCGCCGTCCTCCGACTGGTAGCTCTTCGCCCACTGCGGGAAGCGCCGCAGGAGTGCGGCCGCCTCGACGGCGAGCTGTTCCGGTGTCAGCCCGCCCGGAGCGGCGGTCAGCGGTTCCAGCAGGAGCAGGGCGGCGACCCGGGCCGTCGCGGAGTCGTCGGGGAAGCGGCTGTCGGTGGCGATCCCGTCCGGGTCGACGAGCAGCAGGCCGTCGGCCCGTTCCTCCAGTACGAAGCCGCCCTGCTCGGCGGCGCGCCGGACGATCTGGCGCCCGGTCGGCGAGGTGAGGTAGGCCAGTTCGTCGGCGCCGAGCTCGTCGTGGTGGACGACGGGATCGTCGAAGAGCCGTCGCAGCACCGAGTGCCGCAGCCGGAGGTTGCGCTGCGCGTCGGAGGCGTCCGCGCCGCCGTACCGGCTCTCGCGCACGGTGCCCCGCAGGAGTTCCTCGAACCGCAGCGGCACGTCCTCGGCCGCGGCGGCCAGTCGGGACGGCCCGACGGGCGCCGCGAGCAGGCGCATCACCACGGTGGCGTCCACTCGGTAGAGGACCTTGGCCTTCGCCGAGTCGACGAAGCTGTCCGTGACGCCGTCCACGGTGAGGAGCGCGCCGTAGGACTCCAGCAGTTTGAGGACATCGACGAAGGCCATCCGCTCGGGCTTGCTCGCCGTGTCGAAGGGCGGCAGCGCCCCGTCGGTGGCACAGGCCTGGACGACGCGGTCGGCGAGCAGGCCGACCGTCGTCACCGGGACCGGGAGCAGCTCGGCCGCGACGACGCACAGCAGGGTGTAGCGGCGGCGGTCGAACGGAGCCCTGCCGGACCGCAGCCGACGGGCCGGGCGCGAGGCATCGGGGACGGTCCGGATCTTGAGCAGGCGCGCGTACCCGAGGCGCGGCTCCACCACCAGCTGCCAGCCGCAGTGGTAGTCGAACCACTTCGTCAGCGGGCCCTGCCGACGGCGGATCAGCTCGAAGGCCGGCGGGTCGCCGCGCTCGGTGATCAGCGGCCGGCCGAGCAGCAGTCTGATGGCCCGGGCGACGTCCTGCCGCTCGGCCAGGACCAGTTGGTTGGCGAGGGTGCTCATGCTCCGTCCTTTGCGGCGGACGACCGCGGGCCACTGGGTCTGCGGACCTCCACCAGGCAGTCGGGCGCCTCCAGCCTTCCCCGAGCGGTCCGCAGGACAGCTCGCCCGCTGTCGGGAGGCAGCCGGAGCACGATCTCGACCCGGCCGTCGGAGGTGACCGTCCGGCGCGTTCCGTCGGCGTCCGGTCGTACGGCCAGCGCCCGGCCGAGGAGGTCGAGCAGCCGCTCGAAGACGGCGTGGTCCAGCATGCCGAAGCCGGAGAGCCGGACCGGACCGTCGGTGCCCAGGACGTCCCAGGCCGCTTCGAGTTCCGCACGTTCCTTGCGGGCCCGCTCGGCCCGGGCCGCCTTGATCCCCCCGATGTCGCGCACCTTCCCGGTACGGGTGAACCGCTCGGTGCGGCCGCTGGTGCGCAGCAGGGCCGACACTTCCACCGGCGGGGCCTCGGCCCAAGTGCCCGATGACGGCGCCAACTCCGGGTCCGGGTGGGCGAGATGGGCATGACGGGCCGGGCCCAGGCCGAAGGCGGCCGACCAGAGGCGGTGCAGGTCGTCCTCGGTGGGCGCTGCGGCGAACCAGCGGGCCAGCTCCCGGAAGTCCTGGACGGCGCTGGAGGAACGGCGCCGCGACTCGGTGATCCGGTCGAGGACCTGCAGGAGCGTCACGATCGCACGGCGCGCCACGTCGTGCAGTTGCTCCACCCGGGGTCGCGCCCCGTCCACCGGCCGGAACCAGGCCTGCAGCCCCTCCCAGCGTGCCCGGCGCCGCTCCAGCCAGGCCGGCGCGGGATCGCCGTCCGCGGCCGGCGGCAGCTCGGCGCCCCGCAGCGCCCGCTCGTGCAGCAGGCCCAGGCCGCGGTGCTCGACCCGCTCCACGGCGGAGGCGACCGTCTGTCCGCGCTGGTCGAGGTTGACGAGGAACTCCTGGAGATAGGCCACCGTCGCGGCCTTCACCTCCCGGAAGGTCGCCAGGTCCGCGCCCTCGGCGCGCAGCAGGCGCTGCAGCTCGCCGTTGAACGCCTTGGTGTTGGCCAGCAGCGCTTCCAGGTGGCCTTCCAGCTCCTGCAGCGTGCTGAACACCCGCCGGTCCGAGGACGTGCGGTCCCCCAGCAGCACGTACAGCTCGTCGAGCCGGTCCGTGATCGCCTCCAGCACCGCCGTCTGCAGCGCCCCCGTCGAGGCGAGCACGGACAGGGCGTGCTCGACCCCGGCGAACGCGGCCTCACCGCGCCGGGTGAGCGAGTACTGGAGGTTGCGGCGCTCGTACTCCTCCGCGGTGCGGTAGTTCTCCGCGTGGTTCTGGACGACGTCCAGCAGCTGCCACTCCCTGAGCTTCCGCAGCGCCTCCTGGAGATCGTCGTCGTGCACCGCGTCGAGCCACCCGACCGTCCGCAGCCGGGCGCGGACGTCATCCAGCCCGAGCGCGGTCTCCAGCCGCTCGTTGGCCGCGCCGAAGGCCTGGAGGATCGCACCGTAGAGCTCGGCCTTCTCCCCCGTCGTGAACCGGAACATCTCCGGCGGCACCCTGCGCAACAGCTCCCCTCCCGTCCGTCGGGCACCACATTACGCGGCCGTTCAGCAGAGCCGATCGGACCGCCTCCGGTCACCCGTGCCCGGCAGGAACTCGACCACCACCGGGCAGAACGCCCCCGAGGCCCTGGCGGGCAGGGCGCGCACGGCTGGTGCGCGCCGTACCGGAGGAAAGCCCCGGCATCAACCGTGGCCGCGCCGACGGTGCGTGGCACATGTGCTCAGCGGTAGCCGGCCAGCCCGTCGGCCAGTTCCCCCTCATCACCGTCGCGCCGTGCCTGGAGGGCCTGTTGGAGGGCGAAGGTGCCCCGGATCGCGGCGATCCGGGCGGCCGCGTCGCCGCCCTCCGCCCCGCCGCCGAGGGCGAGCACCCGGCCGAGCAGTTCCTCGCCGTAGCCGGCACCGATCGCGGCGAGGTCCTCGGCCTGATCGCCGAGGGTGACCTCGTCCCAGTCGACCACACCGCTGAGCCTCGGCAGGCCGTCGACGGTCTCCCACAACACGTTCTCCCCGCCGAGGTCGCCGTGGACCACGGCGGAGGTGAGGTGGGGCAGGCCGTCGAGGGCGGCGAGCTCCCGCTCGGCCCGTCGAACGCCCTGTCGTTCCATTCGTGACGGCGATCTGCCAGATCGGCAGCTGGAGAGCGACGGCCCGAGCGGCCGCCCCCGCTCCTCGGCGAGTTCGGCCGCGTCACCAGCGTCGGGATCGACGCCCTGTGACGCGGCCCCGCTCTCCACCCCGCCCGCGCCGGACACCTGCCGGCTTCGTGCCCCACCCCCTGGCCGGCCGGGGGGTGGGCACGAACAACCAACGGGTGCGGTCGCGGCTATCCGAGGCCGCGGGCATCCTGCTTCAGTGCGGTGTCCACGGTCAGCGCGGTCGCCACGACGAGGCTGAGCAGCGGGTCGGCGAGCGGGCGGTGGATCTGGAGCACGTAGTTGTCGGCCGTGGTGAACATCGTCTTCGCCAGGCCTTCCCAGGTCTTGGTGATCCGGGCGATCTCGGCGTCCGTCTCGTCGACGATGGAGAAGTTCCAGGCCCGCCAGTTCTCGGCCTTGACGGCGCCGACCTTCCGCCCGCCGACCTCCAGCGCAAAGTTGATCTTCCCAATGGCGTTCTGCTGAACGATCTGGCCGACTTCCTGGCCGTTCGGAAGCTGCACGACCACCCGCGACTTGATGAACTTCGCCGGGCGGGTCAGCAGCAGCACCGGGCTGCCGTGCGCGTCACGGATCTCCAGCTTGTGGGTCAGATACTGGTCGAGGGAGGTGAGCAGTCGTACCGCCTTGCGCAGACCGCTCTGGCCGACCTGGACCACCGAGCCCAGCGTGGCGCCCTGCTGGTCGAAGACGGCGTACTCGTTGGTCAGCTCGATCAGCTTGGCCTTCTGGTTCACCACAAGGACCGGCTCGGAGAACAGGGTGCCGCCGCCACCGGAGACCGGGCCGACACCCGCCTGCTGCTGTACCTGGCGCTGCACCTTGGCGGAGTCGCCGACCGGAGCGACCGGCTGCCCGGGGAAACCGGGAGTGTTCGTGTTCTGGGACATGGCGGGCAGGCTAGGCTCAATCCTCCCCGGATAGCCAGTTCGTTCGACCGCCGCGGTTTGTCCACGGACCACCGGTTCCGCCCGTGACCTGCAGCTTCTGCGGCTGCGAGCGCCAGTTGTCCGCCACCCGACGGCGGCGGCATGACCGACGTCACACCCGGGACGCCGGCTCGGGCCCGGCCGAGACACCTCAACCACTGCGCGCGTCAGGCCCGGTGGGCCGCGATCGGGTCGCGGTATCAGGCACAGGAGGCCCTGGGGGTGCGGCGCTGCGTCTCGAAGTCGACGTGGACGAGGCCGAAGCGCCGGCGGCAGCCCTCGACCCGTCGAACGCCATGCCATCCTGCGCAGGCCGGCACATCGTCAGCCCGGGGAGAACATCCGGGCACCGGTGGCCAGCAGTCAGGTGCGCCTGCTCACAACGGTCGTGTCCATCCGACGGACCTCGTCGACGAGGCGGCTGCTCACCACAGGCCGGTGTGCCCGCCTCGCCTATTGCAGGATGTTGATCGCGCGGGCGATCACCAGGGCACCAAGGATGAGGGAGGCCGCTGCCTCCACCATCATCAGCAGCTTCGCCCATGTCCTGACGGCGGAGACATCGGCCGGGCTGAACGCCGTGGCGGTCCAGAAGGCCAGCGACAGGTAGTCGGCGAACGTCGGCACCCAGTCGGCCGTCGCGTGGGCCGAGTGCTGCATCTCGGGAAAAACGAAGCTCGGGCTCGGCTGGAGCGGGTGGGCGCGGGCAGCCGCACCGCCTCGGTCGAGGTCCCAGTACCACAGCGCGAAGGCGATCACGTTCGTGGCCCAGGTCACTCCCCCGGTGGCCAGCAGACCGGTGGCGTTGTTGGCGAACAGCTTGTTGTTGGTCAGGATGTCCACCACCAGGTGGACACCCGCATAGAGGTTGGCCGCGGTGATGAAGCCGATCATGACGTCGGTGACCACTCTGAGCCACCGCTTCTGCCGATCGATCCGTCCCGGGTCACCAAGGATCAGTGCCCCCAGCAGGGTGAGCATGACCACGGGAACCGTCCATGCGGGGTCCAGCCGGTACGCGGCGGGCAGCGCCAAGTGGAGCATCGCGGCCGTGACGATCGCCAGTGCCACCGGCCACCAGCGCTCGCCCCGCGCGGCGGCCTGATCGAGTGTCGCCGACGGTGAACCCGTCGGCCCAGGGCTTGATCCCATGCCTCATTGTGCCGACGCCCGCCGCGTGGGCCCCGGACGGCACACCAACCCGGACGGGTGGACCAGGTGATCTTCACGGTCCTGCGGTCCTCCACAGGCCGCTGAGCCATCTGCACCCACCAAGACCCTGGCCACCGAGGCGGGCTGCTTCGGCACCACCGTCAACGCCCGTCGCCTCGGGCTTCATCGCCACCGACATGGCCCGCTTCCTGGGCCTGTCGATCACCCTGTCATCACCTGTTGCCGTGACGCGCAGCCACAGACGCCCCTGTCCACCAATGCCCCGCCTCCCGGGGCTGGACCGTCGCGTTCCACCACGGACCCCGAAGGCCAACTACTTTACGCGGCAACTCCGGTGCGCCGCGATCAGGTCGCGGTACCAGGCGTACGAGGCCCTGGGCGTGCGCTGCTGCGTCGCGAAGTCGACGTGGACGAGGCCGAAGCGTTGGTGGTAGCCCTCGGCCCATTCGAAGTTGTCGAGGAGGGACCAGGTGTAGTAGCCGCGGATGTCGATGCCTTCGGCGGCGGCCTGGGCGAGGGCGTCGAGGTGGGTGGCGAGGAAGGTGATGCGGGGGTGGTCGGGGGCGGTTTCCTCGGTGACGGAGCAGCCGTTCTCGGTGATGGTGATGGGTGGGAGGGAGCTGCCGTACGACTGGCGGAGGTCGAGGAGGAGTTGGCGGAGGCCTTCGGGGACGACGGGCCAGCCGAAGGCGGTGTGGGCGGGGGCTTCGGGGATGTCGAGGAGGGTGAAGGGGAGGGCGGGGTCGGTGGGGGCGCCGATGCGGGTGGGGTTGTAGTAGTTGACGCCGAGGCCGTCGAGGGGGGTACCGGCGATCAGGTCGAGGTCGCCGGGACGGACGGCGCCGAAGATGTCGTCCGGGACGCCGAGGGCGGTGAGGTCGGGGTAGCGGCCGAGGAGGAGGGGGTCGGTGAAGAGGCGGTTGTGGAGGGCGTCGTAGGCCTTGGCGGCGGCTGTGTCGGCGGGTGAGGGGGAGGCGGGTCCGACCGGGGTGAGGTTGTTGGAGATCAGGACGTCGAGGCCGCGGTCGTGGAGGATCGAGGCGGCCAGGCCGTGGGCGAGGAGTTGGTGGTGGGCGGCCGGGAGGGCGTCGAACATCAGGGTGCGGCCGGGGGCGTGGATGCCGAGGGCGTAGCCGAAGACGGTGTGGACGAAGGGCTCGTTGAGGGTGATCCAGGCGGGGACGCGGTCGCCGAGGCGGTCGGCCATGACGGTGGCGTAGTCGGCGAAGCGGTGGGCGGTGTCGCGGTCGAGCCAGCCGCCGTTGTCTTCGAGGGCCTGCGGGAGGTCCCAGTGGAAGAGAGTGGGGAGGGGGGTGATGCCGGCGTCGAGGAGGGCGTCGACGAGGCGGTCGTAGAAGGCGAGTCCGGCGGGGTTGACGGTTCCGGCGCCGGTCGGCTGGATCCGGGGCCAGGCGATCGAGAAGCGGTAGCCGTCCACGCCGAGGCCCTGGAGCAGGGCGATGTCCTCGGGCCAGCGGTGGTAGTGGTCGCAGGCGACCGCGCCGGTGTGCCCGTCCCGGATGGCGCCGGGGCGGGCGGTGAAGGTGTCCCAGACGGAGGGGCCGCGGCCGTCCTCCCCCACCGCGCCCTCGATCTGGTACGCGGCGGTGGCGACACCCCAGCGGAACCCCGGTGGTAGGTCGTAGCGGTCCGGCATGGCAGCCTCCCGGGCAAGAACATGAGGACTGCTCATGTTACTGGCGCCATGCCGAAACACCAGAGGTGCCGGGCCACTGTCCGGGGACGGCTGGCCCCTTGGACAGGGCAGGTCCGCTGGCCCTCGGGTCAGCCTCCGACACCGACCCCGGCGAAGGGCGCGGAACTCAGGCCGAGCAGGCCGCCGAAGGGGGAGTTCAGGGCGTAGATGAAGACGACCATGAACGCGATGAGGCTGGTGAAGCCCACGACCAGGACCAGATGGGTGCGGGTGCGCTGGATGCCGAAGAGGAACATCAGGCCCAGGGTGAGCGCACCGCCGGCGAGAAGGCCGAACCACATCACGCCCGACATTCCTCCGCTGCCGGCCGACTCGCGTCCGTGGCGCGACTGGTAGGCGACGGAGATCTGCCCGAACGCCACCTGGTCCACCTGCTGTTGCACGTTGGTGGAGGGCTCGAAGGACGTCCACGCGTTCTGCACGTCGTGCAGCAGCGTCCAGCCGCGCGGGCCCAGCGCCTTGCGCTCCTCCATCAGGGGCCACTCCTCGGTCCGGACGTAGGTGGCATACGCGACCGCCGCCGATCGGGCCTGCTGAGCCGCGTCGGGCGGCAGCGCGTCGGCCAACAGATACGTCTGGTGCAGCGCCCCTGCCTCGGCGCTGATGTTGGCGCCGGCGTCACCCTTGGCCTCCCACACCGCGACCAGCGCCACGCCCAGCACCAAGGCATACAGCACGCCGACCATCATCGTCAGGTACTCGGCGGTGTCGTCGCGGGCCTCGTCCTCCGGCTCCGATCGCCTGATCCTGCGGCTGTTGAGCAGGGCGGCGCCCCCGGCGACAGCGGCGAATCCGACGACGATTCCGATCACTCCGATTACGTGTTCCATGGCGCCCCTGAGGTTGGGCCGGGTCGGCGGCGCGGCCTACGGCGACGCCGCGCGATGGCTACGGCGGCGATCGCGGGCATGAGGAGGACCAGGAGGAAGATGAGGAGGAAGCGCTGCTGCAGAGCGGTGGCCGTCGTGCGGGTGGCGGACCGGCCGGTGTGGAGGAGGGGTGATGTCACGTGGCCTCCCCCCGCGCCGGGGCCAGGGGAACGCGAGGCGGAGGCGGAGGCTGAAGGGGATGGCGAGGGCCTCGGGGACGCGGCACTGGAACCACCGCTCGGCGAGGTCTGCACGGGTCTGCGCCCGTTGCCCGGCGCAGCGGCACCGGGAGCACCCGGGACGGGGGCGGCGGGCGCAGGGACGGCCGGGGCGGCCGGGGCGGCGGGGGCCGGTGGAACGGCGGCCGGTGCGGCTGCAGCGGGTACGCCCGCGGGGGGAACTCCGGGTGCAGGAGCCCCGACGGCGGCGGCGCCGACTGCGGGAGCTCCGGCTGCCACAGCTCCCGCCGCGGGTACCGCGACGGCGGCGGCCCCACCTGCCGGCACCCCAGGTGCCGCAGCCCCTGGTGCGAGCGCCGCGGGCGCGGGAGCCCCGGGTGCAGCAGCCCCGGCCGCAGGCGCCCCGGGTGCTGGAGCCCCGGGTGCTGGAGCCCCGACGGCGGCGGTCCCGCCCGCCGGCACCCCAGGTGCCGCAGCCCCCGGTGGAGGAGCCCCGGGTGCGGCAGCCCCGACCGCAGGCGCCGCAGGCGCAGGAGCCCCGCCGACCGCAGCCCCGGCTGCGGGCGCCCCGACGGCGGCGACCTCACCTGCGCGTACGCCCGCCACCGCTACCGCTACCGGTGCCGGTGCTCCGGGTCCCGGGGCAGCGGCTGCGGGAACCCCGGGCGTGGGACCACCGGGCACAGGACCGCCCGGCGCTGCCGCTCCGCCCGCCGGGGTCCCCGGTTGGGGAGCACCGACTTCGCAGCCGGGTGCGGCAGGTGTTGCCGGAGCGGACACCGGTGCTCCCGTCGCCCCGGCCGCCGGCGTGGGTGTCCCTGCACTGGGTGTGCCCGCGGCGGGCACCCCCGCGCCGGGTGTCCCAGCGCCGGGTGTCCCCACGGTGGGTACCCCCGCGCCCGGTGCTGCCGCGACGGAGGGAGCGGCCGGGCTCGCGCCCACGGCGGTGTAGCCCGAGTGTGCCGTGCGGGTGAGGACGTAGTGGCCGTAGGCGAGCACACCGCGGGCGGTGACCAGGCCCTCGTGTTCACCGGGGAGGGCACGCACGGTCGCCGTGCAGACAAGGGTGGCGACCGGGGGGAGTCGGAGGTTGCCGTCGGCGTCGCGGCCCGGGCAATGCGGCTCGATCCCGGGAGCGAGGGTGTCGGTGATCTGCAGGTCGACGACCGGGGCTTCGCCGTCGTTGCGCAGTCGGTAGCTGATCCGCACGTCGTCGCCGGCCTTCACCACGGGGGTGCCCGCACGGCCGTCGACGGTCACCGTCAGCGTCAACGCGCCGGCGCCCGGGCCGCCGTAGGGGAGGTTGGCGGCCGAGTTGGCCAGCGGCGGACCGGTGGCCGATCCGGCCACCACCAGGACGGCGGCAGCCGCGCAGAAGGACAGTTTCCAGCCGGGCATATGAGCTAGTTATTACCCCGAACACCGCCCGCGTCCTTCCGACACGCCTTCCGAGGGGGATCGGCCCGCGCCGTTCACACCACAGGGGTAACGGCAGCGGGGCGTGGGGCCTGCGGGCTGAGGAGGCGCTCCGCGAGCGTGCACCACGGGATCCGCCGACACGTCCGGCCGGACACTGGCCGCGCCCTGGCACGAGCGCGCATGCTACCGGGGAGACCGGCTTTCACCCCCGGGGAGCTGACGATGCATCGAGAACCCACGAACGCGGCGAGCCCGGGACGGCGCGCGCTGCTCACCGCCGCCGGCGGCCTCGCCGCCGCAGCGGTGACCGCGACGGCGACGGCGGCGACGACGGAGCCCGCCGGGGCGGCCGGGCACCGCGAACCGGTCCCCTTCGGTCCGGCCGTCGTGCGCCCCGGTGACCCGCGCTACGCGAGCCTGCTGAAGGGCGACAACCAGCGCTTCGTCGGACACCCCGACGAGATCCGGGTCGTCGGCACCACCGAGCAGGTGGTGCGGGCGGTGCAGGAGGCGGTCCGCGACGGTCGGCGGATCGGCGTACGCAGCGGCGGCCACTGCTTCGAGGGCTTCACCGCCGACCCCGCGATCCGGCTGCTGCTGGACCTCTCCCCGTTGGACGCGGTGGGCTACGACCCGGGGAGGCGGGCCTTCGAGGTGCAGCCGGGCGCCACGCTCGGCCGGGTGTACCGGACGCTGTTCCGGGGCTGGGGCGTGACCGTGCCCGCTGGCGGTTGCCCGGAGGTGGGCGCCGGGGGGCACCTGGTCGGCGGCGGGTACGGGCCGCTGTCGCGGCGCTACGGCTCGGTGGTGGACCACCTGTACGGCGTGGAGGTGGTGGTCGTCGACCGCGACGGAACCGCCCGCGCCGTGGTCGCCACCCGCGAGCCGGACGACCCCGACCGCGAGCTGTGGTGGGCGCACACCGGCGGCGGCGGGGGCAACTTCGGCGTGGTCACCCGGTACTGGCTGCGCTCGCCGCAGGCCGACGCCGAGGCCCGTGCGGCGGCTCCCGACCCGTGCCGTCTGCTGCCGCCGGCGCCCGCCGAGATGCTGGAGGCGCTGGTCGAGTGGTCCTGGGACAGCCCTCGGACGACCCGGCGGGCGTTCACCACCCTGCTGCGCAACTTCTGCGCCTGGCACGAGCGCAACAGCGACCCCGGTTCGCCCGCTGTCGGCCTGTACGCGGTCCTGCGGCTCAACCACCGCGAGGCGACCACCTTCTCGATGGTGGTCCAGATCGACGCCGGGATCCCCGGCGCGGCGGACATGGTCAAGGACTTCGTCGACCAGGTGAACGCCGGCACCGGTCTGGACGTCGACGGCGGCAGCGCGACCGTCCCGTGGCTCTACCCGATGACCTGGCCGGGCAACGGCGAGGCCGGCGACATCATCACCCGCCGGTACAAGGGCAAGGCCGGCTACCTCAGACGCTCCTTCACCGATGCCCAACTCGCCACGATCCACCGCCACTTGACCAACGACACGGGCAACGCCGCCTGCGGCATGCTGCTGGTCGGCTACGGCGGCCGGGTCCGGGCCGTGGAGCCGGGCGCGACCGCGGTGGCCCAGCGGGACGTGGTGATGAAGGCGGTCTACCACAGCGTCTGGGCCGGGGAGGAGGACGACGGCGCCAACCTCTCCTGGGTGCGCGCGCTCTACCGGGAGGTCTACGAGGACACCGGCGGTGTGCCCGTACCGGGGAGGGTGAGCGACGGGTCGTACATCAACTACCCGGACGTCGACCTCGCCGACCCGGCCTGGAACACCTCGGGCGTCCCCTGGTACACCCTCTACTACAAGGACGACTACCCGCGCCTGCAGCGGGTCAAGGCCCGGTGGGACCCGCGCAACGTCTTCCGGCACGCCCTCTCGGTCACGCTCCCGGAGTAGGCGCCACTGCGCCGGGATTGGAGGTGCCGGGGCGGTCCTGGTCGCCGTCGACACCGCCGCCCCGGGCGTCACCCTGGTCGTGGCAGCCGGTCGGCGTGTGCCGGCCGGCCGCCGCGACCGGTGCGGGCGTCAGCCCAGCGTGGCGCCGCGCTCGCGGGCCAGGTCCTCCAGGCCGTAGCGAGTGACGTGCTCGGCGTTGGCCAGGTCGACGGTACGGACGCCCTCGGCGGCCAGCCGCTCGTTGATCTCGTCCAGGTGCTGTCGGACGAGCTGCTTCTCGGCGTCGGTGGTACGGCCCTTGTGGGGGCGCCCGGCGTGCTCCAGGCTCGCGTAGTTGACCCGCTCGCGGGCGGTGGCGGCGACGGCCGGCGCGCCGGGGCCCGGGACGGCGGGGGCGGCCCGCTCGGCGCCGCGCAGCACCTCGGCCATCGGCGCGACCGTGGCCAGCCGGTCGAACGCCTCGACGGTCATCACGACGGTCTCCGGCTCGTCCCCGTCCGGGTGGTGCAGTTCGACCGTCACCAGGTCGAGTGCCAGGTCCGCGACCCCGGCCAGCTCCCCGGGCAGCGCCTCGATCTCGACCGGACCGTCGACCAGCTCGGGGTGCTCCCGCACGACGATCCGCACCAGGCCCTCCTCCTCCGCGTGCCGGCCGGTCAGGTCCGAGAACCGGATGATCTTCTGCCCCATGTCTTCCTCTCCCTGCCCCTGGTGATCAGCGCAGAGCCTATGGCCTGCGCCGGACCTGCGGGGACCGTCCCGAGGACGGCCCCGCGCAATTGGCCCGGCGAACGGCCGATGCGGCACAGTGGCCCCATGAGCGCGGACACGAGGAGTCACCCGGCCCCCGGGCGGACCGGCGCCGGGCGGCGGCGGCCGGTGCAGCAGCGCAGCCAGGAGCGCTACGAGCGGATCCTGGACGCCTGTGCCGCGCTGCTCGACCAGGCCGGGGCGGCGGCGCTCACCACCAAGGAGGTGGCCCAGCGCGCGCAGGTGCCGATCGGCACGCTCTACCAGTTCTTCGCGGGCAAGGAGGACCTGCTGGCCGCGCTCGCCGGCCGCAACCTCGACCGCTACCTGGACCGGCTCGACGGCCGGCTGCGCGCCGAGCCGCCCACCGGCCCGGCCGGATTCACCGACCTCGCGGTGGAGGAGTTCGTCGCGATGAAGCGCACGGTCCCCGGCTTCGGGCAGGTGGACTTCGGGTTCGCCGGTCCGGCCGCGCCGAGCGGTGTCCGGGACGACCGGCACCTGCTGGACACCGAGGTGGACAACAACACGGCGGTCGCGCTGCGGCTCCAGGCGCTCGGCGGCGAACTCTTCGCGGCGGCCGACCCGGTGGCCCTCACGCTCGGACTGCGGGTCGCGCTGGAGGCGGCGGACGCGGTGCTCAAGCTCGCCTTCCGCGGCGACCCGCAGGGCGATCCGGCGATGATCGCCGAGTGCAAGCGGCTGGTCCGCGGCTACCTCGTCGAGCAGCTCGGCCCGCACTGAGCCCGCGCGGACCGGAGCAGGCCCCCACGGGTCCGGTCGGGTCCCGGCGCGGCTCGCCCGGCCCTGGCGGAGCCGGCGAGCCGTTGCGGCCCGGGCGGGCCGGAAGCACAGTGGAGACAGAGGAACGGGGCAACGGCCGCCCCGCCGGTCCCGGCGTCCGCACACACCGCGAGGAGCACGACCATGCACGCAGCAGTAGGCGACCAGCTCCACATCCACAGCCGGGCGGTGGGCATGACCGACCAGAAGGGCGAGATCGTCGAGGTGCGCGGCCAGGACGGCCAGCCACCGTACGTGGTCCGCTTCGAGGACGGCCACACGGGCCTGATCTACCCCGGTCCGGACTGCAACATCGAACCCCGCGAGGCGATCCACTGACGCCACCGGCCACCGCCCCGCGCCCCTGCGGCCCGCGGCGGTGAGCCGTGCCGCTTCCGGCCGCCTTGGCCGCCTCGGCTGGCTCGGCCGCCGACGGCGCACCCGCGCTGCCGGGGCCGCTGGCCGCGCTCGCGCCGCTGCTGGAGCACTACGGCTACCCGGCGCTGGCCCTGTTCGTCCTGCTCGACAACTGCGCGATCCCCGCGCCCGGGCAGACCGTCCTGGTGCTGGCCGCCGTCTTCGCCGGCACCGGCCACCTGGACCTCGCCGCCGTGGTGGCGATCGCCTTCGCGGCGGCGGTGCTCGGCAACACCCTCGGCCATCTGATCGGCAGCACCGGCGGGCGCGCCTTCGTGCACCGCTGGGGCCGGTACGTGTGGCTCACGCCGGAACGCACGGCCCGCGCCGAGGTGTTCTTCGAGCGGCACGGCGGCAAGGTGGTGACGGTCGCCCGGTTCTTCGACGGGCTGCGGCAGACCAACGGCATCATCGCCGGGACGACCGGCATGCCGTGGCCCCGGTTCCAGGTGTTCAACGTGATCGGCGCCGCGCTGTGGGTGGGCGTGTGGGCCGCCGTCGGGTACCTGGCCGGCGCCCACGTCGGCACCGTCTGGCGGACGGCGGTGCGCTACCAGCTGTGGCTGCTGCTCGCGCTCGGCCTGCTCGTCGTCCTGCTCGCCGCCCACCGGCTGCTGCGCGGCCGCCGGGGGCGCGCGCGGTTGCGACGCGCGCCCCGACCGGTGAGCCTGGAAACGATCACCTGGGAGGCGAGGATGGCGGAACACGGGGCGCGCGGGGGTCCCGGGAGCGACGGGGCGCTGCGCATGCCCGCCAACCGGACCGTCGTGCTCGCCGTCCTGCTGGCCACCGTGCTGGTGCTGGCCGCGCAGGCGGCGGGCGGCACCAGCGCCCGGCTGGTGCTGCTGCTGGTGTTCGTCCCCGCGCTGCTGGCCGGTCTGGGCACGCTCGCCCAGACCGTCGCCGCCGCGGTCTGGGTCACCGGCGTCATCATCATCAGCTCGGTGTTCTTCCCCCCGGAGTCGGTCAACGGCCGGGCGCTGACGGTGGCCACCGTCGTCGGCTCGTCGGGCGTCGCGGTGGCGCTGTGCGCGCGCCGGATCCAGCGCGAGCGCGACCTGCACCGGATGCGGCAGAGCGCCGTCGCCCTCCAGCGCCAGCTGCTGCGCCCGCTGCCCGCCCTGACCTCCGACGTGCTGCTGCACGGCTGCTACCGGCCGATCGAGGAGGACGCCATGGTCGGTGGCGACCTCTACGACATCGCCGAGACGCCGTACGGCACCCGGGTGGTCATCGGCGACGTCCAGGGCAAGGGCCTGCCGGCGATCGGCACCGGCTTCGCCGTGCTCGGCGCCTTCCGCGAGGCGGCCTTCCGCGAACCCGCGCTCACCGACGTCGTCCTCGCCCTGGAGGACGCGGTCACCCGGCACAACACGTACGCGGCGCAGAGCGGCGAGGCCGAACGCTTCGTCACCGCCACCGTGTTCTGCCTGGACCGCACGGCCGCCGTCCAGGCGGTCAACTGCGGCCACCTCGCCCCGTACCTGCTGGCCGGCGGCGGCGCGACGGCCGTCCAGCTGTCGCCCGGCGTACCGCTCGGGCTCGCCGACCTCGCCGGGGAGGTGCGCACCGTCCAGTGGTTCGACCTGCCCGCCGACGGGACGCTGCTGCTGTTCACCGACGGGGTCACCGAGGCCGCGGACGGCAACGGCGTCTTCTATCCGGTCGAGCGGCGGCTGCCCGCCCTGGCCGGGCACACCCCGGACACCCTCCCCGAGGCCGTCGACGAGGACGTCCGCCGCCACAGCCGCGGCCGCCGCCGGGACGACCTCACGATCCTCGCCCTGCGCCGCAACCCGGCCCGCTCCGCGGCCCACGCCCCGGGCGACGCGACGCTCTAGCGGAGCGGGAAGACCTCGAAGGCGACGGCGAAGCGCGTCCCGAGGCGGGTGCCCGCGCCGCGGCCGACGCCCTCCAGGAAGCCTCGGGCGTCCGCCATCGCGCCGCCGAGGCCGGCCAGGTAGGCCTTGTGGGCCTCCAGCGAGGCGACGCCGCGGTCGAAGTGCTCGGTGGTGTCCGCCGCGTGCGCGGACTCGGGCGAGCCGGCCGCCCAGATCTCCTTGACCCCGTCCCACGGCTCGTACCCCTCGTCGACCAGCTCGCGGAAGACCCAGCGGTTGCCCGCGTCCCGCACGGCGTCCAGGGTGGCCCGGCCGACGGCGATGTGGTCGGCCTGGTTGAGGAAGACCCCGCCCCAGGTGTCGCGGAAGTTGCTGGTGATGACGATGTCCGGGCGGTGGCGGCGCACCGCGCGGGCGATGTCGCGGCGCAGCGGCAGGCCGTACTCGACGACGCCGTCCGGGTGGCCGAGGAATTCGACGGTGTCCACGCCGACGAGGGCGGCGGAGGCGATCTGCTCGGCCTCGCGCAGCGGGCGGCAGCGCTCGGGGTCCATGCCGTCGATGCCGGCCTCGCCGCTGGTGGCCATCACGTAGACGACCTTCTTGCCCTGGTCGGTCCAGCGGGCGACGGCGGCGGCCCCGCCGTACTCCATGTCGTCGGGGTGGGCGACGACCACCAGGGCGGTCCGCCAGTCCTCGTCGACGGGCTGGAGGGGCGTGGGTGCCTGCTGCTCGGTCATGGTGGTGCTGCCTTTCCGTGGTGCCGGTGCGTGCGGTTGTGCGGTCGTGCAGTTGTGCGGTCGTGCAGTCGTGCGACGGGGCGGCCGTGCAGTCATACGGCCATACGGTCACACCGGGCGTGACTCCAGAAGATCACCGGACGGCCCGTCGGGCGATCGCAGCGCGCGGTGACGGACTTGCCCCTGACGCGCGGGGCAGGGGTTAGCGTCCCCGCACCGCGCGGCGGAACGGCCGCCGCACGGCGAACCCACCGCCCCGCACACCCTGGAGTCCGATCGTGCCATCCTTCCCCAGTACCGTCCGCGAGATCCGGCTCGTCGCCGAGCCCGCCGGTCTGCCCACCCCCGAGAGCTTCGCCCTGGTCGAGGGCCCGCTCGCCGCGCCGGGCCCGGACGAGGTGCTCGTCCGCAACCGGGCCTTCCTCGTCTTCCCCGGTCTGCGCACCCTGATCGGCGGCGACTTCGCCGACGCGCCCTTCACCATCGGCCCCGGCGACGTGCTGGCCGGGCCCGCCCTCGGCGAGGTGCTGGCCGCACCGGCCGGCGGACCGCTGCGGCCCGGCGACCTGGTCACCCACCTGCTCGGCTGGCGCGACCACGCGGTGGCCGAGGCCGCCGCGTTCACCCGGGTGGCCGACGGCTTCCCCGACCCGCTCGCCCTGCTCTCCCCCGGCCTCACGGGCTACGGCGCGCTGACCCGGGCGGCGCGCGTCCGGGAGGGGGACGTCGTGCTGGTCACCGGCGCGGCGGGGGCGCTCGGCACGGTGTCCGGGCAGGTGGCCCGGCTGCTCGGGGCGGCCCGGGTGATCGGCACCGCCGGCTCGGCCGCCAAGGCACGGCGGCTGACCGAGGAGTTCGGCTACGACGCCGTGCTGGTGCGCGGGGCGGGGCCGATCGCCGGGCAGCTCGCCGAAGCCGCCCCGGACGGCGTCGACGTGCTGCTGGACATGGTCGGCGGCGAGCAGCTGACGGCGGCCGTCGACGCCGCCCGTCCTGGCGCGCGGTTCGCGCTGATCGGGACGCTGGCCGGGCAGATGGACCCGGCCCGGCGCGGCGCCGACGCGCCGGCCGTGGTGGACACCTTCCGGCTGCTCACCCGCAGCGTCACCGTGCACGGCGTCAGCGGGCAGCGGTACGCGGAGCTGGAGCCGGAGTGGCACGAGCGGCTCGGCGGCTGGCTGCGCGCCGGCGAGCTGGCCGTCCCCCGGACGGTCCTGCCGGGCATCGCGCAGGCGCCCGGGGCGTTGTCCCGGCTGATCGACGGTGACGTCTTCGGCGCCATGGTCGTGGAGCTGTAGGCAGGGACGCTCGGGGAGGGGCGGATGACGGGACGGATGAGGATCGGGGACGCGGCGGCGGCGGCCGGCACCACACCGCGGGCGCTGCGCTTCTACGAGGAGCGCGGCCTGCTGCCGCCGCCCGTGCGCACCGCCGCCGGGCAGCGCGAGTACGGACCGGACACGGTGACCAGGGTGCGGGTGATCCGGGCGCTGCTGGCCCTCGGGCTGACCGTCGAGGACCTCGCCAGCCGGGCGCACCGGCTGGACCTGCTCGCCGCGGACCCGCCGCGCAGTTGCGCGTCCGAGGGGGACTTCGGGCCGGACACCTTCGCCCCGGTGATCGAGCAGCGCCTCGCCGCCCTGGACGCGGAGATCGCGCGGCTGACCCGGCTGCGCGAGGCCCTGGCCCGGCACACGGGAACCGTCGAAGCGTAACCGCCCACCACTTCCAGAGAGTTCTCTGCAGAGACCCCTATGCAGAGAACTCTCTGCGTCCTACGATTCCGTCATGCCCACCGAGGAGAACCCCACCACCGACCGGCCGATGCGCCGCCTGGACGCGCGCAGCCTGCGCGGGCTCGCCCACCCGCTGCGGATGAAGATCTTCGAGCTGCTGAACCTCGACGGCCCGGCCACCGCCACCCGGCTCGCCGAGCGGCTCGGCGAGAACACCGGCACCGTCAGCTGGCACCTGCGCCACCTCGCCGAGCACGGGTTCATCGAGGAGGAGACCGGCCGCGGCACCAAGCGCGAGCGCTGGTGGCGGCGCGTTCCCGTCACCAACCAGCTCAACACCACCGACTTCCGGGACGACCCGGACTCCCGCGGCGCGGTCTCGCTCTACCTGCACGAACTCGTCGGCCAGTACTTCAGCCGGATCAACACCTACATCACCGAGGACTGGCCGGACGAGTGGCGCAGCGCCGGCACCATCTCGGACTGGAGCCGGCTGCGGCTGACGCCGGCCCAGCTCCGGGCGCTCAACGACGAGCTGTTCGCCGTCGTCCAGCGCCATCTGCCGGACCCGGACGCCGAGCCGGACCCGACGGCACTGCCGGTCGTCGTCCAGCTCCAGTCCTTCCCGCGCCGCCCGCAGCCCCCGGGCACCGGCGAACCCGGAAGCACCGCGAGCACCGCAAGCACCGCGAGCGCCGAGGCCGCCGAAAGCACCGAGGCCGCCGAGGGCCGGGCAGGGGGCGCCGAGTGAAGCGCGACGCCACCGCCCCCCGCAGCCTGCTGCGCCGCCACCGCGACTTCCGGCTGCTCTGGTGCGGCGAGACGGCCGGCAAGTTCGGCGCCTCCGTCACCGGCGTCGCCATGCCGCTGATCGCCGTCTCCGAACTGCACGCCTCCACCTTCGAGATCGGCCTGCTCAGCGCCGCCTCCTGGGCGCCCTGGCTGGTCATGGGCCTGCCCGCCGGCGTCTGGGTGGACCGCTTACGGCGCCGCCCGGTCATGCTGGCCGCCGCGGCCGTCTCGCTCGTCCTGTTCGCCGCCGTGCCCGTCGCCGGGTGGGCGGGCCGGCTCAGCGTCGGACTGCTGCTGGCCGTCGCCCTGCTCACCGGCACCGCGGCCGTCTTCTTCCAGACCGCCTACACCGCCTACCTGCCCGACCTGCTGTCCCCCGCCGACCAGCCCGAGGGCAACGCCAAACTCCACGGCAGCGCCTCCGCCGCCCAGATCGCCGGCCTCGGCTCCGGCGGCCTGATCGCCCAACTCGCCGGCGCCGCCAACGGCATGTTCGCCAACGCCGCGACCTTCCTGGTCTCGCTGCTCTGCCTGGGCCGGATCCGGCACCGTGAGACACCGCACGAGCCCGCCGCCGACCGCTCGCTGCGCCGCGAGGTCGGCGAGGGCCTGCGGCTGCTCACCGGGGACCCCTGGCTGCGCACCTTCGCCCTGTTCGCCGGCGCGTCCAACCTGGCGCTGATGGGCTACCAGTCGATCCAGGTCGCCTTCCTGGTCCGCGAGGTCGGCCTCGCACCGGGCACCGTCGGCGCCCTGATCGCGACGGTCAGCAGCGGCGGCGTCCTCGGTGCCTTCGTGGCCCGCCGGGTCTCCGCGCGGATCGGCACGGCGCGCGCGATGATCCTCTTCGAACTGGGCCTGTGCTCGTCCGCCCTGCTGATCCCGCTCACCGGTCCCGGCGCGGGCGTGCTCTGCTACGTGGCCGGCGGGTTCGGCATCTCGGTCGGCGTGGTGGCCGGGAACGTCATCAAGTCGGGTTTCCAGCAGCGCTACTGCCCGCCCGAGCTGCTCGGCCGGATCAGCGCCGGAGGGGCCGTGCTCAGCTACGGCACCATCCCGCTCGGCGCGCTGCTGGCCGGTGTCCTCGGCACCGTGCTCGGCCTGCGCCCCGCGCTGTGGATCACCACCGCCGGAGTGCCGCTGGCGGCGCTCGTCCTGCTCCTCTCCCCCGTCGGCCGCACCCGTGACCTGCCCTCCACGCCCCGCCCGGCCGACGCCCCGTTCCCGGCCCCGGAGACCGTGACCGCCTGACGCGGGTCCGGCGCCTCGCCGACGCGGCACCTCGCCGGGCCCGCGGGGCGCCGCCCCGGAACGCCCGCGCGTGCCGTGGCCGGGGCGGGCCGCGCGGGCGCCGTAGGTTGACGCCATGGCACAGGACGCGCCGGGTGGCCGGCTCTCACCCCCGAAGTGGCTGACCGCCGGGATGCGGCCGCAGCCGGCGCCCGTCCCGTGGGCGGCGGTGGCCCGGGCCGCCGCCGGGCTGGCGGCGCCGCTGGCCGTCGGGCTGGCGGCGGGCAGGCCCGCGTACGGGGCACTGGCGTCGATGGGCGCGCTGTCCGCCGTCATCGGCGACACCGCCGACGCCTACCGGATGCGGGTGTTCAACATCGCCGTGCCGCAGCTGTTCGGCGCCGCCGGCATCGCCCTCGGCACCCTGGTGTTCGGGCGCGACTGGACGGCCGTCGCCGTCCTCACGCTGGTCGCGCTGGTCTCCGGGATGATCTCCTCGATCGGCTCGGTCGCCTCCGTCTGCGGCCTGCTGCTCCTGCTCAACGCCGTCGTCGGCGCCGGCCTGCCGATGCCGCGCCCGTGGTGGACGGCGCCGCTGCTGCTGCTCGCCGGCGGGGCCGTGGTGCTGCTGCTCACCCTGTTCGCCTGGCCGCTGCGCGGCGGCCTGCCGGAGCGGGCGGCGGTGGCCGGCAGCTACCGGGCGGTCGCCGCGTTCGTCCGCGCCGCCGGCACCCCGGAGCACGACGAACGGCGGCTGGCCGTCACCCAGTCGCTCAACGCCTCGTACGACCTGCTGCTCGCCCACCGCACCCGCCGGCACGGCCGCTCGCCCGGACTGGCCCGGCTGATCGCCCGGCTCAACGCGCTGATACCGGTCGTCGAGGCGGCCTCCGCCGCCAAGCTGCGCCCGGTCGCCCGGCTCGGCCCGCTGCCGGAGGCCTACCCGGCCGCCGTCCTGGCGCTCGCCGACGCCGTCGAACGCGGCCGGGCCGCCCCCGCCCCGGGCGAGGACCCCGCCGCCTTCCTCGCCCTGCCACCGCCCACCGGCCCCTCCGAACGGGCCCTGGACCAGGCCCTGCGGTACGCGGCCGCCGTCGACGCCGAGCCCGGGCGCGCCGACGCCGACCCCGACCGGCTCGGGCGCCCCGCCGCCCCCGGCGAGCGGGCCCGGCGCGCGACCCGGGCGGCGCTGCTGTCCGGCGCGTCCTGGCGCTACGGCCTGCGGCTGGCGCTGTGCATCGGGCTGGCCCAGGTGCTGGTCTCGGTGCTGCCGGTGCCCCGCTCGTACTGGGTCGCGCTGACCGTCACCTTCGTCCTGAAGCCGGACTTCGGCTCAGTGTTCTCGCGCGCCGTGCTGCGCGCCTTCGGCACGGCCCTCGGGCTGCTGATCGCCGTCCCGGTGCTCGCCGAGGTGCCGCGCGGCTGGTGGGACGTGCCGACGGTGGCACTGCTGGCCACGCTGATCCCGGCGTTCTCCGCGAAGGGGTACGCCTTCCAGACGGCGGCCATCACCCCCGTCATCCTGCTGCTCTCCGACCTGCTCAACCACCAGGGCTTCGGACTGGTGCTGCCCCGGCTGTACGACTCGCTGATCGGCTGCGCGATCGCCCTGCTGGCCGGCTACCTGTGCTGGCCGGAGTCCTGGCACACCCGGATCGGCGACCGGCTGGCCGACGCCGTCGCGGACGCCTCCGGGTACGTGGCGCTGGCCTTCGCCGCCGCCCCCGGCCGCGACCAGCCGTCCCGGCCGCGCCGGCGCCGGCGGCTCTACCGGGACCTCTCCGCGGTCCGCTCCGAGTTCCAGCGCGCGCTCACCGAGCCGCCGCCGACCGGCACCCGGGCGGCGGCGTGGTGGCCGCTGGTGATCGCGGTGGAGCGGGTGGTGGAGGCGACCACCGCCACCCGGGTGCGGGTCGAGCACGGGGTGCCGGCGCCGCCCCCGCAGGAGGTCGCCGCCATCGCCGCCGACCTCGCCGCGCTGGCCGAGGCACTGCGGACCGGCACCCCGCTGCCGGCCCCCGAGGAAGCGACCGGGCCCGACCGCAGCACCGCCGACGACGTCCTCGCCCCGCTGCGCCGCGAGGTGCGCGCGGCCTGCGCCATCGCCTCGCCGGTCCTCGGCTGACCCGCCCGACCGGCCCGGTCAGTCCTGGATCCGCCGCCAGGGCCGGTCCGCCTCCAGCGCGAACGCGAGTTCCAGGAGCAGCCGTTCCTCGCCGTGGGCGGCCGACAGGTGGACGCCGATCGGCAGGCCGTCGGGGCTCGCGCCGGCCGGCAGGGCGATGGCGGGGCCGCCGGTGACGTTGTTGACCGGGGTGAACGCCACGTAGCGGGTGAGCCGTTCGATCAGTTCGTCGAACGCGACGTTCGGGCTCAGATGGCCGATCGGCGGCGCGACGTGCGCCAGCACCGGCGACAGGATCGCGTCCTGGGTGCGGAACAGCTCCGCGTACGTCCGCTCGGCCGCGCGCAGCCGCCGCACCACACCCGGGACCCGGGCGAACTCGCGGTGGAAGAGCCGCCGCAGGCCGGTGGTCAGCCCGTCCAGCCGGGACGCCCGGAAACCGGGGTCGACGACCAGCCGGCCGGTGGCGGCGATCAGGAAGGCGATGTAGCCCCAGTAGAGGACGAAGTCGCGGGAGAACTCCTCCCCGAACGGCAGCCGCACCTCCGTCACCCGGTGGCCCAGCGCGGCGAGCCGGGCGGCCGTCTCCTCGACCACCGCCCGGGTCGGCGCGTCGGTGGCCGCTGTCGGGGAGTCCACCACCAGGCCGATCCGCAGCCGGCGCGTGCCGGGGCCCTCGACCAGGCCGAGCGGGGGCAGCGCGAGGTTGCGGTGGTGGCGTTCGGCGGCGGCGAAGAACGCGGCGGTGTCGCGCACGGAGCGGGTCAGCACGCCGTCGGTGACCAGGTCGACCGGCAGCCGGCGGCCCTGGGCGTTGGGCACCGTCCGGCCGCGGGTGGGCTTGAGGCCGACCAGTCCGCAGCAGGCGGCCGGGATCCGTATCGAGCCGCCGCCGTCGTTGGCGTGCGCGATCGGGACGACGCCGGCGGCGACCAGCGCCGCCGCGCCGCCCGAGGAGGCGCCCGGCGAGTGCGAGGTCCGCCAGGGGTTGCGGACGGGGCGGGCCGCGGCGAACTCGGTGGAGGCGTTGAGGCCGAACTCCGGCAGCCGGGTCTTGCCGAGGACGGACAGTCCGGTGCCGAGGAACTGCTCGGCGAAGCCGGCGGTGCGGCGGGCGGGCTTGGCGCGGAAGGCCGAACTGCCCTGGCCGGTGGGCATGCCGCGCAGGTCGGTGTTGTCCTTGAGGTAGCTGGGCACGCCGTACAGCGGCGTGTCCGCCCCCGCGCCGGGCCCGCCGTGGCCGCCGTGGCCGCCGTCCACGCCGTACGGCCGGCCGTACGCGGCGAAGGCGACCGGGGCGAGCGCCGCGTCGACCCGTTCGGCCCGGGCCGCGGCGGCCGTCGCCAGCTCGGCGGGGCTCACCTCGCCGGACCGCACCAGGGCGGCCAGGGCCACCGCGTCGTGCTCCCCCAGCGCGTCGTCCCCGTAGGCGTGCACCCGCTCGTCGGCCATCCGGACTCCCCTTCCCTGCCTGCTGCCGGTCGGTGGCGGCACCCGCGGACACCTGCCTACCCGTCGGTAATGCCGTGCGAGCTGAGCAGTCTAGGGCGGAGCGGCCCCGGCGGACACCCCGTGTTCCGCACCGCGGACGGGCCGCCCGGGCGTCGGCGGCCCCGCCTTCCCCGCCGGTCCTCACGGCGAGTCCGCCGGACCCCGTGCTCGGCGGAGCCGGGGCGTGCCGAAACGCAGGGGCCGGGCGTCCAACAGCTCGTATACGCTGGCCGGACGAGGGCCGGCGCGGTGGGCCGACGCCCCGGGGCCGGCTCCGACGCAGCAGCACCCGACCGAAGCCCGCGTCACCACCGAAAGCTGGTCCGCATGATCGAGCTCGACTTCGACGCCGGCGGCTTCCGCCGCAACGGCGCACCGCACCGCATCGTCTCCGGCGCCCTGCACTACTTCCGGGTCCACCCGGACCTGTGGGACGACCGGCTGGCCCGGCTGCGCGCTCTCGGCGTCAACACGGTGGACACCTACATCCCCTGGAACTTCCACGAACTGCCGGACGGCGAGGTGGACTTCACCGGCTGGCGGGACATCGCCCGGTTCGTCCGGCTCGCCGAGCGGCACGGGCTGGACGTCATCCTGCGCCCCGGCCCGTACATCTGCGCCGAGTGGGAGTTCGGCGGCCTGCCGGCCCGGCTGCTGGCCGTGGACGGGATCCGGCTGCGCTGCTCCGACCCCGCCTTCCTGGCCGCCGTGGACGGCTGGTTCGACGCGCTGGTGCCGCAGCTGCTGCCGCTGCTGGGCAGCCGGGGCGGACCGGTGGTGGCCGTCCAGGTGGAGAACGAGTACGGGAGCTACGGCACCGACGCCGCCTACCTGGCGCACCTGCGGGACGGCCTGCTGGCGCGCGGGGTGGACTGCCTGCTGTTCACCGCCGACGGCTCCGAGGACTTCATGCAGCAGGGCGGCGCGATCCCGGGCCTGCTGGCGACCGCCACCTTCGGCTCCCGGGCCCCCGAGCGCTTCGAGGTGCTGCGCCGCCAACAGCCCGAAGGGCCGCTCGCGGCCATGGAGTTCTGGATCGGCTGGTTCGACCGGATCGGCGATCCGCACCACGTCCGGGACGCCAAGGAGGCCGCCGAGTCGCTGGACGAGCTGCTCGCCACCGGCGCCTCGGTGAACCTCTACATGGCGCACGGCGGTACCAACTTCGGCTTCTGGGCAGGCGCCAACCACTCCGGCACCGGACCGGACACCGCCGGCTACGAGCCGACCGTCACCAGCTACGACTACGACGCGCCGATCGGCGAGGCGGGCGAGCTGACCGAGAAGTTCCACGCCCTGCGCGCCGTCATCGGCCGGTACGTCCCGCTGCCGGAGGGCGAACTCCCACCCCGTCCGGCCCGGCTGGCGCCCCGTCGGCTCGACGGCGCGAGCGGCCGGGCCCGGCTGCTCGACTCCCTCGACGCCCTGTCCGCCCCGGTCCACCGCCCCGCTCCCGAGCCGATGGAGCGCCTCGGCCAGTCCTTCGGCCTGATCCACTACCGCACCCGCGTCCCCGGCCCGCGCCCCGAACTCCCGCTGCGCATCGACGGGATCGGCGACCGGGCACAGGTGTTCGCCGACGGCCGCCCGCTCGGCGTGCTGGACCGCAACGCCCCGGGCGCGACCCTCCCGCTCGCCACCGGTCCCGACGGGGTCGCCCTGGACATCCTGGTCGAGGCCCTCGGCCGCGCCAACTACGGGCCCCAGATGGACGACCGCAAGGGCATCCGGCGCGGTGTCTCGCACGAGCGCCAGCGCCTGCACGGCTGGGAGATCCGCCCGCTGCCGCTCACCGACCTCGGCCCGCTCGCCTTCCACGACGACGGCCCGGACCCCGTCGACGGCGATCCGGTCTTCCACCGCTTCGAGACCGGCCTCGACGCGGCCGGCGGCACCGGCGGCGCCACCGGCAACGCCCCCGCCGACGCCTTCGTCGCCCTCCCCGGCTGGGGCCGCGGCCTGCTCTGGCTGAACGGCTTCCTGCTCGGCCGCTACACCGACGAGGGCCCGCAGCGCACCCTCTACGCCCCGGCGCCGCTCTGGCGGCCGGGCCGCAACACCCTCGTCGTCCTCGAACTCGCCCGCCACGGCCGGTCGCTGGAACTCCGCGACGAGCCCGACCTCGGCCCCACCACCCGCGCCCCCAGCGCCGACTACTGAGCCGCCACCACCGGTGGCGCTCGCCCGTCCGGGGCCGGAATAGTCCGGCCCCGGACACAGTTGACGGTCCGGCAGGCGGTGATCACGTTCACCGGGGAGCAGCGGACGAGGGGGAAAGATGGCAGCCGGAGACACCGTGGGCGGAAGCGTCGCACCGGGGTTCGAGCGGGTGCGGGAGGAGTTCGCCGCGGTGGCGGCCGAGGAGCCGGCGGGCGGCGGCGCCCAGCTGGCGGTCCACCTGGACGGCCGCCGGGTGGTCGACCTCTGGGCCGGCGAGGGGGTGTCGGGCGAGTCGCTGTTCGCGCTCTACTCCTCCGCCAAGGGGGCGGCGCACCTGGTGGTGGCGCTGCTGGTGCAGGAGGGCGTGCTCGCGCTGGACGAGGAGGTGTCCCGCCACTGGCCGGAGTTCGCGGCGGAGGGCAAGGGCGGGCTGACCCTGCGCCAGCTGCTGGAGCACCGCTCGGGGCTGATCGGCGTCGAGGGCGGTTTCACCCCGGAGGAGCTGGCGGACGACCGGCGGCTGGCCGAGCGGCTGGCCGCGCAGAAGCCCTACTGGGAGCCCGGCACGGCCTACGGCTACCACGCCTTCGTGATCGGCGCGCTGACCGGCGAGGTGGTCCGCCGGCGGACCGGTCGCACGATCCAGGAGCTGTTCGAGGAGCGGATCCGGGCGCCGTTCGGGCTCGACTTCTTCCTCGGTCTGCCGCAGCAGCTGGAGGCGCGCTACCTGCCGATCCTTCCGGCGGTCCCGGTGCCGGGGCGGCCGGCCGCGCCGCCGGCGCCGGACAGCCTGATGGCGGTCGCCTTCAACCTGAACGCCACCCCGCCCACCGACCTGGTGGAGTTCGCCAACCGCCGGTCGGTGCGGGCACAGGGCCCGGCCTCGACCGGCAGCGTGGGCAACGCCCGGGGCCTGGCGGCGATGTACGCGGCGGCGGCGCAGGAGTCGGACGGGCGGGCGCCGCTGCTGACCCCGGCCACGATCGCCGAGTTCGGGCGGGTCAGCACCCGGGGCACCGACGTGGTGACCGCCGAGGAGGACCACTTCGGCCTCGGCTTCGAGGCGCAGAGCGCGCGCTTCCCGTTCCTCGGGCCGGAGGCCTTCGGGCACAGCGGCGCGTCGGGTGCGCAGTCCTTCGCCGATCCGCGCAGTGGCGTCGCCTACGGCTACACCCGGCGCCGGTTCACCTCGCTGCCGCTGGGTCCGGAGAACCACCGGCTGGCCGAGGCCGTGGTCCGCGCCGCCGAGGCGGTGCGCGGGGCGGCCGGCTGACCGTCCGGCGGGCCTGACCCTCCCTCGGAATCGGGCCCGGGGAGCGGCGCGTGCGACGCGGCCGGTCCCCGGGCTCCACCGTGCCCGCGGCTACTCGACGGTGACGCTCTTGGCGAGGTTGCGGGGCTTGTCGACGTCGCGCTTCAGCGCGACCGCGGCGTGGTACGCGAGCAGCTGGAGCGGGATGTTGAGGAGCAGCGGGTCCAGCTCGGGCTCGCTCCTGGGGACCAGGATGCAGTGGTCGGCGAGCCTGGCCTCGGGGCGGCGGTGGGCGACGGCGAGGACGCGGCCCGAGCGGGCCTTGATCTCGCCGAGGGTGGTGAGGTTCTTGTCGAGCAGCTCGTCGTCCGGGACGAGGGCGACGGTGGGCAGCTCGGGGCTGATCAGGGCCAGCGGGCCGTGCTTCAGCTCGCTCGCCGGGTAGGCCTCGGCGTGCACGTAGGAGATCTCCTTGAGCTTCTGCGCGCCCTCACGGGCGACGGGGTAGCCGCGCACCCGGCCGATGAACATCATGCCGGTGGAGTCGGCGTACTCGGCGGCGAGGCGGGCGATCTCGTCGCTCTGGGCGAGGACCTCGCGGATCTGGCCGGGCAGCGCCTTGAGGGCGGAGACGATCCGGCGGCCGTCGGCGGGCGAGAGGTCGTGGATCCGGCCGAAGTGCAGGGCGAGCAGCGCGAAGGCGACGACGGTCGAGGTGAAGGCCTTGGTGGAGGCGACCGAGATCTCCGGGCCGGCGTGCAGGTAGATGCCGCCGTCGCACTCGCGGGCGATGGCGCTGCCGACGGTGTTGACGACGCCGAGCACCCGGCCGCCCTTGCGCTTGACCTCCTGCACGGCGGCGAGGGTGTCGTAGGTCTCGCCGGACTGGCTGACCGCGATGTAGAGGGTGTCGGCCTCGATGACCGGGTTGCGGTAGCGGAACTCGGAGGCGGGTTCGCTGTGCGCGGGGATGCGGGCCAGCTCCTCTATCAGCTGGGCGCCCATCTCGCCGGCGTAGTAGGCGGATCCGCAGCCGAGGATCTTGACCCGGCGGATCTCGCGCAGCTCGCGGGCGTCCAGGTTGAGGCCGCCGAGGTGGGCGGTGGCGAACCGCTCGTCGAGCCGTCCGCTGAGGGTGCGCTCGACGGAGCCGGGCTGCTCGTGGATCTCCTTGAGCAGGAAGTGCTCGTAGCCACCGGTGTCGTAGGAGTCGATCTCCCAGTCGACGGTGGACGGCTGGCGGTGGGTGGTGCGGGCGTCCTCGGTGAAGGTGCGGAAGCCGTCGGCGCGCACGGTGGCCAGCTCGCCGTCCTCCAGGTGGACGACCTGGCGGGTGTAGCGGACCAGGGCGGAGACGTCGGAGGCGACGAACATCTCCTTCTCGCCGATGCCGAGCACGATCGGGCTGCCGTTGCGCGCGACCACGATGCGGTCGGGCCGCTCGGCGTCGAGGACGGCGATGCCGTAGGTGCCGACGACCTTGGCGAGGGCGGCGCGCACGGCCTCCTCCAGCTCGACGCCCTCGGCGGCGTGGGCGGCGACGAGGTGGGCGAGCACCTCGGTGTCGGTCTCGGAGCGGAAGACGGCGCCGTCGGCGGCGAGCCGTACGCGCAGCTCGTCGGCGTTCTCGATGATGCCGTTGTGGACGACGGCGATGCGCTCGGCGTTGTCCAGGTGCGGGTGGGCGTTGGCGTCGCTGGGGACGCCGTGGGTGGCCCAGCGGGTGTGGCCGATGCCGGTGGCGCCCTTGAAGCGGGCGGGGATGTCGGCGGCGAGGTCGGCGACCCGGCCCTTGACCTTGCGGACCTTGATGCCGCCGCTGCGTCCGGCGACGGCCACGCCGGCGGAGTCGTAGCCGCGGTACTCCAGCCGGGCGAGGCCTTCCAGCAGGAAGGGCGTCGCGTCCTTGGGGCCGATGTAGGCCACGATTCCGCACATGGTGGACTCCTGGGTCGGTGAGGTCGGTGAGGTCCGTGAGGTCGGCGAGGCCGGGGACGGCCGGTCAGCCGTAGACGATGCGGCGCAGCTGCCGGGCCGAGAGACCGGGTGCCGCGACCCGGCGGGCCGGCAGCTCCTCGGCGAGCCGGGCGAAGATCCGTTCGTTGGTCAGGCCGCGTGCCTGGAGTTCGCCGTGGCGGCGCCGGACGTACTCCTCGGTGGTCTCGGAGAAGTACGCCAGCACCTCGGCCACCACCCGCGCCGCCTCCCGGGGCCCGAGCGGACTGGTCCGGGTGAGGTGGGCGAGCAGGTCTTCGTGAGGGTGCGAGGGACCGGGCGAGCTGGACACGAGTGGGGAGCCTAGGCGCCCCTCCATCGAAAGATCAAAGATCCTGCCCGATTTCGGGCAGGATCTTGCCGTGTTCGATTCATGAACGGGGGTCTTGTAGCCGACGCGAGTGACCACGTAGCGTGATGACCTGCTCACACACCGGGGGGCCGGGGGAGGAAAGGGAGCGTCGGAAGAGTGTCGGAAGAACGGGAGGCCTGCTGATGTGCGGGATCACCGGATGGGTCGCCTACGACCGTGACCTGACCCTTGAACATGCGGTGCTCGACGCCATGACGGGCACCCAGCTCTGCCGCGGCCCGGACGCCGGCGGCGTCCACCTGGAACGGCACGCCGCGCTGGGCCACCGGCGCCTCGCCGTGCTCGACCTGGCGGGCGGCGTCCAGCCGATGACGGCCGAGCACGACGGCCGGCTGCTGGCCGCCCTCAGCTACAGCGGGGAGGTGTACAACCACCGCGAGCTGCGGGCCGAGCTGGAGGCCGCCGGGCACCGCTTCCGGACCCGCAGCGACACCGAGGTGGTGCTGCGCGCCTACCTGGAGTGGGGCGAACACCTGGCCGAACGGCTCAACGGCATGTTCGCCTTCGCGGTCTGGGACGCCCGCACCGAGGAACTGCTGCTGGTCCGCGACCGGATGGGCGTCAAACCGCTGCACTACCACCCGGTGCCGGACGGCGTGGTCTTCGGCTCCGAGCCGAAGGCGCTGCTCGCCCACCCCGCGGTGCGCCCGGTGGTCGACCTGGACGGGCTGCGCGAACTGCTCACCCTGGCCCGCACCCCGGGGGTCACCCCGTACCGGGGCATCTTCGAGGTGCGTCCCGGCCATGTGGTGCGGGTGCGGCGCCAGGGCATCACGGTCCGGCGCTACTGGTCGCTGGAGGCCCGCGAGCACACCCAGGACCTGCCCACCACGATCGGTACCGTGCGGGCCCTGCTGGAGGACATCGTCCACCGCCAGCTGGAGTCGGACGTGCCGCTCTGCTCGCTGCTCTCCGGCGGCCTGGACTCCAGCGCGGTCACCGCCCTGGCCGCCCGCACCCTGCGCGCCGCCGGCGCCGGCCCCGTGCGCTCCTTCGCGGTCGACTTCACCGGCCAGTCCGAGCACTTCGCCCCGGACGCCGTGCGCACCACCCTGGACGGCCCGTACGCGGAGCTGCTCGCCCGCCACGTGGGCGCCGACCACCGGGTGATCGAGCTGGACACCGCCGCCCTCGGCGCCCCGGCCCAGCGGCTCGCCACCCTGCGCGCCCGCGATCTGCCGGGCGGCGTCGGCGACATGGACGCCTCGCTGCTGCTGCTCTTCCGCGGGGTGCGCGAGCGCTCCACGGTGGCGCTGTCCGGCGAGTCGGCGGACGAGCTGTTCGGCGGCTACCGCTGGTTCCACGACCCGCGGCTGGTGCACGCCGACGACTTCCCGTGGGCGGCCGTGCTCAGCAGCCTCGGCGGCACCGGCAGCGGACCGCGCGAACAGCTGCTGGACCGCGAGCTGCTCCGCAAGCTCGACCTGGACGGCTACCGGCGGGCCCGGTACCGGGAGGCGCTCGCCGAGGTCCCGCACCTGCCGGACGCCGACCCGTTCGAACGGCGGATGCGGGAGGTGTCGTACCTCAACCTGACCCGCTTCGCCTGCATCCTGCTGGACCGCAAGGACCGGATGAGCATGGCGACCGGGCTGGAGGTGCGGGTGCCGTTCTGCGACCACCGGCTGGTGCAGTACGTCTTCAACACGCCGTGGGCGATGAAGCACTTCGACGGCCGGGAGAAGAGCCTGCTGCGGGCCGCGGTGCGGGACGTGCTGCCGCCCGAGATCGCCGACCGGATGAAGAGCCCCTACCCGATCGTGCAGGACCCGCGCTATCCGCAGCTGCTGCGCGCGGAGCTCGCCACGCTGGCCGCCGATCCCGCCTCCCCCGCCCTCGCGCTGCTGGACCGGCGGGCGCTGTCCGACGCGCTCGCGCCGGACACCGATCCGCAGACGGTCCGGCTGGCGACCGATCTGGCCCTGGACCTGGACGCCTGGCTGACGGAGTACCAGGTGTCGCTGGAGCTCTGAGCCGACCCCGGGGGCGACCCCGGGCAACCTCGGACGGCCCTGGACGACCCTGGACGACCCGCCCCGGGCGGCGCGCACGCCGCGCCGCCCGGGGCCCCCGACGGCCCGCCGGGGCCCGTCCCGTGACCAGCCGCCAACCCGCGTCGTTGACCCGGCAGGACGTGCGATAGCGTCGCCGACACCTCCCGAATGGCGGTCGATAACGCGGAATCCGAAGCCCGTGCCGTCAGGATGGGGAGAGTCCCGTCCGTCTCGATCCGCCGGGGGATCTCCGTCATGCAACCGCGAGCCTTCGCGATCCTCACCGCCCTGCTGCTCGGGGTGCTCGGCCTGGGGTCGGTGGCCGTCACCGACTGGACGCCCGAGCCGGTCACCGCCGCGGTGGCCGGGCAGCCGGCCGCCCCCGGGGCCGGCACCGCGCAGCCGGCCACCGGAGCCACGGCCGCCGGTGTCACGGCCGCCGGCGGCACGGCGACCGGGGACCCGGCGGTGTGGACCCGCTCGACGCTGCGCAACAAGCTGATGGCCGAGATGGACGCCAGCGACCCCGGCGTCGCGCTGGCCGACCTCGACCGGATCACCAAGCAGCTGCCCTACACCGTCCGGTTCTGCCACCCGATCGCCCACGAGCTCGGGCACGCGGCCGTCAAGCGCTTCAACGCCGACTTCCAGAAGGTCATCTCCTACCCGCACGAGACGTGCGCGGCCGGCTACCTGCACGGCGCCGTCGAGGAGATGCTCAACGCCTCCCCCCAGCCCGAGACCGACCTGGTCAAGCTCTGCGCGCCCAAGAACAGCGGCCCGTGCATCCACGGCGTCGGCCACGGCACGATGTTCGTCGCCAAGCAGGACGTCGCCAAGGCCCGCGAGCTGTGCAACAAGTTCACCACCGACCAGAACCGGATCCGCTGCTCCGAGGGCCTGTTCATGCAGCTCTTCGGCCCCGACGAGGAGGACGAGAAGGCGAAGGCCAACCTCCCCGCCGACAAGCTCGCCCAGGACCCGCTCTACCCGTGCAAGGACCAGCCGTCGCTGTTCCAGTCCGCCTGCTACTTCTACGCGCCCACCTTCTACCTCTCCTCGCACGACTACCCGAACCACCCCGAGGTGTACGCCGAGGCCCTGAAGTGGTGCCTCAACGGCAAGGCCTCCGGCGGGGCGGTGGACTGCAGCCGGGGTGTGGGCTCGCGCACCATGAAGTACAACCTGGACCGCGAGGACTGGGCCGCCCAGCAGTGCGCGACCGCCGCGGACGGCTGGCAGCGCAAGGCCTGCGCGGAGGGCCTGGTCAGCTACTACACGGTCAACTACACCGACGCGGGGGCGGCCGGCCGGCTCTGCGCCAAGGTCACCGACAAGGAGATGCAGGGCTACTGCCGCTCGGCGAGCGGGCTCTCCGCCTCGCTGGACTGACCGCCGCCCGTCCTGCTCCTCGGGCCCGCGCCGCACGGCGCGGGCCCGTTTCCGTAGGATCACGGGAATCCGGGTGCGCCGAGGACGCCGCGCCACCAGGCCCGCACCACCCCGGAGCCGCACATGACCTCCGACGCCCCCCGCACCGACGCCCCCCGCACCGACGCCGCCCACGCCGCCGAGGCCCCCCGCACCGCCGACGGCTTCCGCACCGCACACGACGACTTCCGCGCCGCCGCGCACACCGCCGCCGACCTGGCCGCCGACCACCTCGCCGGGCTGGCCGCCCGCCCGGTCTGGCAGCCGATGGACGACGCGGCCCGCCGCGCCCTGCTGGACGCCCCGCTGCCCGCGGCCGGCCGCCCGCTCGCCGAGCTGCTGGAGACCGTCGGCCGCGACGTGCTGCCGTACCCGATGGGCAACGGCCACCCCCGGTTCTTCGGCTGGGTGAACTCCGCCCCCGCCCCGGCGGGCGTGCTCGCCACCCTGGCCGCCGCCGCGATGAACCCCAGCTCGGCCGGCGGCGACCACGCCGACGTCCACCTGGAGCGGGCCGTGGTCCGCTGGATCGCCGAGCTGGTCGGCTTCCCCCACCGGCCCGGCGGCGGACTGCTCACCTCCGGCACCTCGATGGCGACCATCGTCTGCCTCGCCGCCGCCCGCGACCGGGCCGCCCGCGCCGCCGGGTGGGACGTCCGCGCGGACGGCCTGGCCGGGATGCCCCCGCTGGTCGGCTACGTCACCGGCGAGACCCACTCCTGCGTGCGCAAGGCCGCCGAGCTGCTGGGCCTCGGCAGCCGGTACCTGCGCACCGTGGCCACCGGCCCGGACGGCCGCCTCGACCCGGCCGACCTGCGCGCCGCCGTCGCCCGCGACCGGGCCGACGGACTGCTGCCCTTCCTGGTGGTCGCCTCGGCCGGCACCGTCGGCACCGGCGCGGTGGACGCCTTCGGCCCGCTCGCCGACCTCTGCGCCGAGGAGCGCCTGTGGCTGCACGTGGACGGCGCCTACGGCGCGTTCGGCGTGCTCGACCCGGTGATCGCGCACCGCTACGCCGGGCTGGAGCGGGCCGACTCGCTCGCCCTCGACCCGCACAAGTGGCTCGGCGTCCCGGTCGACTGCGGCTGCGCGCTGGTCCGCGACCCCGAGGGGCTGCGCGCAGCCTTCAGCCTCGTCCCCTCCTACCTGCGCGACGAGACGGCCGGCGAGCTCGGCTGGTTCTCCGAGTACGGCACCGAGCAGACCCGCCCGTTCCGCGCCCTCAAGGTGTGGGCCACCATCGCCCACCGCGGCCGCGACGGCCTCGCCCGGGACATCGCCCGCACCACCGCCCTCGCCCGCCGGCTCGGCGAACTCGTCTCCGCCGACCCCGGTCTGGAGCTGCTCGCCGAGGTGCAGACCTCCATCGTCGCGTTCCGCCTCCGCCCGCCCGGCCTGACCGAGGCCGCCCTGGACGCCCTCAACCGCGAGCTGCCCGCCGCCGTCCAGCGCCGCGGCCGCGCCTTCGTCACCGGCGCCCGCCTGGCCGGCCGCGAGATCCTGCGGGCCTGCCTGCTCAATCCGGCCACCACCGAAACGGACCTGCGGATCCTGCTCGACGAAGTGAAGGAGGCGGGGCGCGGCGCAGCCGATGGGCGGCACCATTAACCGTCAGGTCACGGGGGATTCGTGATCGTGAAACACCGAAGCGGCAGATTGATGGCATGGAGCACCTGGAGAAGCCGAAGCCCGAGAACGTCCAGTCCCCGAACCCCTCCCGTGCCCAGCGCCGCGGCGGCCGTACCCACCGGTGGCGGCGCGACGCGGTGGAGCTCGCCGCCGTCTTCGTCTCGGTGACCACCGCCGACCTGGTGGCCAAGCTCGTGGTGCACGGGCCCGACGGGCCGGTGGTGCTGGCCGCGTCCGCCACCGCCCTGCTCGCCACGGCGCTGTTCCACACCTGGTGGTCGCACCACCACCGGCTGCACGGACCGCCCGCGCCGGACGCGCCCGCGCCGCCGGCCGGGTCGGCCGCGCAGGTGCAGGCCTCGCAGGCCGCGCAGGTCGTGCAGTCCTCGCAGGCCGAGCCGTTGAAGGGGCCGCTGCACGACTTCGAGGAGACCGCGCTGTGGCGGCTGCGCACCACGGTGCGGGACTCCCCCGGCAGCCTGGCCCGGATCTGCGCGGCCTTCGCGGCGCGGCAGGTGAACATCGTCTCGATGCAGTCCCACCCGCTGCCGTCCGGCGCGGTGGACGAGTTCTTCGTGCGCGCCCCGCACTCGCTGGCCCGGGCCGACCTGGCCGCGCTGGTCGCCGGGGCCGGCGGCGACGACATCTGGACCGGCCCGGCCGACGCCCACGACCTGGTGGACCTGCCGACCCACGTCCTGGGGCTGGCCACCCGGACCGCGCTGGACGCCGCCGAGCTGCCGATCGCGCTGCGCCGGCTGTTCGGGCAGTGCGGCATCCGGCAGTACCCGGGCGCCGCCGGGCGGGCCGCCGGGGTGGACGGGCACGTGATGCGGCTGCCGGTGCCCTCCGGGGACCTCGTCGAGCTCACCCGCCCGCAGCTGCCGTTCACCCCGACCGAGTTCGCCCGGGCGCAGGCGCTGGTCGAGCTGGACGCCCTGCTCGGGCCCCGGGTGCCGGACGTCCGGGCCCGGCTGAGCCTGCCGGCCGGCGCCGACCTGACCGTGCGGCGCGCCGACGCGGCGGACAAGGAGGCGGCGCTGGCGATGCACCACCGCTGCTCCCCCGACACGCTGCGCAAGCGCTACCACGGGCCGGTCCGGGACGCCGACCGCTACCTGGACCACCTGCTGGACGCCCGGCACGGCCAGACCCTGGCGGTGGAGACGGCCGACGGGCGGATCGTCGCCCTCGGACACCTGATGTGGGACGACGAGGGCGCCGAGGTGGCGGTGCTGGTCGAGGACGCCTGGCAGCGGCGCGGGCTGGGCCTGGACCTGATGCGGCGGATGTCCGCGCTGGCCCTGGAGGCCGGGGTGGACACGGTGTACGCGGTCACCCAGTCCTCCAACTCCGGGCTGATCGCCACCATGCGGCGGCTGGCGGCGCCGCTGGACTACCAGGTGGAGGACGGGACGCTGGTCATCACCGCGCACCTGGCGGAGGCGGCCGAGGAGCTGCCGGTGCCCTGGCAGACCCGCCCAGGCCGGTAATCATCTGGTCATTTCTTCACCACACCCTCACCAAGGGCCCCTCCCGCCCCGGCGGCCGGAACCGCCGCACCCCGGTGGTGCGTCCCCGACGGCGAACGGCCCCTCCGTACACCGCCGGCCCTGATCCCGTGTCAGGACCTCCCGGACGGGCTCTCCGGGCGCTCCGCAGCAGGCGGCACGGGGTCCGGGGCGCCGAGCCGGGCAGCGGAGTCGGTAGGCTGATCCCGTCCCCGCCGCCCGACGGCCCGTAGTCCGGCCCCCGGGCGGTGCCGCAGCAAGGAGGAACCACTGAGCATGGCAGGCACCGAATCGGAGCCCACAGGCGCACGCGACGCCTCGCTGCCGGCGCGCGCGAAGATCGCGGTGACCGCCGGCAAGGTGGCCGCCGCCGTCTCCCGCAAGGCCGGGCGCGGCAGCGGATCGGTGATCGGCGGCAAGGTCGCCCTGAGGCTCGACCCCGATCTGCTCGCCACCCTCGCCGAGAACCTCGACGTGGTGCTGGTCAGCGCCACCAACGGCAAGACCACGACCACCCGCCTGATCGCCGAGGCGCTGCGCGCCGCCGGCCCGGTCGTCTCCAACGCGCTCGGCGCCAACATGCCGGCCGGCATCACCTCCGCCCTGGCCGGCGGCTCCGAGGCCCGCTTCGGCGTGATCGAGGTCGACGAGAAGTACCTGGCGATGGTGGCCCGGGACACCCGCCCCAAGGCGATCGCCCTGCTCAACCTCTCCCGCGACCAGCTCGACCGCGCCGCCGAGACCCGCATGATGGCGGAGAAGTGGCGCGAGGGCCTGCAGGACACCGAGGCGGTGGTGATCGCCAACGCCGACGACCCGCTGGTGACCTGGGCCGCGTCCTCCTGCAAGAAGGTGGTCTGGGTGGCCGCCGGACAGGCGTGGAAGGAGGACGCCTGGTCCTGCCCCGCCTGCGGCGGCGTGATGCAGCGCCCCGGCGACGACTGGTTCTGCCAGGAGTGCGGCTTCCGGCGCCCCAACCCGCACTGGGCCCTGCAGGGCACCCACGTCATCGACCCGCAGCGCGGCGCCTGGCCGATCCAGCTCCAGCTGCCCGGCCGGGCCAACCTGGCCAACGCCACCAGCTCGGCCGCCGTCGCCGCCGTGTTCGGCGTCTCCCCGCAGGTCGCGCTGGAGCGGATGCGCTCCGTCACCGCGGTGGCCGGCCGCTACGACGTCGTCCAGTACCAGGGCCGCGACATCCGGCTGCTGCTGGCCAAGAACCCGGCCGGCTGGCTGGAGACCTTCTCGCTGATCGACGGCCCGCCGACCCCGGTGGTGCTCTCGGTCAACGCGCTGGACGCCGACGGCACCGACACCTCGTGGCTGTGGGACGTGGACTACGAGCGGCTCGCCGGGCACCCGGTGTTCGTGCTGGGCCAGCGCAAGCTGGACCTGGCGGTGCGCCTGGAGGTCGCCGGCCTGCAGTTCCACGTCGTGGACTCGCTGGAGCAGGCCGTCCGGATGGCGCCGCCCGGCCGGATCGAGGCGATCGCCAACTACACCGCCTTCCAGCAGCTGCGGAAGGTCGTGGCCGGCTGATGCCGGCCACCCGCCCAGCAGCCCCAGCAGCCCACCGCACGTACGTCATGGAAGGCCTTCGAGGATGAGTGAGAGCAGCCTGCGCGTGGTCTGGGTCTACCCCGACCTGCTCAGCACCTACGGCGACCGCGGCAACGCCCTGGTCGTGGAGCGCCGGGCCCGGCAGCGCCACCTCAACGTGACCCGGATCGACGTCCGCTCAGACCAGGCGGTGCCCACCAGCGGCGACATCTACCTGATCGGCGGCGGCGAGGACCGTCCGCAGCGGCTCGCCGCCGAGCGGCTGCGCAACGACTCCGGGCTGGTGCGGGCCTCCGAGAACGGCGCGATCATCTTCGCGGTCTGCGCCGGCTACCAGATCCTCGGCCACGAGTTCATCAACGACCTCGGCCAGCGCGAGCCGGGCCTCGGCCTGCTGGACGTCTGGACCAGCCGCGGCGAGGGCGAGCGCTGCGTCGGCGACGTGCTGGCCGACGTCGACCCGGCCCTCGGCCTGCCGCAGCTGACCGGGTTCGAGAACCACCAGGGCGTGACCCACCTCGGCCAGGGCGTCAAGCCGCTGGCCCGGGTCACCGCCGGCCGGGGCAACGGCACCGGCGACGGCACCGAGGGCGCCTGGCGGGACACCGTCTTCGGCACCTACCTGCACGGCCCGGTGATGGCGCGCAACCCCGCCGTCGCCGACATGCTGATCAAGCTGGCGCTGGACGTGAACGCCCTGCCGCCGGCCGACACCACCTGGTACGACGCGCTGCGCTCCGAGCGCATCGCGGCCACGACGCGCCCCGCGTAGCACGTCCCGGGCCCGTCCGACCGGGTGCCCGCGATGCGGTCACCCGGCCCACGGGCGGGCCGGAACGTACGACAATGGGGCTGCCCCTTCCCGGGGCTGCCGGCTGCACACCCTCCTCGGCAGCAGGCTGCACTTCCACGCGGGGGCGCCGACGGCGCCGCTCCCGCGTCGGCTCCTGCCCGGCCGGACGCAGGGGCCGTATGCTCGACAACCACGGCCGGTTTCGGACGTTCTGTCCGGATCGGCCGGTCCTTCACCCGGCGGCCATCTCCGCGTCGACCCGGCGCGGGAACGGCTCGCTACGGTGGCGGTCCGTCGTCCCAGCCTGTAGTCCGGCCGTTCCTCGGTTCTGCTCGGGAGTTGCAAAGCAATGCGTATTGGAGTGCTGACCAGCGGCGGTGACTGCCCCGGCCTGAACGCGGTGATCCGCTCCGTGGTCCACCGGGGGGTGGTCGACCACGGCGACGAGATCATCGGGTTCGAGGACGGCTGGCGCGGTTTCCTGGAGGGGCACCACCGGCCCCTGACCCTCGACTCGGTGAGCGGGATCCTCGCCCAGGGCGGCACCATCCTCGGTTCCTCCCGGGTCCAGCCCAGCCACCTGCGCGACGGCGTCGAGCGCGCCAAGCAGTACTGCGCGGACCTCGGCCTGGACGCGGTGATCCCGATCGGCGGCGAGGGCACCCTGAAGGCCGCCAAGCTGATGAGCGACGCGGGCCTGCCGATCGTCGGCGTGCCGAAGACCATCGACAACGACATCGCCTGCACCGACGTCACCTTCGGCTTCGACACCGCCGTGTCGGTCGCCACCGAGGCGCTGGACCGGCTGAAGACCACCGCCGAGTCGCACCAGCGCGTCATGGTCGTCGAGGTCATGGGCCGTCACACCGGCTGGATCGCGCTGAACGCGGGCATGGCCGCCGGCGCGCACGCGATCGTCGTCCCGGAGCGTCCGTTCCACATCGAGAAGCTCACCGCCGTCGTCCGGGAGCGCTTCGACCGGCAGAAGAAGTTCGCGATCGTGGTCTGCGCCGAGGGCGCCAAGCCCGAGCCCGGCACCATGCACTGGGAGGAGGGCACCAAGGACATCTACGGCCACGAGCGCTTCACCGGCATCGCGACCCAGCTCTCCCGCGAGCTGGAGCACCGCCTCGGCAAGGAGGCCCGCCCGGTGATCCTCGGCCACACCCAGCGCGGCGGCACCCCGACCGCCTACGACCGGGTGCTCGCCACCCGGTTCGGCTGGCACGCCGTGGAGGCCGTCCACCAGGGCGCTTTCGGGCACATCACCGCCCTGCAGGGCACCGACATCAACCTGGTGCCGCTGGGCGAGGCGGTGGCCGAGCTGAAGACCGTGCCGGCCGACCGCTACCTGGAGGCCGAGACGGTCATCTGACCGCCTCGCTCCCCCGCTTCTCCGCGGAGCCCCGGCCCCCCGAGTGCGCGAGCCTCGGGGGGCCGGGCCGTTCTCGGCAGCCGCCCTGCCGGGAGCGGAGTGCCGGATCAGAAGCCGGTGTCGTAGGTGTACAGGGCGCTGTGGTCGAGCATGTCCGCCGGGGAGACGTTGTTCCACGGCTTCATCGGCTCGTTGAGGTCGACCACGTCCGGCGTGCCGGCCGTCGGCAGGTAGGTCTGGCCCGGGTTGCGCTTCTGCCACTCCGACCAGAGCTTGTCGACGAAACAGTGGTGCAGCCAGAACACCGGGTCGTTGGGCGACACCCCGGTGGCCATCTGGCCGCCCACCCAGACGTGCACCCGGTTGTGCAGGTTGACCCCGCGCCACCCCTCCAGGGCGTTGCGGAAGCCGGCCGAGGAGCTGTTCCACGGCGCGGCGTCGTAGGTGGTGATGGCGAGCACCGACTCGGCGTCGGGGCGGGTGGGCAGCTGGGCCACCCCGGCGCCGAGCTGGCGGCGCAGGTAGGTGCGGCTGTCGGTGTTGACGTTGAGCGTCCACCCGCCGGTGGAGTAGGCGAACGGACCGGTGGTCACCTGGCCGTCGCTCGCGCGGCCGTTGCCGCCCAGGAAGTCGGCGCCCCAGATGCTCGAACCGGTGGAGCGGTCCGCGGTCCAGTCCCAGTACGGCAGGTTGACGCTCGGGTCGATGGCCTGGAGCGCCTGCTCGAACTGCAGCAGGTACTTGCGGTGCCAGGGCAGGAAGGACGGCGAGCGGTGGCCGGTGCGCTCGCCGTTGTCGACGTCGCTGAGGATGAACTGGTTGTGCGTCGTGACGAACGGGTCGTAGCCGCCGTTCGCCTTGAGTGCCAGGACCGCGTTGACGAAGGCGCGCTTCTCCTGGGCGGTCAGGGTCGCCTGGTTCTTGCGGACTCCCATGAGTCCCCCCTCTGTGGTCGGTTGGTGTCGGGTGGCGCCGGATCAGGCGGTCGCGACCGGGACGAGCGTGGCGCCCTGGAGGTCGTTGACGGCGGCCCGGGCGAGCGCGCGCGGCGTCGCGAAGGTCTGGTAGTGATTGACCACGCTGATCCAGGTGCCGTCGGCGTTGCGCATCATGTGCAGCTCGTCGCCGTCGATCCGCACCTCGTAGCCGGTGCCGGTGCCGGTGCCGGTGCCGCCGTGGTGGCCACCGCCACTGACCGGGCGGCCCTGGATCCGGCGGCCCTGGAAGACCTCGTCGAAGCTGTCGGAAGCCCCGGGGTCGGCGGCCGTGGCCGATCCTCCACCCGGGCCGGCCACGCCGATCGCGATCGTCCCGGTGGCGACGGCCAGCGCGGCCCCGGCCCCCTGGAGCATCCTCCGGCGGGTCAGCTCGCTGCCGTGGGTGTCCTCGGACATGCTGAATACCCCCTCATGTGCCTCGCGCTTTTGTTAAGGCACAGTTCACAAACGATTGGTGAATCGTTATTCCAAGGCGATTTCTTGATCGAAGCCGCCATTTCGATGCTTGCAAGGCTTGGCGACCTAGGGAACAGCCAATCGGCGGGGGTACGAAGGGTTGTGTTCAGATTCGGTCATCTTTGCTCGGCCTTGATCGGTGGGCCAGAGTGGACCACACCGTGGACCAAACCGTGGACCGGATCCCGACGGAAGGACACCAAGGCGATGGAGATCCTCGCGTACGGCGTGCAGGCGGACGAGCGGCCGCTGATGGAGGAGGCGTTCGCGGACCGGCACGGGCTGCGCTGCCTGTCCGTCTTCCTCAACCGCGACACCGCACCGCTCGCCGCCGGCTACCCGGCCGTCAGCAGCAGCGTCAACGACGTCCTGGACGCCGACACCCTCGCCGTCCTCGCCGAGGGCGGCACCCGGCTGATCGCCCAGCGCTCCACGGGCTTCAACAACATCGACCTGGACGCCGCCGCCAAGCTCGGCCTCACCGTCGCCCGGGTCTCCCACTACAGTCCGTACGCCGTCGCCGAACATGCCTGGGCCCTGGCCCTGGCCGTCAACCGGCGCCTCACCCGCGCGGCCAACCGCTCCCGCGAGTTCGACTTCCGCCTCGACGGCCTGCTCGGCCGCGACATCCACGGCATGACCGTCGGCGTCATCGGCACCGGCAAGATCGGCGAGTGTTTCGCCCGCATCGCCGCCGGCTTCGGCACCCAGCTCCTCGGCTGGGACATCGCCCCCAACCCCGCCTGCCTCGACCTCGGCATGACCTACACCGAACTCCCCGAGCTCCTCTCCCGCGCCGACCTGATCAGCCTGCACGTCCCGCTGCTGCCGTCCACCCACCACCTCATCGACGGCGCCGCCCTCGCCCGGATGAAGGACGACGCCATCCTCGTCAACTCCAGCCGCGGCGGCCTCATCGACAGCGCCGCCCTGGTCGAGACCCTGCGCGCCGGACGCCTCTCCGGCGTCGGCCTCGACGTCTACGAGGAGGAGACCGGCGTCTTCTTCACCGACCGCTCCATCCACGGCATCACCGACGACACCCTCGCCCGCCTCGTCACCTTCCCCCAGGTCCTGGTCACCAGCCACCAGGCCTACTTCACCCACACCGCCGTCGGCCAGATCATCGACGCCACCGTCCGCAACGTCGACGACCACGCCGCCGGCCGCACTAACGAGAACACCCTCGTCCCGAAAGCCTGAGCGCACCCATCACCACAACCCGCCAGCCTTCGTGCGGAGGGAGCGACATGCCGGGACCGCGAAACAACCGAGCCGATCGACAACCCCTCATCCTCCGAGAACCACTTGACCCCCAGTCGCCCCGGGAAGCACCACTTCACGGACGGGCTCCTACGCGACTGCGCGTCCGCGGTCGTCTGGGCCAGGGCCACCGGCAGCTCACCAAGGCACTGGCGGCGTACGCCGGCTCTCTGGCCCAAGCACCGGAGGAGGGCCCGAGGGCCTTGACTGGAAGTGTGTCCAGGTCCCCCGGGCCCCGCCCGCCGATCAAGGCGGAGAAACACCAGTGCTACGAGCGACCGGTTCTACTCGGTCCGCAGCGCGGCGACGGTCCGGGAGCGCGCCGCCCAGCCGGCCGGCAGCAGTGCCCCGAGCAGGGCGATCGCGATCCCGCCGGCCAGCAGCGGGAGCAGTATCCCGGGGGTGTAGACGTCGGTCACGCTCGACGGCAGGTTCCTGCCGATCGCGCTCACCATCCGGGTCAGCGTCGCGCTCTCCACCGCCATCCCGATCGGGACCCCGATCAGCCCCGCGATCAGCCCGGTGAGGCTCACCGAGGTCAGCACCATCGCGATGGTCTGCTTGGGTGTCATCCCGAGGGCCTTGAAGATCCCCAGGTCGTGGATCCGCTCCCGGGTGTCCTGCACCACGGTGTTCAGCACGCCGAGCGCGGCGACCGCGATCATCATCAGTGTGAGGGTGGCCACCAGGGCGACCATGGTGAGCACCGTGAGGTTCGGGTACGTGATGTTCGGGGTGGCCTCGGCGTGCAGCGGGGTCAGCGCTGGGGTGGCCGAGGCGGACCAGTCCGGGCCGCTGACGTTGTCGGCCAGCTCGACGTTGAACTGGGTGATGTACGGCGTCAGACCGGCGGCGGTGAACGTGGCCGAGTCGGTCATCACGACCCCGTTGCTGCTGGCATCGAAGTCGATGCCGACGATCCGCAAACGCAGTTGCTTGTTGTCCTGCGTCACGGTGACGGTGTCGCCGACGTGCATCCCGGCCGCTGAGGCCAGGTGGTCGTTGATCACGGCTTCGCCGGGGTTCTGGTAGAAGCGGCCGTGCAGCAGAGCCAGATTGGTCCAGGACAGGTCGCCGGTGGTGGTGTCCACATTCGTGTGGTCACCCGTCGGCGCGCCGATCACGGTCGCGCCGCTGTCGCCCCAGCCGAACGCGGCCTTCGTACCCGGGACCGAGGCGAGCGCGGCGGCCACCCCGGGGTAGTCCAGGTGGGGGTTGGCAGGGCCACCGCCGGAGGCGTGGAGGCCGGCGGGCGTGCCGGCGGGCACCACGATCATCGACGCGGCCCTGAAACCGGTGCTATCCGTGTCCATGTACTTGGTGAACGTGGTCTCCAGCCCGACTGCGAAGGTGACGCCGACCGCGCCGAACAGCACCGCGGCGCCCACCAGTGCGGCCCGGGCCGGCTTGGCGAACGGCTGGGCCAGTCCCAACGACATCGGCCGGGGCAGCGGCAGCCTGCTTGCCAGGCGCTGCGCGCCCTGGCCGCGCTTGGCCTTGGGGGCGCGGCCGACGACCAGGGTCTGCACAGCCGGCATGCGGCCGGCCCGAAGTGCCGGGACGAGCGCGGTGACACTGACGATGACCAAGGTGCCGATCGGCACGACGAGGCTGACCCACATCGGCAGGCCGGCGTCGGCGGCACCGAGATCCTTGCTGGCACTGCCCAGGACCGGAACAGCCAGCAGGTTGCCGAACAGCGTGCCGCCCACCACGCCGATCGTCGCCGGGATCAGGGCTTGTGCGGCGTAGGCGCGGGCCACCTGCCAGGGGGTGAAGCCGAGCGACTTCAGGATCCCGATGCGCCGGATTCCCGAGACCACCGTGCCGCTGACCACGATCCCGATGATCAGCACCGACAGGAACAGACCGAGGAGGCCGAAGACGACCAGGAACGGCACGAAGGACTTCGCGCTGCCGACGACCTGCTTCTCCACGGCCAGGTAGGACTGTCCGCTCTCGACCGAGCCGGCCGGCGCGGCGGCGGCGATCGCCTGCTTGTCCGTGGTGAGGTCGGCGTCGGTCCCGGACGTGGCGAACCGGTAGAGCATCTGCTCGTCGGTCTTGGCGCCGGCGGCGGTCAGCCGCGCGAAGCCGTCGCCGGTGAGGAAGCCGGTCGCGGTGTTGGTCAGCGAGTTCGCCAGGCCGACGACCTTGAACGAGGGCTTGCCCGGCAGTGAGTCGAACACCACGGAACCGTCTGCGCAGTGATGGTCCCATGAGGCCAGGACGATCTCGTTCGCGGTGGTCGGCCACCTGCCCTGGACCAGGGCCAGCTGGTCCAGGCCGGAGGTGCCGGCCAGGTCGGGTCGGGTGGCGGCGACGACCGGCTGGTTGGCGCGACCGGCCATCGGCATGCCCGCGGCGATGTTCGCGGTGCAGTCCGTGCCGAAGCTCGTGTTGAGGGCGGCGGTGACCGGGTAGGGCCCGGACGCCTCGGTGACGCCGGCGGCGTGCGCGGTGGCGGCGGCCTGCGCGGCAGTGGCCTTCGAGCCGTCGAACTGGACCGACAGGTGCGCGCCGTTCCGGGCTTTGAAGGCGTGCTCGAACGGGGCCTGCACGACGGCCAGCAGACCGAGCGAGAGCACACAGGAGGTGACGGCCGCGAACGTCGTCAGGGCCATCACGAGGGACTGCACACGACGCCGGCCGACGCCGGAGCGCACGACCTTGCCCAGGGCGCTCATCGGCCCGCTCCCGCCGGCAGCAGACGGGCCACGGCCCGGAAGGAAACCTCGCACAGGCGCTGGGACGGCAGCGCTGGGAGCCCCGTCATCGGACCGCTCCCGCCGAGCTGTTGGAGGTGGCGCCGCTGACCGTGTTGACCACGTCCCGGGCCACGGCACCATCCACCAGCTCGATCGTGCGTCGCGCGGTGTTCGCGGCCAGCTGGATGTCGTGGGTCACCAGCAGGATGGTCTGGCCGTCGGCGTTCAGCTCCAGCAGCAGCCGGCGCACGTCCTCGGCCGAGCGCGAGTCCAGCGCGCCGGTCGGCTCATCAGCCAGCAGCAGCGCCGGGTCGTTCATCAGGGCCCTGGCCACCGCCACCCGCTGCCGCTGCCCGCCGGACAGCCGCTGCGGATAGGCATCGGCGTGCCGGTCGATGCCCAGCGAGCCGAGCAGGTCGACGGCCCGCCGCTTCGCTTCGTTCCTGCCCATCCCGGCCAGCTGCGCCGGAACCATGACGTTGTCCAACACGGTCAGGTCGTCCAGCAGGTTGAAGAACTGGAAGACCATGCCGATGGAGGCCCGGCGGTACTTCGCCGAATCGGCCTCGCCGAGCTGGTCGACGCGGATGCCGTCGACGGTCACGGTGCCGCTGGAAGGCTTGTCCAGACCCGCGACCAGGTTCAGCAGCGTCGACTTGCCACTGCCGGAATGGCCGAGGATCGCCACGCACTCACCGGCCGCCACGGACAGGGTCACCCCGGCCAGCGCGGGCGGGCCGTCATCATATTTCTTCGTCGCGTCCTGGAGATCGATCATCGGCTCATTCGTCATGGCCACGAACCTAGGAACGGGCCATGGTCCATCGCGTCGGCCGGCGGATGTCACCCCTCTCCCAGGCCGTCGGCCCGGCGGCGTACCCCGCGTACATCCCCGGGGTGACGCGCAGAGCCGACGCCAATCCATACGATCTCCGCATGGAAGAGCTGCTCCAGCGTTTCTCGACATCGAAACCCGTGACCTGGCTGACGTCACGGGCCGTGGTGCTGGCCGCCGCCTGCTTCTACGCGATGATGCTCTTCTGGACGATGCCGCTCGGTCAGCTCCGGCGCTCCGGCGGCCTGTTCCGGTTCCCCGACCTCGGGCCCGACCAGATGATCGGTCTCTGCGTCGTGCTCGCCCTTCCGGTCCTGCTGGTGCGCCGGCTGCCCGCTGCGGTCTTCGCGGTGGTCCTGGGCGAAGCAGCCCTCGGTGACCTCTTCGGCGCGAACCCCTGGATCGTGCTCCTCCTGCTCCTGGTCCTGGCCGGACACCTCGCCGCCCGGCGGCCGACGGCTGCCGCCGTCGGCTCCGTCGTGGCCGTCGCGACCGTGTTCGCCGAGCGCACCCTCGGCTACCACAGGGAATCCGTCGGCTACGCGGCCCCGCGGGCCGGGCAGCTCGCCTTCGTGTTCGCGGTCGCGTGGGTCTTCGGCGGGGTGTACCGCAAACGCCGTGAATACCTCGAAGCCCTGCACGAGCAGACCGAGGCCCGCGCCGTCATGGCCGAGCGGCTGCGGATCGCCCGCGAACTGCACGACAGCGTCGCGCACAGCATCGGGATCATCACGGTGCTGTCGGGAGCGGCGGCGCGCGTCGTGGAGACGAGGCCCGAGCAGACGCGGCAGGCGCTGACCGGCATCGAGACCACCAGCCGGGAGACGCTGCTCGGGCTGCAGCGCATGCTCGGAGCGCTCCGCCGCGCCGAGCCCGACGACGCCACGCCGCAGGCCGCTCCGCTGGCGCCGGGCGGCAGCCTGGCGGACGTCCCGCGGCTCGCCGAACGCACGGCCGATGCCGGGGTGCGGGTCCAGGTGACCTGGCAGGGCGAGCAGCGTCCACTGCCGCCGGAGATCGAGCTGTCGGCTTTCCGGATCGTCCAGGAGTCGGTGACGAACGTGGTGCGGCACTCCGGTGCGCGGACCTGCCGGGTCGCGGTCGGCTACGAGCCGACCGGAGTGACGATCGAGGTGGTGGACGACGGGGACGACGGTCCCGGCGGGCCCGGCCGTCCGAGGCCCCCGGCGGCGGTCGGCGGGAGCGGCTTCGGCCTGCTCGGCATGCGCGAGCGGGTGTCGCTGCTGTCCGGCCAGTTCAGCGCGGGCCGGCGTCCGGAGGGCGGATTCCGGGTGGCGGCGAGGATTCCGGCATGAGCGTGCGGGTGCTGCTGGTCGATGACCAGCCGCTGATGCTGGTCGGGCTCGGGATCCTGATCGGCGACACCGACGACCTGGAGGTGGTCGGCCAGGCCGGCGACGGCCGCGAGGCGATGCGGCTGGTGCGTGAGCTGCGGCCGGACGTCGTGGTGATGGACATCCGGATGCCGGGCATGGACGGGATCGAGGCGACCCGGCAGGCGACCGCCGAGCCGGACCCGCCCAAGGTGCTGGTGCTGACGACCTTCGACGACGACGAGTACGTCTACGGCGCACTGCGCGCCGGGGCCAGCGGATTCCTGCTCAAGAGCATGGCCCTGGACGCGATCCTGGACGCGATCCGCGTGGTGGCGGCCGGCGACGCATTGATCGCGCCGAGCGTGACCCGACGGCTGATCGCGGACTTCGCCGGAACGTCCAGCCCCGCGTCCCCCGAACCGGACGCCGAGCCCGCCGCGGACTCACGTCTCATCACGGGGATCACCGACCGGGAGCGCGAGGTGCTGGCACTGGTCGGACAGGGACTGTCGAACGGTGAGATAGCCGAGCGGTTGGTGATCAGCGCGGCGACGGCGAAGACGCATGTCGCGCGTCTGTTCGCCAAGCTCGAAGCCCGCGACCGCGTCCACCTGGCGATCATCGCCTTCGAGGCCGGACTCGTCCCGCGCAGACGGTAGGGCAGGATGAGAAGAACTGGGGCGACTCGATCTGGGAACTGATGCTGACGCAGCGTCCCTCCGGCACACACTTCTCGCAGTCGAGTGCTCCGGGCGGAAAGAGCCCGCTGGTGCGGGACCCCTCGCGGCCGGGCAGCTCCTGGCCGCCATCCGCGCACAGCCGACGACCGGAGCCCCCGTCGGCGAGCACCTGCCCTTCAGGTGATACGAACCGGATCACAGGACACTAGCCCTGCCGTTCCAGCCATTCCGAAATCACCTGGTTGGTTTCTTCTGGCATTTCCTCCTGGATCCAGTGACCGCAGTCCAGGCCGACCACTTCCACGCTGGGCACGAACTCTGCCAGTCTTTCGAACCTCGGGATCGCGAAGTCCTGGTCGCCGTAGATCATGAGGGCGGGCTGCTTGATGATCGGGTCCGCGTCCGCCAGCCGGCGCCAGTTGCGGTCGAGGTTCCTGTACCAGTTGATGCCGCCCGTGAATCCCGACGTCTCGAACGCGGAGACGTAGACGGCCAGGTCGCTGTCGCTCATGATGGGCTCACCGAGTGCTGTTTCCGCCTTGGCGAGGTTGATAAATGCCATGCCCGGCTCAGGGGGTGCGGGGGGCACGTTCTTCCGGTAGAGGTTGCGGAGGAACTGGGAGGTGTTGGCGTCGAATACGGCGTCCGCGACGCCCGGCTGCCGGTTGAAGTGGACGAAGTAGAAGTCGCCGCCGAGGAAGGTTTCCATGACCTCGATCCACGGCGTTTCTCCGCGCTCCTGGTAAGGCAGGCTCAGGTTGATCAGCTTGTTCACCCGGTCGGGGTGCAACAGGGTCAGCCCCCAGACGACGAACGCACCCCAGTCATGGCCGACGAAGGTGGCGTCCTCGTAGCCATAGTGGTCCAGGAGCGCGACGAGGTCACCCGTCAGGTGTTCGATGTCGTAGTCCGTCACCTCGGTCGGGCGGGATGAGTTGCCATAACCCCGCTGGTTCGGTGCGATGACGTGGTAGCCGGCCGCTGCGAGGACGGGCATCAGGTGACGCCAGGAGAAAGCGTGCTCCGGCCAGCCGTGGCAGAGCACGATGGGATTGCCCTTGTTTTCCCGACCTGCTTCGAATACTTCGAGCTCCACACCGTTGACCTGGATGAGGGTGGGCTCGGGAAATTCTGCTTGATTGATCACTGCATTTCCTCCCTGGGGGGCGTTCGCTGGCGGTCGACCTCCTCGATGAGGTCATGTCGCCATCTTGATACCTAAACCGGTCACCTCATGACCGGTTTCCATGAGAGTTTTGTCAGCATGCGATCCGATCGACTGGTGGCCATACTCCTCTTGCTCCAACGGCGCGAGCAGGTGACAGCCGCGGAGGTCTCCCGAGAGCTGGACGTCTCCGAGCGCACCGCCCGCCGCGACCTCGACGCCCTGGCCATGGCCGGGGTGCCCGTGTACTCCGTGCAGGGCCGAGGCGGCGGCTGGCGCCTGGTGGGCGGTGCTCGTACCGACCTGTCCGGGTTGACCGCCAGTGAGGCCCGCGCCCTGTTCCTGGCTGTCGGCCCGGCCTCGGATGCGACGCCGGCGATGAAAGCAGCTCTGCGCAAGCTCGTCCATGCCCTACCGAAGCCCTTCCAGGTGCAGGCCGAGGCAGCGGCGGCGTCGCTGGTCGTAGACCCGCAGCGATGGGGGGCGAGCCGGATCGAGCACCGGCCGCCTCGCTTCCTCGACGAACTCCAGGACGCGGTGATCAGCGGCGTCCAGGTGTCGCTCGGCTACGTCGACAGCAAAGGCGTCGAAACCAGGAGAACCGTCCACCCGCTGGGCATCGTCGCCAAAGGTCCTGTGTGGTACCTCGTCTCCAACACCGAGACCGGCCGACGGATCTTCCGGATCGACCGCGTGTCATCTGCCGACCCGACCGGCGACCCTGTGCACCGACCCGAGGAGTTCGACCTTGCCGAGAGCTGGAACGAGATCGCCAAAGAGGTCGATCGCAAGCGAACGCCGCTGGAGGTCCGGGCGGTATGCACACCCGACGGGATAGGCATACTCCGGATGGCGCTCGGCGACCGGCTGGACGTGGGAGGTTCCACGACCGATGGCCGCATCGAGGTCGTGATCCGCGGCCCCAATGAGTACATCCTCGCCGGCGAGCTCTCCGGGCTGGTCGAATGGGTCGAGGTGACCGACCCTCCGGGGGTCCGAGACCACCTGGCCTCGATCGGCAACGCCCTCGTCGAACGATACGGCCGGCCGCGCACCAGCGGAGACCTTCACCCGTCTTGAAGCGGACGAGGCAGGGCTTCGAGAACAGTTCCGCTCAATAGGGTGGGTTTGTCCGTTCCGGCAGTCGCCCGGTCACGAGTCGGCGGGTCTGCCGGCCTGGCTCGCTGCGGGGTGGACCGTCTCGTGCCGGGCCGGCATCGCCACGCACTCGCCACGCACTCGGCGCGCTTCCGAGGTCGAGGTCGCGACGGGCGGAGCAGGTTGTGGCGGCGGCTGGCGCCTCGTAGGCGGCGCCGTCGATCACGGGCCGTGGGCCATGGGCGGCCAAGGCCAGCCCGTGGGGTTCCCGGAGCGGCAAATCCCGCGCTGGACGGCCGAGCTGGAGGGCTACGCGATCGCGCTGGGCTGTTGCAGCGGGCCCTCAGGTTCCAGGTCGCCGGAACGGCTTGAGCCGCACCCCCTCCAGGCTGTCGGCGATCAGCTCGTCCAACCGCCGCTCCCGAGTCTCGTCCCGCTTGGCACTGATCACATGGTGGATGGCCGACTTGCGGTAGGACGGCGCCTGCCCGCTGAACCACTCCCACGCCCGCGGTTCCGCTTGGAAGCGAGCCAGCTGCGCCGCCTCGAACTCCCGGACCGGCTTCTCCTCGCGGCCCCGGTCACGGGCTTCGAACACCGCGATGCCGGCCGGCCGCATGAGCCCCTGCGCGATCAGCTCCTCGATCTTGCGGAGGTTGACCAGGCTCCAGTTGCTGCGCGGCCTGCGCGGGGTGAACCGGATCGTCCAGGAGAAGTCGTCGATCGGGCCCTGCCGGCCGTCGATCCAGCCGTAACACAGGGCCTGGTCGACCGCCTCCGACCAGCTCAGCGTGGGCTTGCCCGCTCCCTTCTTCCACATGCCCACCCGGCATTCGGAGGCAGTCGCGTGGCGCTCCTCCAGCCAGTCCCGGAACTCCTCAGGACTTGAGAGAGAGTTTTGCGAGGCCTTGAGTGGTTCGCCCGTTGTGTCGAAGTCAGGGTCAGGGTGCGGAGTCCCCTGCGCGGGTGTCCGAAGTCGTCTGCACGGGGGTGGCGGCTACCAGCAGTGCGGCGAGCGCGATGGGAGCGACCGTCTGGTATCCGATCCACACCTCACCTCCGGCGCCGCTGCCCCGCCATGCCATCAGCAGGCCGGCAAGCGCCGCCAACACCCACCCGCTGTCGTAGGCAACCATAAGTCGCGTACAGGTACGCACCGGGCGGCTGTTCACATACCTGATCTCGATCCCACCGCCGATCAGCAGAGCTATGCCTGAGACGACCATCAGCCAGGCGGGCGCGCTGAGCAGATGCCCGAGCGGGGCAGCGCCGATGATGAAGGCGGCAGCGAGCAACACCTTGACGACGCCGTCGGCGATGATCCCCACCGTCCGGCGTGGCCCTGTCGATGGCACGGCCTGGGTCTGGGTCTGGGTCTGGGTCTGGGTCATGAGCGTTCCTCCCCTGTTGCCTGTCTCGCAGTTCCGTAACTCAGTTACTACAATAATGGGATTATGAGAACGAAGAGAGCTGAGAGCAAGGAACGCAACCGCCGTGCTCTGCTGGACGCTGCGTTCCAGGTCGTCTCCCGAGACGGGTACCGCGCCAGGCTTGAGGAGATCGCCGAGCGGGCCGACCTGACCACCGGCGCCATCTACTCGCTGTTCGGCAGCAAGAACGGTCTGGTGGTCGCCCTGGTCACCGACTATCTGCGGCCGCACTACGAAGAGATCGAGCAAGCGGTTCCCGCTGGGTTGGACCTGCTGGAAGCGGTCGATGCCTTCGCCCGGCACTACCGGCGCAGCTGTGACGCCCCCGAGGCGTTGTCCGGCCTGTCGCTGCAGATCACCTTGCTGGACATGGCCATGCACGACCCCGAGCTGGGATCCCAGCTCGCCGCGTCCGTCCGGACACAGGAGGACCAGCTGGTCGGGTTGTTCGCCGGAAGAACACACAACGGGAGCGTCGTGACGTCGCATCAGGCGCGACGCCTGGTCATCGCGCTCAGGGCACTGTTCGTCGGCCTCAGCCAGGGCGTCATCCTCGGCCTCGCCCACGGTGCCGACGAGCAGTACTTCGCCGACGCCGCCTGCGCCCTGGCCTCCGGCGCGGGGTGACTACGGCGACCGCGGGCACCGGGCCGACGCGGTACGGGTATGCCGGTAAGCCGGCGTCATCCGATGATCTCGCCCCGGGCCCCTCGCTGGATTTCGGCTTTCCCGCATCCAGCCCGGTCGTCTCCTTGGGCGCGTTCGTCGAGGTGCGTACCGTCTGGGAGTCCAGGACGACCGCGATGGGGTCCTCGTGCCGATTCCGGCCCTCACGGACCTGCCGGCGCAGCAGGTCGTGGACAGCCCGGCGGTGCCGTCGTCGCGCCACGTGCCGAAGGAGTAGTAGACGGCGCTGGGCGGCGGGGGGTCGTGCGGCAGGTAACACCATTGGCAGCCGGTGCGGGCCTGGTCAAGGATCGCGTTGAGAATCTCCCGCATCTCGTACCGGCAGTGGTTCGCCCGTTGTGTCGAAGTCTGGCTCTGGCCAAGGTGGTTGACGTTCGGCGAGACCGGCTGACTGCACCGACCCGGTCGGCCGATTCGGGGCGGGGCGGAAGGTGAGGCGGGTGTAGTACTCGGTGGCCAGGATCCGGTCCCTGGCGTCTCGGGGCAGGCGGGACAGAAGGCCGGGCAGGGGGCGATCCCTTTCGACCTGGCTGCGGTGTGCCGTGATCGCGGCCCACTTCCGGTCGAGCCAGGGGCGCACGTCGACCGTCAGGTCGACGGTGTCGTCCGGGACGCTGAGTACTGACTTGGCGGCCCGAGTCAGGAGCGGGCCGAGGTCGGCGACCGCCGAATGGGGGTGGGTGGCCAGGTGGACGGCGGTGGGCTGCCAGGGCTCCCCGGTGTCCGGGTAGAGGTGCGCCAGTCCTGCGGCGGCAACGGCCAGCAGGGTGGCGCGGTGTGTCTGCCGGTGGTCCGGGTGGCCGGTGAGCTGTCCGTAGGCGTCGTGGGTGATCACGGTCTCCGGCCTGACCGCACGGATGTGTCGCACAACGTCTTCGACGACCTGGTCGAAGGGCGCGTCGCACAGCCTCGGCCGGCCGGGTGCGGACTCCGGAACGCGGTGGTCGGCGTACCCGAGCATCCTCGGCTGGCCCGCGCCCAGGATCTCCAGGGAGTCGGCGAGTTCGGCGGCGCGTTGGGTGTCCGGGGCCCAGGTGGCGGTGACCACCGCCGTCCGTGCGCCGCGCGCGGTGTGCCGGGCGAGGACCCCGCCGGCGAGGAGCGCCTCGTCGTCCGGATGGGCGACGACGGCGAGCAGGGCGGATGGCTGTAGCACGGAGGTCCTCTTCGTCGTGGTGTGGCCGAGGAGATGGTGGAGGCGGGTGGGTTCCCGCCCGGCGGGGTCAGGAAGGTTCCGGGGCGGGGGCCGGCGTGTCCTGTGCCGGGTCGGTGTCGCGCTGGTGGGGGATGTCGGTGTCGTACTGGCGGGCCTGCAGCCGATACGCCGCCCGGTACTGGGTTGCGGGCCGGCGGGCCATGAGGTCGGCGTGGCTGCCCTCCTCCAAGAGCCGGCCGTGGTCGAGGACGAAGATCTGGTCGGCCTTCGCCGTTGCGCCGAGGCGGTGGGTGATCAGAATGACGGTGATACCCAGGTCGGTGAGCTGGCGGATCTGCTCGAATGCTTCGACCTCTGCCTGTGGGTCGAGGGCGGAGGTGGGTTCGTCGACGACGACCAGCGCAGGCAGGCGGTTGGCGGTGTCGGGTGTGGTCAGGCGCAGGCGGGTGCGGGCCAGGGCGACCTTCTGCCACTGCCCGCCGGAGAGCTGGACACCGCCCTCGAAGCCCTTGGCGAGGAGGGTGTTCCATTCGCGGGGCAGTTCGTCGATCACCGGCTGGAGGTCGGCGTAGTCGGCGGCAGTGTCCAGGTGCTTCTGTTCGAGGGGGACTTCGGGCCGCCCCAGCAGCAGATTGGCCCGCAGGGTGAAGATCCACCGCTGGAAGTTCTGTGCGAGCAGGGCCACGGAGCGGAACTGCTGGTGGCGGTCGGCGGTCGCGGTGTCGATGCCGTCCCACAGCACCCGTCCCTGGTGGGGCTGGTAGACGCCGCACAGGATGTTGGCGAACGTCGACTTGCCCGATCCGTTCGCCCCGACGAGAGCCACCACCTGCCCACGCGGGATCGTGAGGCTGACGTTGTCCAGTGCCGGGGTGTCGCGGCCGGGGTAGCTGAAGGTGACGTTCTCGACGGTGATCGTCTCCGGGCGGTCGGGCAACGGTGTGCCGCCGGTGGGGATCGCCCGGCGGTGGCCCTCGCGCCGCAGCTGGTCGAGGTCGCGGACGAACAGCGACTCCTCGTAGAGGCGGTTGACCTGGGAGACGAGGCCGCCGATGCTCGCCGATCCGGTCCGGATGGCCACCACGGCCGTGCCGGCGGCGGCGAGCGGGATCGAACCCTTCAGCACGAGCCAGCCGAGCAGGGCGAACGCGCCGGTCGTCGCGATACCGGCCAGCGTGGCGGTGAGCAGGTCGGTGCGGGCACGGGCGCCGGCGAGGCGGGCCTGCTCCTGTTCGGCGGACTCGGTCACCTCCCCGCTGGCCATCTCGTGCTTGGCCCAGCCGTAGTCGTACTTCATCGGCCCCCCGAACAGCAACTGCTCGCTGTCGGAGACCTCCTCGGCGCTGTTCGGCCTACTGCGCATCCGGGTCCTTCCGTCAGCGGGTGGGCGCGGCGTGGAGCCCGCGAACGGGGGCGGACTCCCGTCCCCGGGCTGCGGCTTGGGTGCTCAGGCCGGGGCGCTGTCGCTCGTGTCGCGGGCGGCGACCTGGCGCAGGTGTTCGTCGAAGAACCGGCGGGGGTCGCCGCCCATCCGGGCGAGCATCACGAGGGCGGACAGCGCCACGTCGCAGGTTTCCTTGCGCACGTCGTCCCAGTCGTGGGAGAAGCCCTTGCGGGGGTTGGCGCCGAGTGCCCCGATGACGGCTTCCGCGACTTCCCCGGCCTCTTCCTGGAGCTTGAGGGCCTGGACGGTCCAGCGCAGCTCGTCACTGCGGTCGAAGTGCTTGTCGAGCGCGCCTGCAAGGGAGTTGACGATTTTCCAGGTCTCTTCCATGGGCAAGAATCCTGTCGCTGTTCGAATGGGGCGATCCGCCGTCCCGCACCGGGGACCGGGGCCGGGACGCGGGCGGGAAAGGGCAGGGAGGGAGCGGGACGGAGGGGGACGCCCCGGCCGCGCTCCCCCGGCCGGTACGGGGCGTCCCAGGGACGGAAAGGCCCTGGAGGGACGGGTGCCGCGGCGCCGAGCATGGGCCGTGTCCGAGTCACGGACCGCAGCCTCGGGGGGAGTTTCCCGCGGGGGCGGCCCGTGACCGCTTCCGAGAAGGGGGAACCTTCCATGATCAAGCACGTGTTCCGGCGCGGAGCCGTCACCCTCGGCGCCGCGGCCATCGCCGTCACCTCGCTCGCCGGCGTCGCCCAGGCCAGTACGAGCGCCCCGAACATCAAGCCCGGCCAGCACAGCCAGGCGGTCTCCTGCGTGCAGGCGGGGCTGAACAGGGCGGGGTACTCCCTCGCGGTCGACGGCCAGTACGGCAACGCGACCTACGCGGCACTGACCGACTTCCAGAGCCGCCACGGCCTCTCGGCGGACGGCATCGTCGGTAGGAGGACCGGCGACGTCCTCTACAACGGCTTTCTCCTGAACTCGGGCAACGTGGTCCTGAGCGAGCTCTGCTACGAGTACATCCCCACCAGCAGCTGACCCGCCGCCCGGACGCCCCACCCACCCGCCGGATCCCGGCGGCCCACCGCTGCCCTCGTGCCGACAGCAGGCGCGGGGGCAGCGGTGCTCCGCCGCGCCCCGGACCTCCCCCTCCTCCTCCGAAGGACCAGGTAGCCCTCGACATGACCAACGACCCCACCCCCTCCCACCCCGGGCGCCGCTCGGTGCTCGCCGGCGCCTTCGCGCTCGGCACCGGCGCGCTGCTCTCCACCGCGCTCCCCTCCGGGACGGCACGCGCCGCCACCGGCCCGGCGATCGCCTCCACGGCCGCCTGGGGCGCCCGGCCCTCGTCCGGCCCGCTCACCATCCTGCCCGGCGCGCCCGACAAGGTGATCGTGCACCACACCGCGACCGCCAACGTCACCGACTACTCGCAGGCCGCCGCGTTCTCGCTGGCCAGGTCGATGCAGACGTACCAGATGGACACCGAGGGCTGGATCGACACCGGCCAGCACTTCACCGTCAGCCGCGGCGCGTACATCACGGAAGGCCGGCACAACAGCCTCTCCACGCTGACCGGCGGCACCCAGCACGTGGAGTCCGCCCACTGCACGGGGCAGAACACGGTGGCGATCGGCATCGAGAACGAGGGCACCTACAGCACCGTCGACCCGCGCAGCGAGCAGTACGCGGCGCTGGTCGCCCTCATCACCCACATCTGCCGCCAGTACGGACTGCGGGCCTACCAGATCTACGGGCACCGGGACTTCAACGCCACCGAGTGCCCCGGCGACCGCCTGTACGCGCTGATACCGCAGCTGCGCCGCGACGTGGCCGCCCAGATCGGCGGGGACCCGACCGGCCCGGTGTGGCCGGTGCTGAGCAGCGGCGCCTCGGGCGAGCGGGTGAAGACCCTGCAGTACCTGCTGGTGCAGCGGGGCGCCTCCCTGACCGTGGACGGCTCGTTCGGTCCCGCCACCCGCAGCGCCGTCACGGCCTTCCAGAGCGCGGTGCACGCCTCGGCGGACGGCGTCGCGGGCAACCAGACGTGGAGTCAGGCGGTCGCGCCGCTCGCGCGCGGGGCCTCGGGCAGCGCGGTGACCGCCGTGCAGAGCCAGCTGGTCGCGCACGGCGTCACGGTGGCGGTCGACGGCGCCTTCGGCCCCGGGACGCAGTCCGGGGTGGCGTCCTTCCAGAGCGCGGCGTCGCTGCCCGCCGACGGCGTGGTCGACGCCCGGACCTGGAGCCGGCTGCTCGCCTGACGCCCGATGCCGTACGGCTCCGGCGCCGCCCGCGGACCAGGTCACCGCGGGCGGCGCCACGCCCGGCGCACGGGGGCCGGCCCGGGCCGTCGCGGGACGTCCCCGGGACGCCACGGACCGTGGCGGGACGCCCGTACCCGGGCCGAGAGTGAACCGCACCGCCTGATCGTCCGACAGGCGCACCGGAAGGAATGACCGTGAAACACATCGCAGCCCTGCGCGGCCTCGCCGTGGCCGTGCTCGCACTCGTCGCCTTCGCCCTGCTGCCCGCCCAGGCGCAGGCCGTCGACTCGACCACCTGGATCCAGCGCAACCTGGTCGGGATCGGCTACCTGGCGAGCGGCGGTGTCGACGGCGACTACGGCCCGGCCACCACCGCCGCCGTCCGCGGCTTCCAGCGCGACAACGGGCTCGACGAGGACGGCGTGTACGGCCCCAGGACCGAACTCGCCCTCCACAACAAGGTCGCCGAGGTCCAGCGCGCGACCGGCTCGGGCGCCGACGGGGCCTACGGCGCGGGGACGACCTCCTCCGTCACCGCCTGGCAGCGGGCGCACGGGCTCGACGCCGACGGCATCGCCGGGCCCGCGACCATGAACGCGCTGGGGATCGCCCGGACGGTGCGGATCACCGCGCAGTGGAAGTTCCCCGCCCTCGGCTGGAGCGTGAACGGACAGTTCGGCTGCCTGGAGCAGCTCTACACCCACGAGAGCGGCTGGAAGGTCTACGCGACCAACCCCTCGTCCGGCGCGTACGGGATACCGCAGGCGCTGCCCGCCACCAAGATGGCGACCGCCGGACCCGACTGGCAGACCAACCCGGCCACCCAGCTCAGCTGGGGCCTGAGCTACATCAAGTCGCGCTACGGCGACCCGTGCTCGGCCTGGAGCTTCTGGCAGTCCCACAACTGGTACTGAGCGGCACGCGGGCAGGGCCCCACCCCGGGCGGGGTGGGGCCCTGCCCGCGTCGTCCCTACACGCCGCCGCCGGAAAGGGTGTCGCGCCGCAGCTCCCGTCGCAGGGCCACGGACCGCGCCAGACCCGCCGTCAGGGCCAGTGCCAGCACGGTCAGCAGCAACAGGACCGTCTGCCGGCGGTCCGGCGAGGCGGCGTCCCCCTCGCCGGGCGCGCCGCCGCACCCGGCGGCCCCCGGTGCGGCACCCGGTGCGGCGGCCGGTGTGCGGCAGGCCTCCGCCAGGGTCCACAGCTCCAGCAGGCGCCGTTCGTCGGCCTGACAGACGGCGGCGATCCGCTCGACGGCGTCACGCGGCGGGAACTGCTTGCCGTTCACCCACCGCTCCCACGAGGACTTCGCGTAGTGGGTGCGCTCGCTGATCCGGGCGTAGGTCAGGCCGGACGAGGACTTCAGTGACTGAAGCTCCTCGCAGAGCCGGTCGGCAGGGCCCTTCGGCGTGCCGCCGGACAAAGGAACGTGGTCCATCATGTGTACCCCCCAGGTCGTTCCGGTGCGATCGAGGACGCGCAACGGAGCCGGGCGCCGTGCCGCACTCCCGCCGGCCGGTCCCACGGGCCGAACCGGTCTCCCGGCGGCCGAGGCCCCCGCCCCCACGGTGCGCCCTCCCGCAGCACGGCCCACCCCGGGTCACGTGCTGCGGCTTGATCCACTGTGTGCCATCCCCGGGACGAAAGTCCACGATCTTTCGGATTTTTGGGATGGGTACGACGCATCGAACTGCCCTGAGCTGCGGTTTGAGACGCCGGGACCGCTCAGGTTGAGACACCGCGGGCCTCGGACGGGCGCCGTGGGACGCCGTCGCCGCCCGCGCTGCGGAGCCGGGGCGCAGCGCCCGGAACGGCGCGGCGACGCCGCCGCCGTCCCCGGCCGGCGCCCCGTGAGGAAGGGCGTCCCAGGGACGCGAAAACGATCGCGGGACGTCTTCGGGGCTTCGTAGTGTCGGCTGTCGACGGCCGTTGCGGCCGCCCTCACCCACGTCTCCCAGGAGCCCCGCCGTGCCCGTGTTCCCGGTCATCAAGCGCGCCGCCGTCGTGACGGCCACCGGGATCGTCGGCATCCAGACCGGCAGCGAGATGCAGGAAGTGATCGTCCACAACGAGTTCTCCTGGGGCACCACCTGCTGGGAGAACCTGCCGACCTGGTAGCCCGACCCGTTCCCGGGGCCGTCCGCCGACGGTACGTCCCCTTCCCCTCATCCACCTCAGCAGAAATGAGGAACTTCCGTGAAGCGCTTCCCGGCCGTCGTGGCCGCGATCTTCGCCGGCCTCCTGGCGGCGGTGCTGTCCGTCCCCGCCGCCCACGCCGCGAGCTGGCCCGTCGTCCGCAGCGGCGACCAGGGCGCCAAGGTGTCCACCGTCCAGTACCTGCTGAACGCCCGCGGCTACGCGACCGACGCCGACGGTGCGTTCGGCCCCGCGACCGAGGCCAAGGTCAAGAGCTTCCAGAGCGCCAACGGCCTGAGCCCGGTGGACGGCATCGTCGGCGGCGCCACCTGGCCGAAGCTGATCGTCACCGTCCGCCAGGGCGACAACGGCGACGCCGTCAAGGCGCTCCAGGTCCAGCTCAACGCCCGCGGCGCCAACCTCGCCGTGGACGGCGCCTTCGGGGCCGGCACCGACTCCTCGGTGCGCGGCTTCCAGCAGTCCGCGGGCCTGAGCCCGGTGGACGGCATCGTCGGCCCCGCCACCTGGTCCGCCCTGCTCTCCGGCACGGGCGGCGGCACCGGCGGCGGCAGCGGCGACCTGCTCAGCCAGTCCCAGGCCGCCGCGATGTTCTCCTCCGCGGGCATCACCTGGTCCTCCTCGGGCAACTGCTCCAACCGCAACAACAGCAACTGCACCTCCTTCGACGGCCTGCGCCGCGCCTCGGCGGACGGCGCCGTCGCGCTCAAGCACGCCGTGGGCGGCTGCGGCCTGACCATCACCGGAGGCACCGAGACCGGCCACGCCGCCGGCACCTACAGCCACGCCAACGGCTACAAGCTGGACTTCGCGATGGTGAGCTGCCTGACCAGCCACATCACCGGCAACTTCGCCTACAGCGGCGTCCGCGGCGACGGCGCCACCCTCTACACCGCCCCCTCGGGCAACGTCTACGCCAACGAGGGCAACCACTGGGACGTGACCTTCACGGGCTGACGGCCCCCGGCACGACCACACCCCGAGGGGCACCGGACGCATCCGGTGCCCCTCGGGGCTTCGAGCAGCTCGGCAAGCGCGCCGCCGGAGCCGACCACGGGAAACGACTCGATCGCGTGGTGCCCGAGGTCCCGACGCTTTCCGGCGCCGTCGAGGCCGGGGTGCTTCGGCCACGGAGTCGTCGGTGCGGCCGGAAGCTCGCGGCCGTTCAGGGCCGGTTGCGGAGTTCCTTCTTGTCGATCCTGCCCAGGCCGGTGACGGGAAGGGCATCGACGGCGCCCGCGCCCTCGGCCTGGAGCACCGGATCGGCTCGCTCGCCCTCGGCAAGCAGGCCGACGTCCTGCTGCCGGTGCACGACCCGGTGGGCACGGTGGTCTGCGCGATGGACCGGGCCGACGTCGACACCGTGCTGGTCGCCGGGCACGTGGTCAAGCGGCACGGGCGGCTGCTGCACCCGGGCCTGCCGGGCCTCGTGGCCGGGCCGAGGAGCTGCGGCTGCGGCTCACCTGCGGACGAGCACGCCCTCCTCGACGGCGGCCAGCACGTCCCGCAGCATGCGGTTCAGCAGTTCCGCCTCCGCCTCGGGGATCCGGGCGACGATCCGAGCGTGCGCCGCGGTCACCGCGCGCACGGAGTCCTCGGCGACCTCGACCCCCCGGCGCGTGAGGCGCACCCAGGAGCTGCGGCCGTCCCCGTCGTCGGCCTCGCGGGAGACCAGTCCGGCCCCGGCCAGGCGCTTGAGCACGTTGCTCGTGCCGCCGGAGGACAGCAGCAGCGCGTTGGTCAGTTCGGTGGGCTTGAGCCGGTCGGCAACCCTGCTTCCTCCAGGGACCACTTGCCCCAGAGGTCCAACCCGGTCGATGCCCGGTCGGGTTCGACTTCGTACAGCCCGCTCTCGGGGGGTGATCCGCGTTTGCGCACGCGGGGCGGGCCGCGGTGACGCCGACAGGCGTGGAGTGCCCTGTTCGCCGGCCGGCGTCGCTGCCTCCGCGCCGCAGCGCGTGCTCTCAGCGGTGGCCGACGATGACGGAGATGCCCCAGCCGATCGCCGCGAGCACCACCGCGAAGAGCAGTACGGCCAGGGTGCGGGCGGCCGGTCCGGCGGCGGGGCGTGCGTCCGCCGGGCCGCCGGTGGGGCCGCCGGGCGGGTTGAGCAGGCGCAGGCCGAGGGCGAAGAGCGCGGGCAGGCCGGCGCCGGTGAGCAGGCCCACCACGACGATCCTCCACACCGCGTCGAGGTTGATCCAGGAGTTCACGAGCCCACCTCGTCCTTGGGCGCGACCGCGACCCCGACCGGCTCCGGAACCACCGAGCCGGTCCACACGGCGTTGACGTTCTCCGATGTCACGGCCGGATGGCGGGAGGCGATGAAGAAGGCGGTCGACGCCAGCACCAGCACGACGAAGACCACCACCACCCCGGCCGTCCCGCCGATCCCGTTCGCGACCCAGTAGGCCGCCGCGCCGGCCAGCGCGGCGGCCGGCAGGGTGAGCAGCCAGGCCGTCACCATCCGGCGGGCGAGCTGCCAGCGGACCTCGGCGCCCTTCCACCCGACTCCCGAGCCCAGGATCGATCCGGTGGCCACGTGCGTGGTGGATAGCGAGTAGCCGAAGTCGGTGGAGCAGAGGATCACCGCGGCGGAGGCCGACTCGGCGGCCATCCCCTGGGGCGGTGCGATCTCCACCAGCCCCTTGCCCAGGGCACGGATCACCCGCCAGCCGCCGACGTACGTCCCGAGGGCGATCGCCAGCGCGCAGGAGACGATCACCCAGTCCGGGGCCGTCGCCCCGGGTGCCAGGGTGCCGTTGGCGATCAGGGCGAGGGTGATGACGCCCATGGTCTTCTGCGCGTCGTTGGTGCCGTGGGCGAGCGACACCATGGACGCCGAGCCGATCTGGCCGAGCCGGAACCCGTTCTCGCGCGGGCGCTCGGACACGTTCCGGGTGATCCGCGCGACCAGCAGGGTGCCGACCACGGCCACCAGGCCGGCGATGAACGGCGACAGCGCCGCCGGCACGATCACCTTGGAGACCAGGCCCTGCCATTTGACGGCCGAGGTGCCGGCCGCCGCCATCGTCGCCCCGATCACCCCGCCGATCAACGCGTGCGAGGAACTGGAGGGGATCCCGAGGTACCAGGTGGCCAGGTTCCACAGGATGCTGCCGGTCAGGCCGGCGCAGACCACGGTCAGGGTCACGTCCCCGCTGGCGACCAGGCCGTTGGCGATGGTCGCCGCCACAGCGGTCGACAGGAACGCGCCGACCAGGTTCAGCACCGCCGAGACCGCGACCGCGACGCGCGGCGGCAGGGCCCCGGTGACGATCGAGGTCGCCATCGCGTTGCCGGTGTCGTGGAAGCCGTTGGTGAAGTCGAAGCCCAGCGCCGTCATGACCATCAACGCCAGGACCGCGTCGTTGCCGGTCACGCACCGAACCTAGCCCGCCCGCCGAGGCCGCGCACCGAGGGGCGAAGGCCCACCACCCGATCGGGCCAACACCGCGCACGCCTCACAGGGCCTTTCGGCCCGTTCGGCCCGTCGGACTCCGGGCACGCGCATCCCGACGACGCCGAGGCCGCCCTCGCCGCTGCCCGGGTGTCACACCGTGGGTGAGAGCGGCACTCGCGGCAAGGCGCATCGGGAGCATCCGGGTGACGACCTCGGCGAGCGCGGTCGAACCGGCCCTGGGCAGGCCCACGGCCGCCGGATCGACGGCGGCGCCCGGGTGGGTGAGAACGGTGAGGATCTCCTCGTAGCCGGAGACCACGTACAGGCGGCCGAGGTCCAGCACCGGCGCCTCGGCGAGCAGCCGGCGGTGGAGCGCGGGTGGGTCCTGCTGCGCGGCGGGCTGCTGGATGAACCGCGTCAACTCGTGCCGGAGGCTTTCCATGGCCCGGCTCTCCTTCACTGGTGGTCGGTGGAACGTCTCCGGGGGCACCGCGGCGGGCCCGCTTGCCCGGCCGGCCCACCGCGGTGCGGAACCCCTGGTCCGCGGCGGCTACTCGGTGGCGGCGACGCAACCGGAGATGCAGCCGAAGGAGGAAATGGGGCAGGCGGCACTGCCCAGACAGACCGTCTTGGCACGAACACCCCGCTCCCGCGCGCCACCACGCGTGGCGGAACACGGGGGACGGAACGGGGGCCGGGGAACCGGCCGGGGTAAGGCCCGCCTAGGCTGTATGCCGAAGCAAAACGGGCGAACCGGACCCGTCCAGGGGCCGGGACGAGGGAAAGCGGGACCCGCCGATGGGCGACGGAATGTCAGGCATGCACCACCACGGCGGGATGACCGAACTCGGGCCCTTCTCGCTCTCCAACGTGCTCACCTGGTCCCCCGACTGGGTGTTCCTGATCGGCAGCCTGGCCGCGCTCGCGCTGTACCTCACCGGCGTGGTCCGGCTGCGGCGGCGCGGCGACAGCTGGCCGGTCGGACGCACGGTGGCCTGGGTGCTGGGCGTCGGCTCGGTGATCCTGGTCACCTGCACCGGGCTGAACGACTACGGCATGGTGCTGTTCAGCGCGCACATGATGCAGCACATGGTGCTCTCCATGCTGTCGCCGATCCTGCTGCTGCTCGGCGGGCCGATCACCCTGGCGCTGCGCGCGCTGCGGCCGGCCGGCAAGGGGCGTCCGCGCGGGCCGCGCGAGCTGCTGGTGGCGCTGCTGCACTCGACCTACATCAAGGTGGTCTCGCACCCGGGCTTCACCATCCCGCTGTTCATCGCGAGCCTCTACGGGGTCTACTTCACCCCGCTGTTCGACTTCCTCATGCAGTACCGGCTCGGGCACATCTTCATGATGGTCCACTTCCTGGCGACCGGCCTGGTGTTCTTCTGGCCGATCATGGGCGTGGACCCGGGCCCGCACCGGCCGGGCCATGTGATGCGGATCATCGAGCTGTTCATGGGCATGCCGTTCCACGCCTTCTTCGGCGTCGCGGTGATGATGGCCAACCACCAGCTGGTGAACACCTTCACCACCGAGATGGCGCCACCCGGCACCGATCTGCTGGCCGACCAGAAGCTCGCCGGCGGCATCACCTGGGCGTTCGGCGAGATCCCGACCGCGATCGTGCTGATCGCGCTGGTCTACCAGTGGATGGGCTCGGAGCAGCGGCTCTCGCGCCGCCGCGACCGCGCCGAGGACCGCAGCGGTGACGCCGAGCTGGCGGCGTACAACGCCTACCTGGCCTCGCTGGACCAGCGCAGCCGGCGCCCCGCGGCCGACGCCGGCTGAGACCCGGCGGCAGCGTCGAGGGAGCCCCCGTCCGATCCGGACGGGGGCTCCGGCGTTTCCGGAGGCGTTTCCGAGAGCGTTCCGGGGCCTGGGCGCCCGGGCCCCGCGAGGGAAACGCCGGGAGGCCCCGGGGGTGCGGGGGGGGGCCGCCCGGGGGCCCCCGGGTGAAACCCCGGGGCCCCCCCCAAGGGACAACAAAACAAATAAAAA
>NZ_JBEXJT010000041.1:0-77544 GCF_040609255.1 Kitasatospora sp. NPDC004723 | reverse complement strand
GGGCCCGCACCCGCACCAGCCACTTCGCAGCACTTCGCCCCGCCGACCACAAGGTCGACGGGGCGAAACAGAGCCCGAATTAGCCAACAGCATCCCACACGGTTCCGGGCCCCGGGAACGCTCCGTGAAGTCAGGCGGATCCCCGCAGGCCCGGCCCGCACACCTCACCTCCACAACAGGCACGTTGAAGCGGCCATCGCATGAGAAGGAAGCCCACATGAGGAGCACCGTGGAGGCCGCCGAACACCTGCGTGAGCAAGTGATCGAGGTCGGCGAGAGCAATGCTCAAGACCTGTGGATCGGCTCCGGGAGGAACGCGGAGGCCTACCTTCCCGATTGATCCCGTGATGGTCATCGAGTAGGCCGACGTTGCAGCGTCGGTCGGGAAGGCGCGCCCATGCTCACGGTCGTCAATGCCGACGGTTCGACGCGGGACGGCTCCCCGCTGGACGAGATCGTCCGCGAGGGTGCCCGACGGATGCCGGCCGCCGCTCTTGACACCGAAGTCACCTCCTACGTCGCCGAGTTGGCTCACGAACGGGACGAGAGCGGGCCGCCGCCTGGTGGTTCGCAATGGCTATCACCGGCCCCGGAAGGTCACCACCGCCGCCGGGGTCGTCGAGGTCAAGGCCCTGCGGGTGAACGACAAACGCGTTCCAGCCGAGCACTGGATCCAGAGGGCGTGCGGCAGTTGCGCACCGGGCGGGCGGACCTGACGGAAACAGTGAGCTTCATCGGAGCGTGACCGTTGGACGGTCGAGATCGTCAGGACAGGCCCGGTCGCCCAAGTGAGATGGGTTCTCAACATCGGGCCGGGCTGATCACGGACGACTGCTGCGTCGATATGCCTTGACCGCCATATAGACCGAAGTCGCTACAGCACTCCCGATCAGCGCAATCCACCACGAACCGCCATCGATAAGCATGCGCACTGTAGCGCCAATGAAATGGAGCACTAGAGACACCTCAAAAGGTTACCAACGTCGGATGGTTCGGGACGCCCTGACCACACGAGTATCCACGCACCGCACTCGTTCCGGCCGGTCCGCGCACTCATGGGCCAGAACGCGCACCAAGGCACCGAACAGGGTTCGCTGCTCCTTCGGGACATGGCGCTGCGGTCAAAGCCGGACAGTTGGGGGGATTCCGCTATCGATCGCCCTCTGACGGTGCGCTCACGATCCTGCGGGCACTCGTGCACGTACCGCCGCCACCTACAATGCGGCCATGACTGGCTTACTACGTCCACAGGTTGCGCGAGGAGCTTCCTCGCCCGGTGACATGCCTCGACGACTGGGAACCATGACAGCCGTGGCAGTCACGCTCCTGGCGTCGGATCTCATCACCAAACAGATAGCGCTGACGAACTTCTCGGGACTCGATCCGACCGAGGCACTCGGCGGTCTTCTGAAATTCACGCTGGCCTTCAATTCGGGCGGAGCGTTCTCCATCGGCGAGGGGGAGACATGGTTCTTCACCGCGGTGAAGACGACGGTCATCGTCCTCTTGCTGGTGATATCGCCCCGAATCCGCACGCCCGTCTGGGCGGTCTCCTTCGGGCTGGTCATCGCCGGGGCGGCCGGGAATCTCGTCGACCGGCTGTTCCGGGCACCCTCCCCGGGGCAGGGGCTCGTCGTGGACTGGATCCAACTGCCGCACTGGCCGGTCTTCAACCTCGCCGACTGCGGCGTGGTCTGCGGGAGCGCCCTGGTGATGTGGACCTTGATGCGGGGCATCCGCCTGGACGGCACGGTCGAGTCCAAGGCGCCGACCGAGTCGGGCGGTGTGGTTCCGGACCCCGGGAACGACTGAGGGCCAGTCGGTCCGCTTCCGCACAGCGGTAGCATCCGCGCGAGCAACTGAGCAGCGACCCTCAACCGGCGGCGTCGGCCGCGGGATCCGGCACTCCCGTGGCCCAGGCCCCCATGGCTTCCAGGACGTCGCGAAGCCCTTCGCCGAGCGGGGTGAGCTCGTACTCGACACGCGGCGGGATCTCCGCGAAGGTCGTGCGGGTGACGATGCCGTGCCGCTCGAACTGGCGCAGCCGGCTGGTCAGGGTGTGCGGGCTGATACCGGGCAGGGCCTCGCGCAGCTGGTTGAAGCGGTGGGGGCCGTGCAGCAGTTCCCGCACGATCAGGGTGGCCCACGGGCCGTTGAGCAGGGTGAGGAACCGGGCGACACCGCACTCGGGGAGACGGGAATCGGTCACGTTGTTGACCGTACCCCATTAGTGCAGTTGATGTAACTGATGCATCGCATGCACTAATTGACGCCATGACCTACGTGATTCACGGCGCCACCGGCGCCCAGGGTGCCCCCGTCGTCGCCGCTCTCGCCGCCGCGGGCAAGTCCGTGACCGCTCCGACCCGTAAGGCCGACGCCGTCGTGGACGGCGCGCGTGTGGTGGCCGCCGGATACGACTCCGTCGCGGAGCTGACCCACGTCTACCGCGGCGCCGAAGGCGTGTTCGTCCACCTGCCGATGGGTTCCGAAGAGGACCGCCAGACCTATGCGCGCAACATCCTCGCCGCCCTTCGCGAGGCCCGCCCGGCCCGCGTGGTGTTCTCCACCAGCGGCGCCCCGATCGACCCGGGCACCGGCGGCGCGGCCTCGGAGCTGGTCCGCGGCCTGGCGGACAGCGGGCTGTCGCACGCGGTGATCGAGCCCACGCTGTACCTGGAGAACCTGCTCTTGCCGTTCGTCATCGGCGCGGTGCACGAGCGGGGAGCGCTGCCCTACCCGATCCGCGCCGACTTCCCCGTGTCCTGGGCGTCGCACCTCGACATCGCCGACGCCGCCGTCGCCCTGTTCGACCGCCCGGACGTCACCGGCGTCGTCTCCATAGGCCAGTACCCGGCGCCCACCGGACCGGACCTCGCCACGGCGTTCGGCACCCACTTCGGCAAGGACGTGGCCTTCGAACCGATCACCCCCGAGCAGTTCGGCACCTCGGTCGCCCCCTTCATCGGCGAAGGCCCCGCCGCCGGCGTCGCCGCCGTCTACGAAGCACTGAGCACGCTCCCCGAGCTCTCGATCACGCCCGAGAACTCCGCCCAGAAGCTGCTCGGCGTCACCACCCGCACCACCGGCCAGTGGCTGACGGACGTCGGCCTCTGACCGGCCGACCACGGCACGCTCGGACGGCCGGGCCCCTCGCCGGAGGGCCCGGCCGTCCCGCTCCCGTGCGGGACCGCCGGCGCTACCGCGCCGGGTCGGTGCCGAGGGGGGAACGGGTCGGTGAGCGCGACGATTTCGCCGGCCCAGTCAGCGCCCGGGCGGGCGGGGGCCGAGCGGCGCGGTCAGTAGCCTGCGGGGTGCCGAGCGTCACATCGGAGGGTGTGGGGGTGCTCCGGGGGCGGGTTCGGCCCGGGGTTGCAGGGCAGGGGCGGTTTCGGCACGGGCCGAGGGCCCGTCCGTTTCGGGACGTTCGCCCTGTTTTCTGCTGACCTTCGCCCCCGGGGGACACCCTTCCGGCCCGGGCAACTGTGGACGGTCGCCCGGTGGACACCGGGCGAGTGGCCCGCTCTTCCGGGTGGGCCTCCCACGATCGTCTACGCGGCGCACGGGTGCGACAGCACGCGGTGCGGCCCGGAGGACCCGAACGAATGTCCCGCACTATCGACAACGCCCCGTATACCGCCTTCCACCGCAGGCTCGCCCTCGCCTGCTCCGGTGGACCGCTGCTCGACGGGTACATCCTGAGCATCGTGGGCGTCGCCCTCATCGGCATGCGCCCCGAACTGGGCCTTTCCACCGCCGACGTCAGCCTGATCGGCGCCGCCGCGCTGGTCGGCATGTTCGTCGGCGGCGCGCTCTTCGGCGTGCTGACCGACAAGATCGGGCGGGAGGTGATGTACACCGCCGACCTGCTCGTGATGATCGTCTGCTCGGTGCTGTCGTTCTGGGTCGACGCGGTCTGGGCGATCGCCCTGCTGCGCTTCGTGCTCGGCATGGCGGTGGCCGCCGACTACCCGATCGCCACCTCCCTGCTCGCCGAGTGGCTGCCCGCCAAGCACCGCGGGCGGCTGCTCGGTCAGCAGATCGTCGCCTGGTACGCCGGCGCCGTGCTCGCCTACCTGACCGGCTACCTCTTCCTGGAGATCGGCGGCCCCGGCAGCTGGCGCTGGATGCTCGGCAGCTCCGCCGTGCTGTGCGTGGTCTTCCTGGTGATCCGCCGCGGCTCGCCCGAGTCGCCGCGCTGGCTGGCCGCCAACGGCCGGGTCGGCGAGGCCGTCCGCCTGGTCGAGCGGCACCTCGGGGTCAAAGTCGACGGCCGCGAGCTGATGCCCGAGCGCACCGCCCCCGGCACGCCGACCGGCCTTCGCCTGCTGATGACCCCGCCCTACCGGCGCCGGACGCTGTTCTGCGGACTGTTCTTCCTCTGCCAGGTCGCCCCGCTGTTCGCGATGCTCACCTTCGGCCCGCAGCTGCTGGAGGCCTTCGGCATGCCGGGCGGGACCATTGTCGAGACCCTCGGCACCGGCCTGATCAGCCTGGTCTTCCTGCTCGGCTGCTACCCCGCGCTGCGGCTGATCGACACCTGGGGCCGCCGCCCCGTGATCATCCGCTCGTTCGCGCTGATGATCGTGCCGCTGGCCGTCCTGGGCATCTGGCCGGACGCCCCGGCCGCCGTCGTGGTCGTCGCGCTCTGCGCCTACGCCTTCCTGTGCGGCGGGCCGAACGTGCTCGACTGGACCTACCCCAACGAGCTGTTCCCGACCGAGATCCGGGCGACCGCCGTCGGCGTGGCCACCTCGGTCAGCCGGATCGGCGCGGCCGTCGGCACCTTCCTGCTGCCGCTGTCGCTGTCCGGGATCGGCACCGGGCCGACCATGCTGATCGCCGCCGCCGTCACCGCGGCGGGCCTGCTGGTCTCGGTGCTCTGGGCCGAGGAGACCCGCGGCACGGCGCTGGGCGCGGCGGCCTCGCCCGGCACGGCGAAGGCCCCGGCAGCCCGCGTGGCACGGCCGGCGCCGCAGCCGGTGCGCTGACGGTCCGTCACCGAAGCTCCGCCGGGGCCGCGTCCGATGCGTTCGGACGCGGCCCCGGCGGCGTGAGCGGAACCAACACGGATCACCGCGGGCGACCCCGCGCAGGTCATCGCGGACCACGGGTTCGCGGTGGACCGGCCGCTGTGGGAGGCGGACCACGCCAGGTGCGGGCCGTGCCGGCCGGGGGAGAACTGCCACTGAACGACCTGAAGACGGGCTCTTCCCGTTCGGATGAATCCCTTCCGCCCGTCCGCGCCCCGCCGGGGCCCGGGGTAGGTTGTCAGCCACTTCGACACGGCCACCCCCGCCGCCTCTGGAGGGCCCTCATGTCCGGCGCCGCCCCACCCCTGTCGCCCGCCGAGTACTGGGACAAGTACCGGCCGCACCGGGGCGGGACGCCGCAGGTCCGTCCGACCGCCGGCCGCTTCGACTGGACCGGCATCCCGGACAACGGCCCCGGTGCCGAGGTCCTCGGCGCACCGACAAGGGCACTGGATCTCGGCCCGGCCGAGGGGGAGAACGCCGCGTTCCTCGCCCGGGGCGGGGTGGAGGTGGTCGCGGTGGACTTCTCCCCTGTTCAGGTGGCCCGGGCCCGCGGCTTCTGGGCGGACCTGGCGAACCTGCGGTTCGTGGCCGCGGAGGTCTGCGCGTTCCTCGACCAGGAGGTGCGCACGTTCGACGCCGTCTACTCGACGTGGGGCGCGGTCTGGTTCACCGATCCCGAGGAGCTGTTCCCCCGCGTGCGGCGGCGCCTGGCCCCTGGCGGTGTCTTCGCCTTCTCCCATCGCGAGCCGGCCGTCGGTGCGTACGGGGCGCAGCCGATGGGCGGGCGGTGGCTGGAGGGCCGCGAGGAGGAGCTCACCGTGCTGCGGTGGCAGCACACGGCCGCGCAGTGGGCCGACCTGTTGAAGCGGCACGGCTTCGACGATGTCGAGGCCCGGGTGGTGGCGAACCCGCGGTCCGGTGCGCTCGGCACGCTGCTGGTCCGCGGCCGGGGCTGAACCGACCCCCGGCGGCGGGGGGCACCCGGCGCGTGCGCCCTGTCACGCGCCCCGCACGCAGCGCTACCGGGTGGCTCCGCCGGGCTCGGGGAGGGGTCGTGTCGCGGACCACGGAGAAGGGGTGCGCCTGGCGCGCGCTGCCACCCCGCTTCGGAGCTTCACGGGAGCTTCGCCGGGAGCCTTTGCATGCTCATGCAAAAGCCTGGTCGGCGCGCTTCCGGCAGTCGATCGTTGAGCCACGACTTCGATCACGGCCCGGCCGCCACGACGGCGGGGCGAGTGCGCGAAGTGCCATCGGTGCAGGCTCACAAGGGGAGAATGATCATGGACACTCGCAGGAAGCTCGCCGCGGCGGCCCTGACCGCCGGCGTCCTGGCCGGAGGGCTCGCGACGGCGGTGCCGGCCAGCGCCATCGACCAGGTGTCGTGTCCCACCAGGGGGATCACGATCTACTACAGCAACGGCAACAAGTCCTACTGCTACGCCGGCACCCCCGGCTACGGGTACGCCAACATCCAGGGCGTCACCAAGGTCACGTCCGGCGTGAACAACGGGCAGGTCAGGATCGAGAACGCCAACGGCTCCACCACCTACCTGGGCTTCGGGGCCGGCGCCAACATCCCGCTGGGCAACGTCTGGGTGACCGGGGTCTGGATCATCTGACCCGGCCCGCGCTCGAACAGGGGCGGGCGCCGCACGTCGCGGCGTCCGCCCCCTCCGGTTGTCCCGGCCCGTCCCGCTGCTACTGGCCGACGCGGCCGTCGACGCACTCGCGCAGCAGGTCGGCGTGGCCGCAGTGGCGGGCGTACTCGTCGACGATGTGCACCATCAACTCGCGGACCGCGATCTGCTCCCGGCCCAGGCGCGCGCCGAGGTCGGCGGAGTGCCGGGCCAGGGTGGCGTCCAGGGCGGCCTGCTCGCGCTCCAGGTCCGCGAACGCGGCGTCCGCCACGGCCTGCTCGGCGACGGCGCCGTCGAAGTCGGCGTCGCGCGGGCCGTACAGCTTGGGCAGCGGCTCGCCGTCGGTGATCCAGTTGTGCCAGTCGCGCTCCACCTCGGCGAGATGGCGGACCAGGCCGAGCAGCGACATCGTCGACGGCGGCACCGAGCGGCGCGCCAGCTGTTCGGCGTCCAGGCCCTGGCACTTCAGACGCAGGGTGAGGCGGTAGTTCTTGATGCAGTCGAGCAGGACGGCCAGTTCGCCGTCCGGGGCGGGGCCTTCGAGGGAACGCGGGTCGTCGTCCGGGTCCATCCACATGTCGGGGTAGACGGTCGCCTCGGTCCATCGCGCGGGTTGGTCGCTCATGCCGGACATCGTCGTCCGCGGCGGGCGGGGCCGCCACCGGGTTTCCCGGCGGCAGCGGACGGGGGATCGGAAGGAGCTCGGAAAGCGGCTCAGAAAGGGGCGGTCCCGGTGTCGTCGAAGGACCAGACGAGCACCTCCCGCGACCCCGACTGCGCGATGCCTCCGGCGCAGCGGTACACCGAGCGGGCCGCCGGGTTGTCGGCGTCCGCGACCACCCGCATGCCGTGGCAGCCCAGGTCGCGCGCCAGGTCCGCGAGGGCCGTGGTCAGCGCCGGGCCGATGCCGCGCCCGATGAACCGCGCGTCCACGCCCAGCTCGTGCAGGAGCATCTCGGTGCCCCGGTCCGGGCGGGTGGTCTCCACCCCGGTGACCAGCGCGGCCGGCGCGTCGTCGACGTAGGCGACGAGCAGGTGGTGGCGGTCGTCCGCCAGGAACCGCGCGGTGGCCTCGGGGAGCGGTGGCGAGTCGAAGAGGTGCCCGGCGGCCTGGACGTCCTCGGCGCGGGTGACGCGGCGGATTTCCATGAGGAAATGCTGACAGAATCCTTGCGCGGGATACAGCGTTCCTTCACATCGGCTGGTCAAGTCCGGCCGGGTTCGTTCTCGCCCGTTCCGGCTCGGCGAAATGCGGGTGCGCCCGTCCGGTTGGAAGCGGTACCGTCCGCGCGTGAACGAAGGAAAGGGTCACGACGAGGAACGGCTGACCGGCGGGAACGCGACCGCGGCCGTCGTCCGGATCGGGAACACCGTGCGGCGCCCCGTCGGCCCGTGGACGCCCGCCGTGCACGCGCTGCTGACGCACCTGCACGAGACCGGCTTCCGGGCCGCACCGCGACCGCTGGGCATCGACGAACAGGGCCGGGAGGTCCTGGAGTTCATGCCGGGCCGGGTGGTCTGGCCGGACCGCTTCGCCCTGCTGGACCCGGTGGCACGGCTGACCCGGGTGGCCCGGCTGATCAGGGAGTTCCACGACGCCGTGGCAGGCTTCACGCCACCGGCCGACGCCCGGTGGCAGGTGCTGATGCGGGACGACTCCGCCGCGGCCGGCGAGATCATCGCCCATCAGGACCTCGCGCCGTGGAACCTGGTGGTCGACGAGGGGCCCGACCGCTGGACGATCATCGACTGGGACACGGCCGCGCCCGGTTCCCGGCTCTGGGACCTCGCCTACGCGGCACACGGATTCCTGCCACTGGCCGCGGACCCCGCCTTCCGGCGCGCCGACGCCGCCGGCCGGCTGCGCGCCTTCGTCGACGCCTACGGTCTCGACGAGGACGAACGGCGGCTGCTGGTCCCGCTGCTGGGGCGGCGCACCCGGGCCATGCACGACTTCCTGCGCGAGCAGGCCGGCCTCGGCGTCCAGCCGTGGACGCGGCTGTGGCAGGAAGGGCACGGAGACACCTGGCTGGCGAACACCGGGTACATCGAGCAGCGCGAGGAGCGGTGGCTACGCGCGCTGCTCGACGGCTGAGGGGCTGAGCAGCGGGACGGGCTACTCCCCCAACAGGCCGTCCAGGCCGGGCAGGCCCGGGGTGAAGCCGTCGAGGGCGTTCCGGCACGGGCAGTCGCGCACGGCCGGCAGGGCCTCCAGCGCCTTGAACAGCACGCCGCGCAGCCGGTCGACGTTGCGGCCGAACACCTCCAGCACCTCCGCGTGGGTGACTCCCGCGCCGGTCTCCACGCCCGCGTCCAGATCGGTGACCAGGTTCAACGAGGTGTAGCAGAGCGCGAGTTCACGGGCCAGCACGGCCTCCGGGTGGCCGGTCATGCCGACCGTCGACCAGCCGTTGGCCGTGAACCAGCGCGACTCGGCGCGGGTGGAGAAGCGCGGGCCCTCGATCACCACCAGCGTGCCGCCGTCCACCGGCTCCCAGTCGGCCCCGCGCGCCGCAGCCAGCACCGCGGCGCGCCCCGCCGGGCAGTACGGGTCCGCCATCGGCGCGTGCACCACACCCGGCACCGAGCCGTCCGGCAGCGGCACGCCGTCGTAGAAGGTCTGCGCCCGGGCGGCGGTGCGGTCCACGAACTGGTCCGGCACCAGCAGCGTCCCCGGCCCGTACTCCGGCCGCAGCCCGCCCACCGCGCACGGCCCCAGCACCTGCCGCACCCCGAGCGCGTGCAGCGCCCAGAGGTTGGCGCGGTAGTCGATCCGGTGCGGCGGGATGGTGTGCGCCCGCCCGTGCCGCGGCAGGAACGCCACCCGTCGGCCGCCCACCTCGCCGAGGAACAGCGAGTCGCTCGGCGGCCCGTACGGTGTCTCGACGGCCACCTCGGTCACGTCGTCGAGCAGTGCGTACAGCCCCGACCCGCCGATCACCCCGAGTTCCGCCCGGTGGTCCGCCATGCCGCCCGCCTCTCGTCGAAGAAGATCCGGTGCGGGACCCGTCGCAGCAAACGGCTGTGGCGCACCACCGCACTGCCCTACCGTAACGATCCATGGAGCGCGCCGAGGAGGGCCCCGTGGCCGAGCCGGAAGGCACCGGCCCCGCCGGTGGGGACGAGGAACGGCCGGCGGGATCGCGGGTGGTGCGGTACATGGGGAGCACCATGAACCTGTTCGGGGTGCTCGGCACAACGACGGTTCTCGCTCTTCACTTCGCCGGCCTGATATCGCAGAGTCTCTCTCCCCTGTGGGCCCTGGCCGCCTATGTGGGGATGATTCTCTTCTGGAGGTCCACCCGGCCGCCCCTGGACCGCAGGTCCGACGCCTTGGAGAACGAGGTGAACGCCGCTCTGGGTCTGCCGCCGGTCGGCGAGGCGGGCCGGGAGCCGCGTGACGGACGGGCCGGCGCGGAGTACCGCCGCGTCGGTCTCGGCCCGGCCGGCGTCCCGGCGGGGCATTCCGCCGGCCTTCCCGACGGGCCCGCAGACGAGCAGGAGCCCGAACCGCGACAGATCCCCGCAAGGCAACCGGTCGGCCCCGCGGAGGAGGCGGACCGGTCCCAACCTCAGGTCAGTCCCCCGGTCCGGCGGGATCCGATCGCCGAGCTGGAGCAACTGCGGAGCGACAACTCGGCCGTCCTCATCACCAAGTACTACACGCAGGGCTACCTGCAGTCCCAACGGGCCTTCGCGCTGAGCATGAGCAGCGCGGTCGTCGGGTTCGGACTGATGGCCGTCGGTGTCGTGCTCTTCTACCGGGACCCCGACCACCTCGCGCCCGGTACGGTCAGCGCCGTCGCCGGCGTGGTGAGCAACACCGTCAGCGTCCTGTTCTTCCGCCAGGCCGACCGGGCCCGCGACATGATGATCAGCATGATCGACAAGCTGCGGCTGGACCGGGAGCAGGACGCCCGGATGCGGTCCGGCCTGGCCAGCGTCGAACTGATCGAGTCCGCGGACCTCAAGGACACGCTGCGCTCCTGGGTCGCCCTGGGCCTGCTCGCCTCCCCGCCGTCCGCCGGGCAGGTGCCGGGCCTGCCCGTCCCCGGTGCGAGCGGGATTCCGCCGCTCCCCCTCCCGGGCACCCCCGGGACGCCCACGACCGTCCCGCCGCCGCGGCGGCGCACCGCCGCCCGGCGGGAGCGCCCCGCCGACCCCACGTCGTCGTAGTCGTACCCCGGTTGTAGCTTGGCGGGATGACGATGCAGGGCGTGGGACCGCTGGTGCACGTGTGTGACGGGCCGGGTGGGCTCGTGGTGTGGGGGCTGGCGGAGCCGGAGCGGTGGGGGGTGGGCGTGCAGGTGATGGTGGAGGCGGGTGAGGACGTCGGGGCGGTGGATCTCGATGGGCTCGGGGAGGTGCTGGAGCACCTGGACGCGGTGGTGGCGGAGGCACGGCGGTTCGTCTGCGCCGAGTGGGGGGTGACCGAGGAGGCGGCGGCGTTGGACGGGCCTGAGGTGGACGTCTATGCCGACGGGTGGATGCTGCGGTTCGCGGAAGGGGATCTGCCGTGCTGTGAGCCCTTCGGGGTGGGGGTGTGGTTCGAGGGGCAACGGCCGGTGCGGGTGGAGGACCTGAGCGGGGCGGAGGAGATCGTGGACTGACGGGACGTCACTGCTCCTCGTCCCACTGCTGGAGGGCCGCCAGCGCGGTGGTGCGGTCGGCCGGGCCGAGGAGGTAGTCGGCGACGGGGGTCAGCAGCAGGGTGGCGCGGTCGGGGGCGGGGAGGAGGCGGGCCTCGTCCCAGGTGTGGCGGATGACGGTGCGGCGCAGCAGGGTGCCGTGGCGGGCGGTCAGCCGGGGGGTGGTGGTGGCGTCGCCGCGGCGGCGGTGCTCGGGGGCGAGTTCAGGGGTGAGGGCGGCGCGGACGGCGGCGAGGGTGCCGAGCGGGAGGCGCGGGGCGGCGAGGTCGAGCAGCGCGGCGGCCTCGGGGGCCAGCCGGTAGGCGGCCAGGACGGCGGCGGTCTCGGCGGGTTCGAAGGGCTGGTGGGTGAGACAGGAGAGGTCGAGGAGGGTCAGCGGGTCGGGTTCGGCCCCGGCGGGCGTGTGCAGCCGGGCCTCGGCGAGGGCGATCAGGCACTCGACGTGGTCGTCCGCGACGAGGTAGGGGCGGACCGGCACGGTGGCCTGGTCGCCGGGGAGGGCGGCCGTGGTGAGGTGGACGCGGTACCAGGGGTCGAGCAGCGGGTCCTCGGCGGGCCAGCGGACGGTGACGGCGGTGTGGTGCGGGCGGTCGCCGAGCAGGGTGACGTCGATGGTCTCCACGGGGTGGTCGGTGACCAGCCGTACGACGGCCTGCCAGAGGGCGGCCTCGCCCGGGGCGACCAGGTCCAGGGAGGCCTGGGGCCGGAGCAGGTCGGCCGGGTAGTAGCCGGCCAGCGGGATGCCGTGGATCGCGCGCACGCCCGTGGAGCGGGCGAGGTCGTGGGCGAGGCGGGCGTAGTGGTCGGCGCGGGTGCGGGCGCGGCGCAGCTCGGCGCGGGCGGGCTCGCCCATCCGGACGTCGTCGCGGGCCAGTGCGGAGAGCACGAGGTGGGGCAGGTGGCGGCTGCCGCGGGCGCGGTGGAGCAGTTCGGCCGGCCCGTCGGCCGGGTCGACGTCGAGCAGGTTGTACAGCAGAGCGGTGTTCACGGACGTCCGCCTCCGAAGGTATCGTCATGGCGCCCGACGCCGCCGACGGCCGAGGGCGGGGGCAATCACGGCCGGTTACCAGGGGTACCCGGTCGCGGAGGTGAAGGAGGGGCGGACCGGACCGTCTCCGGCGGGCCCCGGCACGGTGATTCTGGCCGGTCGGGTTCAACGTGCGGTCACCACAGGCTCAACGGAGCCTCGACACCGCGCGCGAGCCGGTGGTTAATAACGTCACAGACATAGCTGACATGTGCACGAGCGGGGCGGGCACTGTCCTGGGTGGCAGGGGGCAGGATGGGCGATCTCCGTTTTTCCGTACTGGGTCTGATGCGGGCTCACCGCGGCGCGACGGCGCTCAAAGTGGGCAGCCCGCAGCAGCAGGCGATGCTGGCGGTACTGCTCCTGCGACCGGGTCATTCGGCGAGCGCCACGGATCTGATCGCGGCGCTGTGGGGCGAGGAGCCTCCGAGCGCGGCGATGACCACGGTGCGGACGTACGCGTGGCGCTGGCGCAAGGTGCTGGACGCCGTGGAGCCCGCCGGGGGCAGCGGAACGGGTGGGTCCGGGGAGCCGGGCGAGAAGGCGGCGGGCAGCGTCCTGGTCTCGATGGGTGACGGCTACCGGCTGGTGCTGCCCAAGCTGGCGGTGGACGCGGCGCAGGCGGAGGCGCTGGCCGCCGAGGCGGAGCGGACCGCCCGGGCCGAGCCGCTGCGCGCCCGCGACCTGCTCAACCAGGCGCTGGAGCTGTGGCAGGGCGAGCCGCTGGCCGGGATCCCCGGGCCGTTCGCGGAGCGGCACCGGCAGCGGCTGGAGGAGTTGCGGCTGACCCTGCTGGAGGAGCGGATCAGCCTGGACCTGGCGCTGGGCCGCTACTCGCGGTGCATTCCGGAGCTGACCGCGCTCACCACCGAGCACCCGCTGCACGAGCGGGCGTACGGGCTGCTGATGCGGGCGCTCTACCAGGCCGGGCGGCAGGCGGACGCGCTGGCGGTGTTCCGGGGCGTGCGGCAGCTGTTCCTGGCGGAGCTGGGGGTGGCGCCGGGGGCGGAGCTGGAGCAGTTGCACCGGCGGATCCTGGAGGGGGATCCGGCGCTGGCGGCGCCGCAGGCTCCGGGCGCCGGCGCGGCGGCCGTGGCGCCGCCGGTCCCGGCCCCGGCGGCGGAGGGTGTGACCGGTGACCGCGCGGAGGCGGCGGACGCGGAGGGCGGTGCGGCGGACCCGGGCAGCGGCGCCGACGCGGCACCGGCGCCCGGCCGGGCCGGCCGTCCGTCGGGCGCGCCGCCGAGACCGGCCCAGCTGCCGCCGGACGCCGCCGACTTCACCGGGCGCACGGCGCCGGTGCGGGTGCTGTGCGAGGCGCTGGCCGCTCCCCCGCAGGACGGCGCGGGCGACGGCGCGGGCGGGGCGGCGGAACCGTCGCAGGCGCTGGTGGTGGCGACCGTGGTCGGGATGGGCGGGGTCGGCAAGACGGCGCTGGCGCTGCACGTCGCGCACCGCGTCCGGGAGACCTACCCGGACGGCCAGCTGTACGTGGACCTGCGCGGCTCGGACCCGGTGCCGGCCGATCCGGAGGCGGTGCTCAGCGGCTTCCTGGTGGCGCTCGGGGTCGCGGCGGACGCGGTGCCGGACGGACTGGAGGCACGCTCGGGGCTGTTCCGCTCGGTGGTGGACGGCCGGCGCCTGCTGCTGGTGCTCGACAACGCCAAGGACGCGGCGCAGATCCGGCCGCTGCTGCCGGGGGCGGTGGGCTGCGCGGTGCTCACCACCGGCCGGACCAGACCGGCCGGACTGCCGGCGACCGTGCAGGTCGACCTGGACGTGTTCCAGCCGCAGGAGGCGCTGGACCTGCTCGGCCGCACGATCGGCGCGCAGCGGCTGGCCGCCGAGCCGGACGCCGCCCGGGAGCTGGTGGTGGCCTGCGGGCACCTGCCGCTGGCGGTGCGGATCGTGGCCGCCCGGCTGGCGGCGCGGCCGGGCTGGACGGTGGAGACGCTCAGCCGACGGCTGCAGGTGGAGCGGCGGCGGATCGACGAGCTGCGGATCGGCGATCTCGCGGTGGCGGCGGCCTTCGAACTGAGCTACCGCCAGCTGGCGGAGGACCAGGCCAGGGCGTTCCGGCTGGTGGCCTCGGTGGACGGGCCGGACATCGGGCTGCCGGCGGCGGCGGCGCTGCTGGACCTCGACGAGTACGACGCCGAGGACCTGCTGGAGGCGCTGGTGGACGTCGCGATGCTGGAGTCGCCGTTCCCCGGTCGCTACCGGTACCACGACCTGCTGCGGGCGTTCGCGCGCCGACGACCGGCGCAGGGCCCGGGCGGGGCGGACGGACCGAACGGGGCCGGCGGAGCGAACGGGGCGGCCGACCGCGGGGCAGCCGACGGCGGGGAGGCGGTGGCGGCCCGGGACCGGCTGCTGGACCACCTGCTGGCCACCGCCTGCACCGCGTTCCAGCACGCCGTGCCGGGCGACCCGGCGGCGGGCGCGCTCGGCCCGGCGCACTCCCCCGGCGTCCCGCTGCCCGGCCGGGACGCCGCCCGCGAGTGGGCGACGGTCGAGCGGGCGGGCGCGGTGGCGCTGGCCGCGCAGGTGGCCGCCGACACCGCCGCCGGGCGGGGGCCGGCGCTGCGGGCGGCGATCGACCTGCTGATCGCGCTCACCCCGTTCGTCCTCACCCCGCCGAGCCGTCAGCTCGCCGCGACGGCCGACGCGCTGGCCGAGGCGGCAGCCCGGGACGGCGACGTCCGGGCGGAGGGGCGGGCGCACTTCCTGCGCGGCAACGTCGCCCTGGCCGCGACCCGGCTGGAGGCGGCCGAGGAGGCGTCCCGGCGGGCGGTGGAGGCGGCGCGGGCCGCCGAGGACTCGGTGGTGCTGCGGCAGGCGCTCAACGATCTGGGTCTGATCTGCCAGTTCCTGAGCCGCTACGACGAGGCGGTGGACCACTACGACGAGGCGCTGCTGCTGGCCAACCGGCTGGGGCACCGCTCCGGCGCACTGGTGACGACGGTGAACGCGGCGCTGGCGCGGGTGCGCAGCGGCCGGGCGGACGAGGCGGTGACGATCTGCCACGAGGTGCTGGCCGAGCTGCGGACCCGGCAGGACGACCCGGGCCGGGCGTACACGCTGTACGTGCTGGGGCTGGCGCTGCACGCACTGGGCCGGCACGAGGAGGCGGTGACCTGGTTCGGCGAGTGCCTGGCGGTGTCGGTGGCGGCCGGTCTGCGGGACCGGGCCGCGCACGCGCGCTACCGGCTGGCGGACAGTCTGCGCGAGCTGGGCCGGGCGGACGAGGCGCTGGACCACGCGGAGCAGGCGTTGGCGCTCTGCGTGGAGCTGGGGGCGGAGCGGGACCAGGCGCAGGCGCTGGTGGTGCTCGGCTGTGCGCTGGCGGACCTCGGACGCGGGGCCGAGGCGGGGGCGCGACTGCGGGAGGCCCACGCGATCTTCCAGCGGCTGGGGCTTCCGGAGGCCGCCGAGGTGGCGGGGCTGCTCGCGGAGCCGGCGTTCGCGCTGGTCGATCCGTGAGCGGGGGTGGCTCGGTGAGCGGGGGCGGATCGGCGAACGGGGGGCGATCGGTGAGCGCTGGTGGCTCGGGTACGGGCAGAAACGGTTCTGCGCGCGGTTGTTCGGACTGCCGGAGCTCAGGAACCGGTGCTGTTCCAGTCCGAGTGACCGCTGCCGTCGGTCGGGGTCGGGGTGGGGGTCGGCGTCGCGGTGGGGGCGGTGGTGCCGGTGCCCGTGCCGGTCGCGCCGTCCGCCATCGCGGTGCCGGCCGCGCCGCCGAGGGCGAGCAGGGCGCCGAGGCCGAGGCCCGCGACGGCCAGGCTGATCCGGGCGGTACCGATCGTCGAACGCTTCGCCATGACTGCTCCTCGGGTGTTCTTCCCTGTTGGGAAGGGCTTCCGCCGGGTTCTCCCCGGCTGACGTGAAGAGCATCGCAAGGGGCGTTCAACGGCCGATGGACGCACGAGCAGCGTGCGTCGATCGGCCGCGTTGATCGGCGTGTTGATCGCCGTCGTCCCAGGTCAGACGGCCTCCCGGATCTCCAGCGTGCAGCACTTCACGCTGCCGCCGCCCTTGAACAGCTCGGACAGGTCCATCCCGATCGGCCGGAAGCCGCGCTCGCGCAGCCGGGCCGCGACCCCGGTGGCCGGCTCCGGGATCACCACGTTCAGCCCGTCGCTGGCCACGTTGAGCCCGAACGCCTCCGCGTCCTCCTCCCCCACCAGCACCGCGTCCGGGAAGAGCCGGCGCAGCACCGCCCGGCTGCCGGCCGAGAACGCGCCCGGGTAGTACATGATCTGATCGCCGTCGAGCACGCTGAGCGCGGTGTCGAGGTGGTAGAAGCGCGGGTCCACCAGGTCCAGCCCGATCACCGGGCGGCCGAGGAACTCCTGTGCCTCGGCGTGCCCGGCGGAGACGCTGCGAAAGCCCCGCCCGGCCAGCAGGTAGCGGTCGGTCAGCAGCAGGTCGCCCTCGCCCTCGTTGACGTGCACCGGGTCGAGCGTGGTGAAGCCGTGCGCCCGGAACCACTCCAGGTACGCCGGGCCCTCGGCGGCCCGCTCGGCGTTGCGGAACCGGGCGCCGAGCACCCGGCCGTCGACGACGGTGGCGCCGTTCGCCGCGTAGACCATGTCGGGCAGGCCGGGCAGCGGGTCGATCAGGTCGACGCGGTGGCCGAGGTCGACGTACAGCTCGTACAGGCGCTCCCACTGGGCCACCGCGAGGTCGGTGTCGACCGGCTTGGCCGGGTCCATCCACGGGTTGATCGCGTAGCTGACCTCGAAGTGGGTCGGACGGCACATCAGGTAGCGGCGGGGGCGGGCGGTGCGGGTCATGGCGGGCTCCGGGAGGGTGAGAGGGTGGGTGGAGCGGCGGGGCTCGGGAGGCGGCGGCGCTCAGGCGTGGGCCGGGCGCTCGGGGAAGTCCCGCATGGCGCGCAGCGGGCTGCTCAGCAGCACGGCGCCGGCGGAGAGCAGCACGCTCGCCATGATCCAGATGGTGGTCCGGGCGCCGAGCACCTCGCCCAGCCAGCCGCCGAGCAGGGCGCCGACCGGGATGGCGCTGAAGTTGACGGTGGAGGCGCTGGCCCGGATCCGGCCGATCATCGCGGGCGGGCAGTAGGCCTGGTAGAAGCTGCCGGCGATGACGTTGCCGGCGATCACCCCGCAGACCGCGACCGACCAGGCGACCGCGCTCACCGCGAGCGGCAGCCGCGCGCCGGCCATCGGCAGCAGCAGGATGAACGGGGCGGCGACCAGCTCGCAGAGCAGCAGCCCGCGGGCGGTGCCGAAGCGGCGGGCGATCCGCCCGGCGAGGGCCGCCCCGGCCAGGCCGCCGACCGAGACCACCGCGAAGACGGCGCCGACACCGCCGGGCGACACCCCGACGCTGCGGACCAGGAAGACCGTCTGCACCGCCTGGATGCCGTTGAGACCGAGGTTGCCGACGGCCGCGAAGGAGGCGAGGGTGCGCAGGTAGGGGTCGTGGACCAGGAAGCGCACGCCCTCGCCGATCTCGCGCAGGATGCCGCGCCGCTCGGACTTGGCCGGCGGCGTCTCCTCGGCCCGGATGGTGCCCAGGCAGAACGCCGACACCAGGTAGGTGACCGCGTCCGCGAGCAGTCCGCTGGCCGCGCCGAACACCTGGGAGAGCAGGCCCGCCAGGCCGGGCCCGGCGATCTCCGCCGCGGAGTCCCCGGAGCGCAGCTTGACGTTGGCCTCCAACAGGTCCGGCTTGGCGACCAGGGACGGCAGCACGGCGCTGTACGCGGTGGAGAAGAACACCTTCACCGCGCCGGCCAGCAGCGCGACCACGATCAGCTGGGCCATCGTCAGGGCGTCGAACCAGCCCGCCACCGGCACGCTGGCGAACAGCAGGAGCAGCAGCAGGTCGCAGACCAGCATGACCTTCAGTCGGGGCCAGCGGTCCACCCAGGCTCCGGCCAGCAGGCCGAGGAACAGCCAGGGCACCCAGGCGGAGGCGGTGAGCACGCCGACCATGAACGGCGAGGCGTCCAGGGTGACCACCGCCACCAGGGCGAGGGCGACGTTGCCGACGGCGGTGCCGAGACCGCTGGTGGTCTCACCGATCCAGAGCTTGCGGAAGTTCCCCTGGGCCCACAGGCCCCAGCGGCCGCGGGGCGGCCGGTCGGCCGCCGCGGGCGGCTGGACCGCGGTCTCGGTCGTGGTGCTCGTGGTCATCGCGGGTCACACTCCAAGCGTGTCGGCCAGCACGGCGGCGATCCGTGCGAGGGGCTCGGGCTGGGTCAGGGCGCCGTGTGCGCAGTCGATCCGGTGGGCGGTGACGGGGCCGGTGAGGTACGGGGCCCAGGCGGCCTCGTAGGGCCAGTCGGCGGGCTTGTCGGCGGTGGCGCCGACGAAGACGGCCCCGCCCCGGTAGTGGCCCGGCACGTGCTCGGCCATCAGCTTGCGGTGCAGGTCGAAGACGTCGGGCAGGACGTCGGCGGCCTCGCCGAGCAGCGCGGTCAGCTCGGCCCGGCCGCGCCCGTCGGCCGGGTCGTAGCCGAGCGAGGCGAGCAGTTCGGCCAGCGTCTCGACCGGGTCGTCGGACGCCGGGGCGGTCCGCCGGGTGCCGGCGTGGTCGGCCGGGAGGCCGTCGAGCAGGGCCAGCAGGGCGACCTCCTGGCCGTCCGCCTGGAGCTGGACGGCCATCTCCTGGGCGACCACCGCGCCGAAGGACCAGCCGAGCAGGTGGTACGGGCCCTGCGGACGGACGGCGCGGATCTCCCGCAGGTAGTCCTCGGCGATCTCGGTGACCGAGGCCGGGGAGCCGCCGCGCAGGCCGCGGGCCTGGAGGCCGAACACCGGGCGCTCGGGGTCGAGGTGGCGCAGCAGGCCCGCGTAGACCCAGCTGATGCCGGCGGCGGGGTGGACACAGAACAGCGGGGCGCCGCTGCCCTCGGCGCGCAGCGGGAGCAGCACGTCCAGGGCGTCGGAGCGCTCGCCCCCGGCGGTGTCCAGGCGGCGGGCGAGGCCGGCCACGGTGGGGGCCTCGAACAGCGCCCGCATGCCGAGGTCGGCGCCGAAGGCGGCGCGGATCCGGCCGAGCAGCTTCATGGCGAGCAGCGAGTGGCCGCCGAGGTCGAAGAAGCCGTCGTCGACGGTGACGCCGGTGACGCCGAGCACGTCGGCGAACAGGCCGCAGAGCTGTTCCTCGCGCGGGGTGCGCGGGGCGCGGCCGGTGGGCGAGGCGGTGAGGTCGGGGGCGGGCAGGGCGCGCCGGTCGACCTTGCCGCTGCCGGTCAGCGGGAAGGCGTCGAGCCGGACGACCGCCGTCGGGACCATGTAGCCGGGCAGCGACTCGGCGACGAAGGCGCGCAGCTCGGCCGGGTCGGGCGGGGCCGTGGTGGAGCCGGGGACCACGTAGGCGACCAGGCGGGGGCCGGCGGCGCCGTCCTCGCGGGCCGTCACGGTGGCGGCCCGGACGCCGGGGTGGCGGGTGAGCACGTGCTCGATCTCGCCGAGTTCGATCCGGAAGCCGCGGATCTTGACCTGGTGGTCGGTGCGGCCGAGGTAGTCGACGCCGCCGTCGCGGGTGCGCCGGACCAGGTCGCCGGTGCGGTACATGCGCTCGCCGGGCGTGAAGGGGTCGGCGACGAAGCGCTCGGCGGTCAGCGCCGCGCGGCCGAGGTAGCCGCGGGCCAGGCCCGCGCCGGCGAGGTACAGCTCGCCGGGGACGCCGGGCGGCACGGGGGCGAGGTGCTTGTCGAGCACATAGCCGCGGGTGCCGCGCACGGTGCGGCCGAGCGAGGGGCGGTCGGTGGCGGTGAAGGGCTGGGTGAGGGCGTCGACGGTGGACTCGGTCGGGCCGTAGAGGTTGCGGGCGGCGGTGCGCGGGGCGGCCTCGCGCAGCCTGCTCCACAGCGCCTGGCCGACCGCCTCGCCGCCGAGGAGCAGCAGACGCGGGGCGGCCTCGCCGTCCAGCAGGCCCTCGGTGAGCAGCAGTTCGGCATAGCTGGGGGTGATGCCGAGGGCGTCGACGCCGGTGGTGCGCAGGTGCCGGACGAGCGCGCCGGCGTCGCGGCGCAGCTCGTCGCCGATCAGGTGCAGCTCATGGCCGGCGATCATCCAGAGCAGGCTGTCCCAGGAGGCGTCGAAGCAGAGCGAGGCGGTCAGCGCGACCCGCAGGCGGCCGTGCGGGCGCCCGGGGTGGGGCTCGTCGAAGGTCTCGGCCCGGTGGTGGGCCAGCAGCGCGGCGATCGAACCGTGGGTCACCACCACGCCCTTGGGACGGCCGGTGGAGCCGGAGGTGTAGATCACATAGGCGGCGTGGGCCGGGTCGGGAGCGGCGACGGGTGCCGGGTTCGGGTTCGGGACGAGGGGCTCGTCGGAGTGCACCGGCAGGGTGGGCAGACCGGCGAGCAGGTCCGGCAGCGGCCAGCCCTCGTCGGTGACGACCAGGGCGGGCGCGGCGTCGGCGAGCATCGCCGCCGTGCGGTCGGCCGGGTACTCGGCGTCCAGCGGGAGCGAGGCGGCCCCGGACCTGAGGACGGCGAGCAGGGCGACCACCGTCGCGGCCGAGCGCGGCAGGGCCAGGGCGACCACCGTGTCCGGTCCGGCGCCGGCCGCGCGCAGCCGGGCGGCGAGGTGCTCGGCGCGGGCGTCCAGTTCGGCGTAGGTCAGCCGGGTGGCGCCGAAGACCAGCGCGGTCGCCTCCGGGGTGCGGGCCGTCTGCGCGGCGAAGGCGGCCGGCAGCAGCGGCACCTCGGCGGGCAACGGGTCCGCGGGGGCGAGGAGTTCGGCGCGCTCGGGCCCGGTCAGCAGCTCGGCCCGGCCGATCGGCCGACCGGGCTGCGCCGCGACGGCGGCCAGCAGGCGGCCGAAGCGGGCGGCGATCGCCTCGACGGTCTCGCGGTCGAACAGGTCGGTGGCGTAGTCGATCGCGCACTCCAGACCGGCGGGGGCGCCGTCGGCGTCGAAGGACTCCCCCATCGCGACGGAGAGGTCGAACTTGGCCGCGTACCCGCCGACCGGCTCGACGGCGGCCGGCAGCCCGGCGAGGTCGAGCGGTGCGTCGCCGGGCGCGGCCCCCGGGGTGCCGCCCTGGAGCAGCAGCATCACCTGGAAGAGCGGGTGGCGGGCCAGCGAGCGGGCCGGGTTGAGCTCCTCGACCAGCCGCTCGAACGGCACGTCCTGGTGGGCGTGGGCGTCCAGCTGGGTCTCCCGGACCCGGCCGAGGAGTTCGGCGAAGGAGGGGGCGCCGGAAGTGTCGGTGCGCAGCACCAGGGTGTTGACGAAGAAGCCGACCAGGTCGTCCAGCGCCTCGTCCGAGCGGCCGGCGACCACCGAACCGATCGGCACGTCGGTGCCGGCGCCGAGCCGGGTGAGCAGCGCGGCCAGCCCGGCCTGCAGGGTCATGAACATCGTCACCCGGTGCTCGCGGGCCAATGCGACGAGTTCGCGGTGCAGTTCGGCGCCGAACGGCAGCACGACGCGGTCGCCGCGGTGGCCGGTGTCGGCGCGCCGGGGGCGGTCGACGGGCAGCGACAGTTCCTCCGGCAGGCCGGCCAGGGTCTCGCGCCAGAAGGCGAGTTGACGGGCGGCCTGGCTCTGCGGGTCGGCCTCGTCGCCGAGCAGCTCGCGCTGCCAGAGCGCGTAGTCGGCGTACTGGACGGGAAGTTCGCGCCACTCGGGGGCGGTGCCGTCGCGGCGGGCGGCGTAGGCGGCGGCGAGGTCGCGCAGCAGCGGGTCCATCGACCAGCCGTCGCCGGCGATGTGGTGCAGGACGAGGACCAGCAGCTGCTCCCCGGTGCCCTCGCCCGCCGGGAGGAGGTGGGCGCGGATCGGCAGGTCGGCGGCGAGGTCGAAGGGGACGGCCGCGCAGGCGGCGACCGCGGCGGCGGGGTCGGCCGGGGCCGTCGTACGGTGGTCGAGCGGGACGCGGGCCCGGTCGGCCGGGACGATCCGCTGGTGGGGCTCGCCGTCCTGCACGGTGATCACGGTGCGCAGGCTCTCGTGCCGGGCGACCAGATCGCCGAGGGCGGCCTCCAGCACGGCGGGGTCGAGCCGGCCACCGAGACGCAGGGCGAGCGGCAGGTTGTAGAGGGCGCTGGGGCCCTCCATCCGGTCGATCAGCCAGAGCCGCCGCTGGGCGAAGGAGAGCGGCAGCCGCTCGGGGCGCGGGCCGGCGGTGAGGGCGAGCCGGGCCTCGGCACCGCCGTCCAGCCGCTGGGCGAGGCCGGCGACGGTCGGCGCCTCGAAGACGTCCCGGATGCCGAGTTCGGTGCCCAGCACCGAGCGGACCCGGCCGGCCAGCTTCATGGCGAGCAGCGAGTGGCCGCCGAGGGCGAAGAAGTCGTCGTCGATGGAGACCCGGTCGAGGCCGAGGACTTCGCCGAACAGTCCGCAGAGCAGTTCCTCGCGGGCCGTGCGGGGTGCCCGGCCGCCGGCGAAGAGGGTGAAGTCGGGGGCGGGCAGGGCGCGCCGGTCGACCTTGCCGCTGCCGGTCAGCGGCAGCGCCGCGAGCGGGACGACGGCGGCCGGGAGCATGTAGCCGGGCAGCGTCTCGGCGGCGAACCGGCGCAGTTCCAGCGCGAGTTCGGGGCTCGGGTCGACGGCGGTGGCGCAGTGGGCGACCAGTCGGCGGTCCCCGTCGGCGCTCTCGTGCAGGGTGACCACGGCCTGCCGGACGGCCTCGTGGCGGGCCAGTACCTGCTCGATCTCGCCGAGTTCGATCCGGAAGCCGCGGACCTTGACCTGGTGGTCGGTGCGGCCGAGGTAGTCGACGCCGCCGTCGCGGGTGCGCCGGACCAGGTCGCCGGTGCGGTACATGCGCTCGCCGGGCGTGAAGGGGTCGGCGACGAAGCGCTCGGCGGTCAGCGCCGGGCGGCCGAGGTAGCCGCGGGCCAGGCTGTGGCCGGCGAGGTACAGCTCGCCGGGGACGCCGGCCGGGACCGGGGTCAGGTGCTCGTCGAGCACGTAGGCGCGAGTGCCGAGCACGGTGTGGCCCATCGAGGGGCGCTCGGAGCCGGCGTAGGACTGGAGCAGGGTGTCGACGGTGGCCTCGGTGGGGCCGTAGAGGTTGTGGCCGGTGGTGTGCGGGGCGGCCTCGCGCAGCCTGGTCCACAGCGCCCGGCCGATCGGCTCGCCGCCGAGCAGGACCACCCTGGGCGCCGTTCCCTCGCGGGAGGCGTCGTCCAACAGCCCTTCGGCGATGAGCTGTTCGGCGTAGCTGGGGGTGAGGTTGAGGGCGTCGATGCCGGTGGTGCGCAGGTGCCGGACGAGGGCGGCCGGGTCGCGGCGCAACTCGTCGCCGATCAGGTGGAGTTCATGGCCGGCGACCATCCAGAGCAGGCTGTTCCAGGAAGCGTCGAAGCAGAGCGAGGCGGTCAGCGCGGCGCGCAGCCGGCCGTGGACGCGCTCGGGCTCGCCGAAGGTCTCCGCCCGGTGGGCGGCCAGCAGGCCGGCGATCGAACCGTGGCTCACCAGCACGCCCTTGGGGCGGCCGGTGGAGCCGGAGGTGTAGATCACGTACGCGGCGTGGGCCGGGTCGGTCCGGACGGCCGGCGCCTCGGCGGGCAGCCCGGCCCAGGCGGCGGCCTCGGCGGGCAGCACGGTCAGGCCGTCCAGCGCCTCGGGCAGCGGCCAGCCGGCGGTGCTGAGCACGGCGGCCGGCCGGGCGTCGGCCAGCATGTGGGCGGTGCGCTCCAGCGGGTACTCGGCGTCCAGCGGCAGGAAGGCGGCGCCGGCCTTGAGCACGGCGAGCTGGGAGACCACCGTCTCCACCGAGCGGGGCAGCGCGAGCGCGACGACCGACTCGGGACCGATGCCGGCGGCCAGCAGGCCGTGGGCGAGCCGGTTGGCGCGGGCGTCCAGTTCGGCGTAGCTGAGCCGGAGGTCACCGTGGACCAGGGCGGTGAGCTCCGGGTCGGCCGCGACCCGCTCGGCGAAGGCGGCCGGGACGAGCGGCAGGTTCTCGGGCAACGGGCGGTGGCCGCCCAGGAGTTGGGAGCGCTCGTGCCCGTCCAGCAGGTCGGCCCGGCCGATCGGCCGATCCGGCCGCGCCACCACGGCGGCCAGCAGGCGGCCGAAGCGGGCGGCGATCGCCTGCGCGGTCTCCCGGTCGAACAGGTCGGTGGCGTAGTCGAGCGCGCAGTCCATGCCGGCGGGCGCGCCGTCGGGGCCGAGGAACTCCTCCAGGGTGACGTTCAGGTCGAACTTGGCGACCCCGGTGTCCGAGGGCAGCGCCTCGACGCCCAGGCCGGGCAGCGTCAGCTCGCCCTCACCGGTGGACTGGAGGACCAGCGCGACCTGGAAGAGCGGGTGGCGGGCCAGCGAGCGGGCCGGGTTGAGCTCCTCGACCAGCCGCTCGAACGGCACGTCCTGGTGGGCGTAGGCGCCGAGGCCGGTCTCCCGTACCCGGCCGAGGAGTTCGGCGAAGGAGGGGTCGCCCGAGGTGTCGGTGCGCAGCACCAGGGTGTTGACGAAGAAGCCGACCAGGTCGTCCAGCGCCTCGTCCGAGCGGCCGGCGACCACCGAACCGATCGGCACGTCGGTGCCGGCGCCGAGCCGGGTGAGCAGCGCGGCCAACGCGGCCTGGCAGGTCATGAAGAGGGTGACCCGGTGCTCGCGGGAGAGCGCGACCAGCGAGCGGTGCAGCTCGGCGTCGATCGGCAGGGCGACGCGCTCGCCGCGGTGGCCCGCCCGGGCGCCGCGCGGGCGGTCGGCGGGCAGCGCGATCTCCTCCGGGAGGTCGGCCAGGGTGTCGCGCCAGTAGGCGAGTTGGCGGGAGAGCAGGCTCTGCGGGTCGGTCTCGTCGCCGAGCAGCTCGCGCTGCCAGAGCGCGTAGTCGGCGTACTGGACGGCGAGCGGGGCGCGCACCGGCCGCTCGCCGCCGAGGCGCAGGGTGTAGGCCTCGGCGAGGTCGCGCAGCAGCGGGCCCATCGACCAGCCGTCGCCGGCGATGTGGTGCAGCGCGAGGACCAGGACGTGCTCGTGCTCGGCGACCCGGAGCAGGGTGGCCCGCACCGGCGGCTCGGCGGCCAGGTCGAACGGGCGGCGGGCCGCGCGGTCGACCTCGGCCTCGACGGACTCCGGTGCGCAGTCGAGGAGTTCGACCGGGACGGCGGCCTCGGCGAGGATGTGCTGGTAGGGCTCGCCGTCGTGCTCGGCGATGACGGTGCGCAGGCTCTCGTGCCGGGCGGCGAGGTCGGCCAGCGCGGCGCCGAGCGCGGCGTGGTCGAGTTCGCCGGTCAGGCGCAGCGCGAGCGGCATGTTGTAGAGGGCGCTGGGGCCCTCCATCCGGTCGATCAGCCAGAGCCGCCGCTGGGCGGAGGAGAGCGGCAGCCGCTCGGGGCGGCGGGCCGCGACGAGGGCGGGCCGGGCCGCGGCGCCGTCCAGGCGTTCGGCGAGGCCGGCGACGGTCGGCGCCTCGAAGACGTCCCGGATGCCGAGTTCGGCGCCGAGGGTGGCGCGGACCCGGCTGAGCAGCCTGGTGGCGAGCAGCGAGTGGCCGCCGAGGGCGAAGAAGTCGTCGTCGACGGTGACGGCGCCGGTCAGGCCGAGGACGTCGGCGAACAGGCCGCAGAGGATCTCCTCGCGGGGTGAACGGGGGGCCCGGCCGCCGGTGCTCGCGGTGAAGTCTGGGGCGGGCAGGGCGGCCCGGTCGAGCTTGCCGTTGACGTTGAGCGGCAGCGCCTCCAGGGTGACGAAGGCGGCCGGGACCATGTAGTCGGGCAGCGCGGCGGCCGCGTGGGCGCGCAGCTCGGCCGGGTCGGCGCCGGGGTCGGTGGCCAGGTAGGCGACCAGCCGGGTGCCGGCCGTGTCGTCCCGGTGCGGCAGCACGGCGGCCTGCCGCACGGCGGGGTGGGCGGCCAGGACGGCCTCGATCTCGCCGGGTTCGATCCGGAAGCCGCGGACCTTGACCTGATGGTCGGTGCGGCCGAGGAACTCCACCGAGCCGTCGGGGCGGCGGCGGGCGAGGTCGCCGGTGCGGTACATCCGGGCGCCGTCCGCGGACGGGTCGGCGACGAAGCGCTCGGCGGTCAGCGCCGGGCGGCCGAGGTAGCCGCGGGCCAGGCCGGCGCCGCTCAGGTACAGCTCGCCGGGGACCCCGGCGGGCACCGGGCGCAGCCGCGCGTCCAGCAGGTGGGCGCGCAGGTTGGGCAGCGGGCGGCCGATCAGCGGGCGGGGCGCGGTGCCGTCGAGGCGGTGGTGCAGCGCGTCGACGGTGCACTCGGTGGGTCCGTACATGTTGAGCACGACGGTGCCGGGCGCGGCGTCCAGCGCGCTCCACAGCTGCTGGCCGAGGGCCTCGCCGCCGACCATCATCAGGGCGGGCGGGCAGGTGTCGAGCAGGCCCTCCTCGATCAGCCGCTCGGCGTGGCCGGGGGTGACGTCGAGCACGTCGGCGCCGGTGCGGGCGAGGTGGTGCACCAGCGCGGCGGTGTCGCGGCGCAGTTCGTCGCCGACGAGGTGGAGCTGATGGCCGGCGACCATCCAGAGGAGCGACTCCAGGGCGGTGTCGAAGGACAGCGAGCCGGTCTGGGCGAAGGTGAACCGCCGCCCGGGGTGGGCCTGTTCGGCGGCGGCGACGGTGCCGGTGCGGTGGAAGGCGAGCAGGTTGGCGAGGCCGCCGTGGCGGACCACGACGCCCTTGGGGCGGCCGGTGGAGCCGGAGGTGTAGATGACGTAGGCGGCGTTCTCCGGGCCGATCGGCGGGAGCGGCGCGTCGGCGGGCAGCCCGGCCCAGACGGCGGCGTCGGCGGGCAGCACGGTCAGGCCGTCCAGCACCTCGGGCAGCGGCCAGGCGTCCGTGCTGAGCACCGCGGCCGGGCGGGCGTCGGCGAGCATGTGGGCGAGCCGGTCGCGCGGGTACTCGGCGTCCAGCGGCAGGAAGGCGGCGCCGGCCTTGAGCACGGCCAGCACGGCGACGACGGACTCGGCCGAGCGGGGCAGCGCGAGCGCGACCAGCGACTCGGGTCCGACCCCGGCGCCGGCCAGGCCCCGGGCGAGCCGGTTGGCGCGGGCGTCCAGTTCGGCGTAGCTCAGCCGGACGTCGCCGAAGGTCAGCGCGGTGGCCCCGGGGGTGGCGGCGGCCTGCGCGGCGAAGGCGGCCGGGACGAGCACGTCGCCGCCGGGGCGGGCGGTGTCGTGCCAGCGGGCGAGCGCCGCGTGGCCCGCCGCGCCGAGCACGTCCAGCTCGGCGACCGGGCGGTGCGGCTGCTCGGCGGCCTGGGCGAGCAGGTGGACCAGGGCGGCGGCGAGCCGTTCGGCGGTGGCGCGGTCGAACAGGTCGACGGCGAACTCCAGGCCGCCGGAGAGCCCGGCCGGGCTGCCGTCCGGGTGGTGGCGCTCGGAGAGGTTGAGGGTGAGGTCGAAGGCGGTGGTGGGCAGGCCGAGCGGCTCGTAGGCGGCGCGGGTGCCGGGGAAGGCGGGGCCGCCGCCGGCGGTGTTGTCGAAGGCGATCATCACCTGGAACAGCGGGTGCCGGGCCAGTGAGCGGGCCGGGTTCAGCTCCTCGACCAGCCGCTCGAACGGCACGTCCTGGTGGGCGTAGGCGGCCAGGTCGGCCTCCCGGACCCGGCCCAGCAGCTCGGCGAAGGTGGGCGCGCCGCCGAGGTCGGTGCGCAGCACCAGGGTGTTGGCGAAGAACCCGACCAGCTCGTCCAGGGCGGTGTCCAGGCGGCCGGCCAGCGGGGTGCCGATCGGCAGGTCGTCGCCGGCCCCGAAGCGGTGCAGCAGGGTGGCGTAGGCGGCCTGGAGCACCATGAACAGGGTGGCGCCGTGCTCGGCGGCCAGGGCGGCGAGCCGGGCGTGCAGGGCGGCGTCGAGTTCCAGCTCGACGACGTCGCCGCGGTGGGTGGGCACCGGCGGGCGCGGGCGGTCCAGCGGCAGCGGCAGCTCGTCGGGCAGGCCGGCCAGGGCCTCGCGCCAGTGGGCGAGCTGGTCGGCGAGCAGCGAGTGCGGGTCGCTGTCCGCGCCGAGCAGCCGGTACTGCCAGAGGGTGTAGTCGGCGTACTGGACCGGCAGCGGCTGCCAGGACGGCGCGGTGCCGGCGAGCCGGGCGGTGTACGCCTCGGCGAGGTCGCGGAACAGCGGGCGCAGCGACCAGCCGTCGCTGGCGATGTGGTGCATCACCAGGGTGAGGACGTGCTCCTGCGGGCCCTCGGGGCGCAGGTAGGCGTGCAGCGGGACGTCCGTCGCCAGGTCGAAGGTGTGGTGGACGAGGTCCTGCGCGGGGCGGTCGGTGACGGTGAGCAGCGGCGCGGGCGGCGCGGCCAGCACCCGCTGGTGGGGCACGCCGTCGCGTTCGGTGAAGACGGTGCGCAGCGACTCGTGGCGGGCGGCGACGTCGCCGAGGGCGGCGTCCAGGGCGGCGGTGTCCAGCGGGCCGGTCAGCCGCAGCGCGAGGGTGACGTTGTAGGTGGCGCCGGGGCCCTCGGCCTTGCCGAGGAACCAGAGGCGGCGCTGGGCGAAGGAGACCGGCAGGTGCGCGGGGCGCGGCTCGGGGCGCAGCGCGGGGCGGGCCGGGGCGCCGGCGATCCGGGCGGCGAGCGCGGCGACGGTCGGGGCCTGGAAGAGGTCGCCGATGGCGAGTTCGGCGCCCAGCTCGGCGCGCACCCGGCCGACCAGGCGGGTGGCGAGCAGGGAGTGGCCGCCGAGGGCGAAGAAGTCGTCGTCGATGGTGAGGCCGTCGAGGCCGAGGATCTCGCCGAACAGCGTGCACAGGGCCCGCTCGCGCTCGTCGCGCGGGGCGCGGCCGTCGGCGTCGGCGCCGAGGTCGGGGGCGGGCAGGGCGCGGCGGTCGACCTTGCCGTTGGCGTTCAGCGGCAGGGCGGGCAGCACCACGACGGCGGACGGCACCATGTAGCCGGGCAGCGTGTCGGCGGCGAACCGCTTGAGATCGGCGGCGAGTTCGGGCCCGTCGGCGGGGTCGAGGACGGCGCAGTAGCCGACCAGCCGGGTGTCGCCGGGGCGGTCCTCGCGGGGGACGACGATCACCTGGCGGACGGCGGGGTGGCGGGAGAGCGCGGCCTCGATCTCGCCGAGCTCGATCCGGAAGCCGCGCAGCTTGACCTGGCCGTCGATGCGGCCGAGGAACTCGATCGCGCCGTCGGCCCGGCGGCGCACCAGGTCGCCGGTGCGGTACATCCGGCCGCCCTTGTCGTACGGGTCGGCGACGAAGCGCTCCGCGGTCAGCGCGGCCCGGCGCCAGTAGCCGCGGGCCAGGCCCGCCCCGGCGATGTACAGCTCGCCGGGGACCCCGGGCGGCACCGGCTGAAGGCGGGCGTCCAGGACGTGGGCGCGCATGTTGTCCAGCGGCAGGCCGATCGGTGCCCGGGCGCCGTCCAGGTCGGCGGGCAGCAGGTGGTGGTGGGTGGCGAAGGTGGTGGCCTCGGTGGGGCCGTAGACGTGGGCGAGCAGCAGGTCGGGGCAGTGGTCCAGGACCCGGCGCAGCAGGGTGCCGGACGCCGCCTCGCCGCCGGTGCAGACCGTGCGCAGGGCGCGGAAGGTCTCCGGGGCCTGCTCGGCGACCAGGTCGAACAGGGCCTTGGTGAGGAAGACCGCGCTGACCCGGTGGCGGACGGCGAGGGCGTGCAGGGCGGCGGCGTCCAGGGTGCCGGGCGGGGCGACGACGACCGTGCCGCCGTGCAGCAGCGGCGCCCACAGCTCGTAGGTGGCGGCGTCGAAGGCGTGCGGGGAGTGCAGCAGGATCCGCCCGTGCCGGCCGTCGCGCCAGCGGCGGTCGTCGGCGAGGTCGACGACGTCGCGGTGGCGCACCGCGACGCCCTTGGGGGTGCCGGTCGAGCCGGAGGTGAACATCATGTAGGCCAGCCGGTCCGGGTGGACGGGCAGCGCGGGGTCGTGGGCGGGCGCGTCGGCCTCGTCGCCGGGGCGCACGACGGTGGCGGTGTGCGCGAAGCCGGGCTCGGCGCGGTCGGTGAGCAGGACGGGCGCGGCGGTGTCGGCGAGCAGCGCCGTCATCCGCTCGGGCGGCAGGCCGGCGTGCATCGGCACGTAGCAGCCGCCGGCCTTGAGCACGGCGAGGGTGGCGACCACCAGGTCCACCGAGCGCTCCATCAGCAGGGCGACCGGGGACTCGGGGCCGACGCCCATGCCGATCAGGTGGTGGGCGAGCCGGTTGGCGCGGGCGTCGAGCTCGGCGTAGCCGACCTCGCCGCCGTCGTGGGCGAGGGCGACCGCGTCCGGGGTGCGGGCCGCCTGGGCCGCGAACAGGGCGGGCAGCGAGCCGGTGCGGACGGGCGCGGCGGTGGCGTTCCACTCCTCGGCGAGGCGGGCGCGCTCCGCGGGGGCGAGGATGTCCAGGGTGCCGATCGGGGCCAGCGGGTCGGCGGCGGCGGCGGCGAGCAGCCGGCCGAAGCGCGCGAACAGGGTGCTGACGGTGGCGCGGTCGTAGAGGTCGGCCGCGTACTCGACCGAGCCCTCCAGGCCGGCCGGGGCGCCGTCGGGGCCGCGGCGTTCGGTGACGCCGATGTTGAGGTCGAACTTGGCGACCCGCAGGCCGAGCGGCTCGGGCGCCGACTCGACGCCGGGCAGGCCGAGTTCGCCCTCCTCGTGGTTCTGCAGCACCAGCAGGGTCTGGAACAGCGGGTGGCGGCCGAGCGCGCGGGCCGGGTTGACCTCCTCGACCAGCCGCTCGAACGGCACGTCCTGGTGGGCGAAGGCGTCCAGCTGGGACTCCCGGACGCGGCCCAGGAGTTCGCTGAAGGACGGGTCGCCGGACGTGTCGGTGCGCAGCACCAGGGTGTTGACGAAAAAGCCGACCAGGTCGCTCAGCGCCTCGTCGGAGCGGCCGGCCACACCGGTGCCGAGCGGGATGTCGGTGCCGGCGCCGAGCCGGGTGAACAGCGCGGCCAGGCCGGCCTGGAGGACGGCGAACAGGGTGGCGCGGTGGCCGCGGGCCAGCTCGGCGAGCGCGGCGTGCAGCTCGGGGGCGAGGGTGAACGGGACGGCGTCGGCGGCGCCGGTCGGCACCGGCGGGCGGGGGCGGTCCGCCGGGAGCTCCAGCTCCTCCGGCAGGCCGGACAGCACGCCTCTCCAGTGGTCGAGCTGACGGCTCATCAGGCTGTAGGGGTCGGACTCGTCGCCGAGCAGCTCGCGCTGCCACAGGGCGTAGTCGGCGTACTGGACCGGCAGCGGCTCCCACAGCGGCTCGGTGGCCGCGAGCCGGGCGGTGTAGCCGGCGGCGAGGTCGCGCAGCAGCGGGCCGAGCGACCAGCCGTCGCCGGCGATGTGGTGCAGCACCACGAGCAGCACGTGCTCGGGGGCCGGACCGTCGGACGGGGTGAGCGAGAAGACCGTGACCCGGATGGGGAGTTCGGTGCTCAGGTCGAAGGTGTGGGCGGCTTCCGCGTCCCGCAGGGCCGGGTAGTCGGCCGGTGCGCACTCCACCGTCGCGAAGGCGATCTCCGCCTCCGCCGACGGCAGGATGTGCTGCACCGGCACGCCCTCCCCGTCCACCGGGAACACCGTGCGCAGGGCCTCGTGCCGGGCGACCACGTCCGCCGTCGCGGCGCGCAGCGCGGCGGTGTCGAGCGGGCCGCGCAGGCGGACCGCGAACGGCAGGTTGTAGAGCGCGGTCGGCCCTTCGATCTGGTCGATCAGCCACAGACGCTGTTGTGCGTACGAAACCGGGATCACGGTGCTTCCTCTGCTCACGTCACGGGCGGGTGGAGGGCGCCGTCACGCGGCGACGGCGGTGGTCGGCAGGACCGAGGGGCGGCAGTCGAGGACGTCGACCGGGCGGCCCATCGCGACGGCGATCCTCCGGTCGCCGCGGTACGGGTCGCGGCCGTGCGCGCAGAGCACGTTGTCGACCAGCATCACGTCGCCGACCTGCCAGGTCTCGCGCACGGTGGCGGCCTCGTAGGCGGCGTTCAGCGCGTCGACGTCCTCGCGGGTGAGCGGCTCGCCGTCCCCGAAACCGGTGTTGAACGGCAGGCCGTCCGGGCCGAACTCCTCGACCATGGCCTCCCGGATGTCCGGGTCCAGCGACCACTCGCTCCAGAAGGCCAGGTGGTTGAACCAGGCCTCCTCGCCGGTGTGCGGGTGGTGGATGGTGGCCGGCCGCAGCTGGCTGGTGCGCAGGTTGCCGTCCGCCGTCCACTCCCAGGAGATGCCGTTCTCCCGGCAGTAGCGCTCGACCTCGGCGCGGTCCTCGGTGGCGAAGGCGGTCCGCCAGCCGAGCGAGACGTAGTCCGAGTAGCTGCGGTTCAGCGTCCAGCCGGAGGTCCGGCCGCGCTCGGCCAGGTGCGGCGGCAGCGCGGCGAGCACCTTGCGGACGTCCGCCGTCGGGGTGGCGCCGCCGGCCTCCGGGGCGACCAGGCAGGCGAACAGCAGCCGGCCGGGGAAGGTCAGCGTGTAGCTGTTCTCGTTGTGCATCCGGATCGGCAGCGCGGGCGGCAGGTCGGTGGACGAGAAGACGCCGTTGCCGAAGTCGCTGCGCGGGGTGGCCTTCTCGCGGTACGGGGTGGGCTCGGGGATCAGCACGTCGCGCACGGCGGCGACGTCCTCGGTGGCGGCGACCGGCAGGCCGCGCAGGAAGATCGTGCCGTGCTCGTGCAGCGCGGCGGTCAGCTCGGCCTCGTGCGCGCGCAGCCAGGCGGTGCCCTCGGCGAGGTCGGCGACGGCCGGCAGGTGGGCGAGCGCCGGACGGCCGGGGTTCAGCTCCCAGGTGACCATGGCGGCGCTCACCGGCCGTCGAGGCTTGCGACCAGCGAGGCCGGGCGGATGTCGGTCCAGTTGGCCTCGATCCAGTCCAGGCACTCCTGGCGGGGGGCCTCGCCGTGGACGGTGGTCCAGCCGGCCGGCACGTCGATCCAGACCGGCCAGAGCGAGTGCTGGTTCTCGTCGTTGACCAGGACGAGGTAGCCGGCGTTGTCGTCCTCGAACGGGTTGCTCACGGTGGTCTCCTCGGTGAGGTGTGGCGGTCGTGGTGCGGTGATTCGAAGGTAGGGGCGCGGCGGGCCCGGAAGCGGCACGAGGCCCGGCAGGAGAGCGGCAGTTACGGGACTGCCGTCCTCCTGCGCGGGCCTCGATGCAGGGGTCGAACCGGGGGCGGGTGGGGCTTCGGCGGGGGCTTCGGCGCGGGCTTCGGCGCGGGCTGCGGGCGGGACTTCGGCGGGGGCTTCAGCGCGGGGTGAGCCGGACCGGGAAGCGGTCCAGGCCGAAGTTGATGATCGAGCGGTTGAACTCCGCCGGACCGGCCGGCTCGATCGCCGACGCCTTCTCCAGCGCCGCCGTGAACAGCGCGCTCAGCTCGGTCTTCGCCAGCGGCGCGCCGATGCAGTAGTGGGCGCCCAGGCCCAGCGCCAGGTGCTTGTTGGGCGAGCGGTCCAGCCGGATCTCCTCGGGCGCCTCGAAGGCCTCCGGGTCGCGGTTGGCCGACCACACCCAGACCGCGACCCGGTCGCCGCGGCGGATCTGCCGCCCGGCCAGCTCGATGTCCCGGGTGGCGGTGCGCAGCGTGTGCAGCCCGACCGAGGTCCAGCGCAGCAGCTCGTCGACGGCGGAGTCCATGGACACCTCGCCGCGCTGCAGCCGCCGCCACAGATCGGGGCGGTTGACCAGGGTGTGCAGCCCCATCGCGGCGGTGTGGCGGACCGTCTGGACGCCGCCGACCACGATGTTGTCCAGGTTGAGCACGACGTCCTCGACCGGCAGCAGCCGGCCCTTCACCTTGTAGGTGGCCATCATCGAGATGAGGTCGTCGCGCGGGTCGCTGCGGCGCAGCATCACCTGGTGCAGCAGGTAGGGGATCAACTGCTGGTGCCCGGCCCGGCGTTCCTCCGGGGTGGCGCCGAGGAACGCCACGTCGCAGACCCGGACCACCATGTCGCGGTCCTCCTCGGGGACGTCCAGCAGGTCGCACATGACGGCCAGCGGCAGCGCGGAGACCACGTCGACGAGGTCCGCCTCGCCCTGCTCGACCGCCCGGTCGAAGAGCTCGGCGGCCCGGTCGGCGATCGAGCGGGAGGCGCCGCGCACCCCGCCCTTGGAGAAGAACGGGTTCGCGGGGGCCCGCAGTTCACGGTGCCGGGGCGGGTCGGTGAGGGCCATCATCCGGCCCGAGCCGACCGGGACGTTGCCGACGCCCGCGCCGAGCAGCGAACCCGACTCCGAGCTGAACACGGCCGCGTTGCGCAGCACCTCGGCCGACTCCCGGTAGGTCATCACCGACCAGATCGGCCCGTCGTCGACGGTGTCGGTGCGGTGCACGGGCGCCGCGGCGCGCAGTTCGGCGACCAGCTCCGGGGTGTCGGGGCGGGCCCAGAGCGCGGGGTCGGTGAGGTCGACGGAAGTGGTGGTCACCATGACGGCTGCTCCTCGGTGGTGGTGGGGTCGGCCGGGCGGCGGCCGTTCGGGAGGGAGGTCGGGAGGGAGGTCGGGAGGGAAGCGGAGAGCGGGATCGGGAGGGGACCGGCGGAGACGGTGGTCACCACGACGGCCCCGGCCCGGAGGCCAGCAGGGAGGCCAGGAGATCGACCGGGCCGGGCCGGTCGACGGTGGCGAGCAGGTGTCCGCCGGGCAGGACCCGGTGACCGAAGGCGCCCCCGGTGTGGGCGGCCCAGCCGGTGAGGCCGGTGGTGGCGAGCATCGGGTCGTCCGCGCCGGCCAGCGCGTACAGCGCGGAGCCGATCGGCGGGTGCGGCCGGTACCGGTAGGTGGCGCTGACCGCGAGGTCGGTGCGGATGCCGCCGAGGGCGAGCTCGACCAGCTCCGGATCGGCCCGGACCAGCTCCTCCAGGCCGGTCAGGCGCAGGAGTTCGGCGGCGTCGAGGTCCTTGGACTCGCGTTCGGTCCACTCGGCGGGGCTGGGCGCCCCGGCCACCACCACCAGTTCGGGGCGGCGGTCGGCGGGCAGCGCCCGGGCCACCTCGTAGGCGAGCAGGGCACCGAAGCTCTGCCCGTAGAAGGCGGCCCGGCGACCGGACCCGAGGTGCGGGGCGAGGGCCCCGGCGACGGCCTCGACCAGGGCGGCGAAGTCGGCGGGCATCGGATCACGGCTCCGGCCACCGCGCGCCGGCGGGCGCAGCGCCCAGACCTCGGCGGCGGGCGCGAGCGCCCGGGCCAGCGGGGTGAAGGCGGTGGCGTCCCCGCCGGCGTGCGGGAAGCAGAACAGCCGTACGGGGCCAGCGGGTTGGGGGGCGGGAAGGAGGAACCAGTCCCCCTCGGTCCGGGGCCGCGTGGCGGGCACGGCCCGGGCACGCGCCGGGGCCGGCCGGTACGGCACGGCACCGGTGTCCGGCCGCGGCCGGGGCCTGATCGGCGGCCGGGCCGCGACGGGCGGACGGGAGGCGGGGTCGGTGGTCGGGGTGGTCATCGGACGGCCGGGCGGCGGGGGGTGAGGGTGGGGCGGGCGGGGGCCGGGGCCGCGGTGGTGGCGTGCTGGACGGCGGCGGTGAAGGCGGCCAGGTCGGCGGCGTCCAGCAGGTGCCGCAGCTGGAGCTCGACGTTGAGCTTGCGGCGCAGCAGGTGGACGACGCGCAGCGCGGCGAGCGAGTGGCCGCCGAGGGTGAGGAAGTCGTCGGTCGGCAGCACCTCGGGGACGCCGAGCACGGTGCGCCACACCTCGGCGACCTGCTCCGCCACTCCCCCGCCGGAACTCGCCGCGGCCGGCTCGGCGACGGGCGCGGGCAGGGCGCGGTGGTCGACCTTGCCGTTCGGGGTGAGCGGCAGCGCGTCGAGCACGGTCACGGTGGCCGGCACCAGGTGCGCGGGCAGGGCGGCGCGCAGCGCGGCGAGCAGGGCGGCGGGTTCCGCCGACGGGCCGGTGACGTAGGCGGCGAGGCGGGTGTCCCCGGGCGCGGGCTCGTGCACGGTGACGGCGGCGGCGGTGACGCCGTCCAGCGCCGCGACCGCGTGCTCGACCTCACCGAGTTCGATCCGGAAGCCGCGCAGCTTGACCTGCCGGTCCACCCGGCCGACGTACTCCAGCAGGCCGTCGGCGGAGCGGCGGGCCTGGTCGCCGGTGCGGTACACGCGCTCGCCGGGGGCGAACGGGTCGGCGACGAAGCGTCCGGCGGTCAGCCCCGGCTGCCCGGCGTAGCCGTGCGCCAGGCCGGGCCCGCCGAGGTACAGCTCGCCGACCGCGCCGGGCTCGGTGACCGGCAGCAGCCGCTCGTCCAGCAGGTGCACCCGGACGCCGGGCAGCGGCTCGCCCAGGTGCGGGCCGGGGCCGGTGATCCGGGCCGCGATCGCGTCGACGGTGCACTCGGTGGGCCCGTACAGGTTGAACGCCTCGACGCCGCCGTCGGCCAGCTCGCGCCAGGTGCGCTCGGGGACGGGCTCGCCGCCCATGAACAGGCGCGGGACGGCCGCGTCGCCGCCGAGCAGCGGCTCGCGCAGCAGCTGCCAGTGGGACGGGGTCAGGTCGAGGTCCGTGACGGCGTGCTCGGCGAGCAGCTCGGCCAGCCGGGCCGGGTCGGCGCGCCGGGCGTCGTCGACGACGACCAGGGTGTCGCCCCGGCAGATCCGGATCCACTGCTGGACGGAGGCGTCGAAGGAGACGCTGGCGTTCCAGGCGACGACGGACGGCTCGGGCCGGTAGGCGCCGATCCCCTCCAGGCCGGCGGCGAGGTCGGCGACGGCGGCGTGCGGCACCTCGACGCCCTTGGGGCGGCCGGTGGAGCCGGAGGTGTAGATGACGTAGGCGGGGTCCAGCGGGTGCGGGGCGTCCAGCGCGACGGCGGGTGCCTCGGCGTCCGGGCGCAGCACCGCCACCCCGGCCGGGACCGGCGGCGCCGCGTCGGCGCTGACCACGGCGGTGAGCCGGGCGTCGGCGGCCATGAAGGCGATCCGCTCGGCCGGGTAGGCCGGGTCCAGCGGGACGTACGCGGCGCCGGCCCGCCAGACGGCGAGCAGCGCGACCGGCAGGTCGAGGGTGCGGGCGAGGTGGACGCCGACCCGGTCGCCGCGCCGGACACCGGCGGCGCGCAGGGCGGCGGCCAGGCCGGCCGTACGGCGGTCCAGGGCGGCGAAGTCGAGGCTGCCGTCGGCGGCGTGCACGGCGGGGCGGCCGGGGTGGGCGGCGACGGCGGCCCGCAGCCGGCTCAGCAGGTCGGTGGCGGCGACGGTGGCGGTGGCGGTAACGGTGACGGTGGACGGGGCGACGGTGGCCGGCTCCGCGAACGTGGTCATGGCGGGGTACTCCTCGGTGAAGGGCGGAAGGAAGGGGGAACGGCGGTGCTCGACGTCGGGGGGTGGGAGGGGCGGCCGGGCCCGGAAGCCTGCCCGCGATCGGGCCCGGCGCCGCCCCGTCAGATCCCGGCGGCCAGGCCGGCCAGGGCCGCCGCGTAGGCGTCCATGAACTCCTCCGCCGTGGCGTCGTCGACCAGCGCCCGCTGGTGGTCCACGGCGAGCAGCACCCGTTGGGTGACCGGGTCCTGGATCAGCGAGGCGCCGAAGGTGAAGCTGTTGGGCTCGTGCCGGTAGGTGGGTTCGGTGCCGATCCGGCCGTCCTCGATCCGGGCCGAGCTGAGCCGGCCGAGGGCGTGGAAGCGCAGGTAGCCGAACTGGCTGTCGAGCGCGGTGTCGGCCATCATCCGGGCCAGCCGGGCGAACGGCACCCGGCGGTGCGGCATCATGTCCAGCTCTTCGCGGTGCACGTGGCGCACCAGCGCGGCCAGGTCCTCCCCCGGTTCGGCGACCAGCGGGACGGTGTTGAGGAAGAGCCCGTACACCTCGGTGCCGCCGAGCCGTTCGAGGCGGCCGTTCATCGCCAGCCCGGTGGTGACCCGGCGCCGTCCGGTGATGCGGGCGAGGGCGTGCAGATGGGCGGCGAGCGCGACGGACTTGACCGGGACGGCCAGCGCGTCGGCGACGGCCCGCAGCTGCCCGGGCGCGTCCGGCAGCACCCGCTCGACGGTGCGCGGCAGCTCGTGGACGTCCTCGCTGCCCGGCCAGAGCTGGCCGGTGGCGCCGTCGAGCCGCTGGTGCCAGTAGGCGAGCGAGTCCCGGTCGGCCGCCGCGGCCCGTTCGACGGCCACGAAGTCGCGGAAGGCGGTGCGCGGCGGCGGGGTGGGCGCGGAGACCGGGTCGGCGGCGAGCGCGGCGTGCCGTTCGAGGATCTCGGTCAGCAGGGAGGTGAAGCTCCAGCCGTCGAGGATCGCGTGGTGCTCGGAGATGGTGAGCTGGAAGGCGTCGGCGGCCAGGCGCTGCACGGTGATCCGGAACAGCGGGGGCGCGGTGAGGTCGAACGGCCGGTCGCGGTGGTGCGCGAAGACGGCCCGGATCGCGGCGTCCTGCTCCTGCTCGCTGCGCCCGCGCAGGTCGGCGAACTCCACCGGGGCGGGCAGGGTGCCGTGCACCAGCTGGAGCGGTTCGCCGTAGCCGGAGAGGTCGAGTCCGGTGCGCAGCACGGCGTGCCGGGCCATCGCCTCGTTGACGGAGCGGCGCAGCGCGGTCTCGTCGAGTTCGCCGCCGAAGCGGTAGGAGTTGACGTTGTGGTAGCTGTCGGTGCCGCCGGCGACCTCCATGTGGAAGACCATCGACAGCTGCATGGAGACCATCGGGTAGGCGTCGACGATGCCGGGCGGCAGCTCGGCGCGGTCGTCCTCGTCGATCAGGGCGAACGGCCGGTCGGCGTCGGGGTCGGCCTCGACGGGCCGGGCGAGCGGCAGCAGGGCGGCGACGGTCGGCGCGTTGAAGACGTCGCGCAGCGAGAGCTGCCAGCCGCGGTCGTGCAGGGCGCCGGCCAGCTGGACGGCGCGGATGGAGTCGCCGCCGAGGTGGAAGAAGTCGTCGTGGACGCCGATCCCGGGCACCCCGAGCACCTCCGTCCAGACCGCGGCGAACAGCTCCTCCTCGGGGGTGCGCGGTTCGACGTGCCGGCCGGCGCGGCCGGGGGCGGTGCGGCCGGGGGCGGGCAGCGCGGCCCGGTCGACCTTGCCGTTGACGGTGAGCGGCAGCGCGTCCAGCACGGTGACGCTCGCCGGGACCATGTACGCGGGCAGCGAGCGGCCGAGGAAGCCGCGCAGGTCCTCGGGGGCGCGGCCGGTGACGTAGGCGGCGAGCCGGTCGTCGTGGACGGTCACCACGCAGGCGTCGACGTCGGGGTGGGCGGCGAGGGCGCTCTCGATCTCGCCGAGCTCGATCCGGAAGCCGCGCAGCTTGACCTGGAAGTCGGCGCGGCCGACGTACTCCAGGCCGCCGTCCGGCAGCCGCTTGGCGACGTCGCCGGTGCGGTAGAGGCGGGCGCCGGGCGGGCCGGTGGGGTCGGCGACGAAGCGGCCGGCGGTGAGGCCGGGGCGGCCCCAGTAGCCGTGGGCGAGGCTGCCGCCGCCGATGTACAGCTCGCCGGGGACGCCGGGCGGGCAGGGGCGCAGCCAGTCGTCCAGGACGGCCGCGGTGAGGTGCGGCATGGGCTCGCCGATGAGGCTGCGTTCGAAGCCCGCGCCGCCCTCGGCGACGTCGTGGATCGTGACGTGGACGGTGGTCTCGGTGATGCCGTAGAGGTTGCAGAGCCGGGCGGGCGGCAGCGGGTCGAGGTCGTGCCAGCGCTGGACGACGCCGGGGTCCAGGGCCTCGCCGCCGAGCATGATCCAGCGCAGTGCGGGCAGTTCGCGGGGGCGGCGGCGCAGGGCCGGTTCGAGCTGGCGCAGCGCGGACGGGGTGAGGCACAGGTGGGTGACGCTCCGCTCGTCGAGGAGTGCGGCGAACTCCTCGGGCGAGCGGCTGGTCAGGTAGGGCACGACGACCAGGCGGGCGCCGTGCAGCAGCGCGCCCCACAGCTCCCAGACGGTCCAGTCGAAGGCGTAGCTGTGGAAGAGCGTCCAGGTGGTGGCGGGGCCGAAGCCGAAGTGGTCGCGGCCGGAGTCGAGCAGGCGGCTGACGTGCTCGTGGGCGACGCCGACGCCCTTGGGGCGGCCGGTGGAGCCGGAGGTGAAGATCAGGTAGGCGAGGTCGCCGGGTCGGCCGGCGGCGGGCGGACGGGTGTCGGGGTGGGCGGCGATCTCGGCGGCCCGCGCGGTGAGGTCGAGGGTCTGCCAGGGGCCGTCGGGGGCGCGGTCGGGGCGGTCGGTGAGGACGGCGGTGACGGCGGTGTCGCCGAAGACCAGGGCGGCCCGGTCGGCGGGGGCGGCGAGGTCCACGGGCACGTAGGCGGCGCCGGTCTTGAGGACGGCGAGGATCGCCACGGGGACGGCGACGGTGCGTTCCAGCAGCAGGCCGACCCGGTCGCCGGGGCGCACCCCCAGGGCGCGCAGGGTGTGCGCCAACCGGTTGGCGCGGCGGTCGAGTTCGGCGTAGTCCAGGCTCTCGTCGCCGTCGTCGACGGCCGGCCGCGTACCGTGCTCGTCGACGGCCCGCTCGAAGAGGTGGTGCAGGCAGTGGCCGGGGTCGAGCCGGGCGGGGCGGGGCCGCTGCCCGGCCGCGGGGGCGGCGGTGAGCCGCAGCACGGTGGCGTCGGGGTCGGCGAGGGCGGCGTCCAGCAGGGCCGCGTAGTCGGCGGCGAGGCGGCGGACGGTGGCGGCGTCGAAGAGGTCGGTGCTGTACTCGGCCTCGCCGCGCAGCCCGCCGCCGCCCTCCTCGGCGGGTTCGAAGACGGACCAGGTCAGGTCGAACTTGCTGGTGCCGTTGGAGCGGACGGTGCGCCGGGCGGTGGCGGCGCCGAGGGCGAGCGGGGCGTCGTCCTCGCCGTGGGCGCCGAACACCACCTGGACCAGCGGCGGGTGCTGCGGGGTGCGGGCGATGCCGAGATGGTCGACCAGCTGGTCGAACGGCACGTCGAGGTAGCCGAAGGCGTCGAAGGCGCCGTCCTGGAGGTCGGTGACCAGCGTACGGAAGGTGGCGTCCGGGGCGAGCCGGATGCGCAGTGGCAGCAGGTTGACGAAGTAGCCGAGAAGGTCGGCGAGTTCGGGGCGGTTGCGGGTGGTGACCGGGGTGCCGACGAGCAGGTCGTCGGCGCCGGTCCAGCGGTTCAGCAGCAGCGCGAAGGCGGCCAGCTGGACGGTGAACGGGGTGGCTCCCTCCTGTTCGGCCAGCGCCCGGACGCGGGCGGCGGTGCCGGGGGCGACGCCGAAGTGCTCGGTGGCGCCGCGCTCGCCGCGCTGGGCGGGCCGGGGGCGGTCGCCGGGCAGGTCGAGCAGGGCGGGGGCGCCGTCGAGGCGGTCCTTCCAGTAGGCGAGGTGCTCCTCGTAGGAGGTGTGCCGCTCCTCCTCGGCCCAGTCGGCGTACCCGGTGGTGAGAGCCGGCAGGTCCGGGGTCCGCTGCTCGGCCAACGCCCGGTAGGACTCGGCGAGTTCGCGCTCGAAGAGCTCGGCGGACCAGCCGTCCCAGATGATGTGGTGGACGACGAACAGCAGGGTGGTGCGCTCGTCGGCCAGCCGGACCGCCTCGGCGCGCAGCAGCGGGCCGGCCGTGAGGTCGAACGGCTCGGCGGCCCGTTCGGCGATCAACTCCTCGGCTCGGGCGGCCCGTTCGGCCTCGGGGAGGGACCGCAGATCGGAGACGGCGAGCGGCACGGCGAGGGTGTCGTGGACGGTCTGGCGCGGCCCGTCGGGGTGCAGGGCGAAGGTGGTGCGCAGCACCTCCTGGCGGGCCGTGACGGCGTCCAGGGCCCGGGCGAGCAGGCCGAGGTCGAGCGGACCGGTGACGTCGTACGTCCAGGGGGTGGTGTAGGTGACGGCCCGCGGGTTGAGGCGGTCGAGGAACCAGAGGCCGCGCTGGAGGCCCGAGACGGGCGCGGTGCGGGCCGGCGCGGTCCCGGGGTCGGCGGACGGGCTCACGGCCTCGCTCCTTCCGGTCGGACGGGTGTCGGGGCGGGTATCGGGACGGGTGCCGGGGACGGTCGGGGGGCGGGTGTCGGGGCGGGCCGTCATCACGAGGCCAGCCGTTCGGCGATGGCGCCCACGGTGCGGCCGCGGAACACCACCTGCGGCGGGACCCGGGTCCCGGTCTGCTGCGAGAGCTTCATCGCGACCCGCACGGCGGCCAGCGAATTGCCGCCGATGCGGAAGAAGTTGGCGTCCGGCCCGAGGTCCTCCGGCAGGTCCAGGACGGCCCGGACGGCGTCGGCGACCAGCCGCTGGTGCGGGGTGAGCGGGTCGGCCGGGGCGGCGGCGCGGCGCTCGGCGGGGGCCGGCAGGGCCCTGCGGTCGACCTTGCCGTTGGGGTTGAGCGGCAGCGCGTCCAGCACGTCGAGGGTGGCGGGCACCATGTGCTCGGGCAGCAGCCCGGCCAGGTGGTCCAGCAGCGCCTCCGGACCGGCCCCGCCGGCGCCCGGGTCGAGCGTGACGTAGGCGGCGAGCCGGTGGTCGCCGGGGGCGGGCTCGTGCACGGTGACGGCGGCCTCCCGGACGGCGGGGTGGCGGGTCAGCGCGTCCTCGATCTCGCCGGGCTCGACCCGGAAGCCGCGGACCTTGACCTGGTCGTCGATCCGGCCGGTGATCTCCAGCAGCCCGTCCGGGCGCCGGTGGCCGAGGTCGCCGGTGCGGTAGAGCCGCTCGCCGGGGACGCCGAACGGGGAGGCGACGAAGCGCTGGGCGGTCAGCCCGGGCCGGCCGACGTAGCCGTGGGCGAGGCCGCCGCCGGCCGCGTAGAGCTCGCCGGTGGTGCCGTCGGGGACGGGCTCCAGCCGCTCGTCCAGGACGTGCACGCCCTTTCCGTGCAGCGGGCGGCCGATCGGGATGGCGGCGCCGGCGGCGTCCTCGGCGGTGGCCCGGTGGCAGGTGGTCAGGCCCAGGCTCTCCACCGGGCCGTAGCCGTTGGCGACCACCAGGTCCGGGTACTGGCCGAGCGCCTTGCCGACGTGGGTGACGGAGGCCCGCTCGCCGGCCGTGAAGGCCACCTTGAGGTCGTCGTAGGTCTCCGGGAACTCCTCCAGCAGGAAGTTGAACAGGCTGGCGGAGAGCTGGAGCTGGGTGACGCCGTGGCGCCGGGTCAGCTCGGCGATGGCCTGCGGGTCGGGCCGCTGGCCGGGCTGCAGCACGCAGACGCCGCCGAAGGCGAGCGCGCCGTACAGCTCCAGGGCGAAGGCGTCCCAGGAGACCGGGGAGCACTGCAGCCAGACCTCGTCGGGGCCGAAGCGGGCGTAGTCCTGGCCGAGGTAGGTGGTGGTGAGCGCGCGGTGCGGCACGGCGGCGCCCTTGGGGCGGCCGGTGGAGCCGGAGGTGAACATCACGCAGGCGAGGTCGTCGCCGGTGACCGGCACGCCCGGGTCGTGGCCGGGACGGGCCGCGACGGCGGCGGCCTCGGCGTCCAGGTCGAGGTGGCGGGCGATGGGGAACGGCGGGCTCGCGCGGCGGTGGGTGACCAGCAGCGAGGCCCCGCAGTCGGCGACCGCGCCGGCCAGCCGCTCGGCCGGGAAGTCCGGGTCGAGCAGCGTGTAGGCGGCGCCGGTCTTGAGCGCGGCGAGCAGCGCGACCACCAGGTCCGGTCCGCGCTCGACCAGCACGGCGACGGTGTCGCCGCGGCCGGTCCCGGCCTCGGCCAGGTGGTGGGCGAGCCGGTTGGCCCGGGTGTTCAGCTCGCCGTAGCCGAGCCGCTCGTCGCCGGAGACGAGGGCGAGCGCGTCCGGGGCGGCGGCGGCCCGGGCCTCGAACAGGGCGTGCACGGGCGACTCGACGGCGGTGGCCAGGGTGCCGAGCCAGGCCTCGCACAGCTCGGCCATGGTGGCGGGATCGAACAGGTCGGAGTCGTACTCGAAGCGGCCGGTGAAGTCGGTGCCCCGGTCGTCGACGGAGATCGACAGGTCGAAGCGGGAGACCGGGTTGGAGTACAGCTCCCGGGTCACCTCAAAGCCGCCGACGGTCAGCGGGCGGGTGTCCAGCGGGTGCAGCTCCAGCAGCACCTGGCAGAGCGGGTTGCGGTTCTCGGCGCGGTCGTCCTCGCGGCCTTCCAGGACGCTCGCCGCGATGTCGTCGAACGGCGCCTCCTGGTGGCGGTAGCCGGCGATCGCCACCTCGCGGACGTGCCGGACCAGCTCGCGGAAGTCCATGGACTCGTCGATCCGCACCCGCAGCGGCAGCAGGTTGACGAAGTAGCCGACCAGGGCGTCGAGTTCGGCCCGGCCGCGGACGCTCACCGGGGAGCCGAGCACCAGGTCGCGCTGCCCGGTGCGGCGGTGCAGGGTGAGTGCGAGGCCGGCCAGCAGCACCATGAACGGGGTGGCGTCCTCGCTGCGGGCCAGCGCGCGGACGGCCTCGGCGACCGGGCGCGGCATCGCGAAGCGGTGGAAGTCGCCGCGGAAGCCCTGCACTTCGGGCCGGGGGTGGTCGGTGGGCAGCGCGGGATCGGTCGGGGCGTCGGCCAGGTGCTCGCGCCAGTGGGCGAGTTGGCGTTCGGCGTGCTCCGGGTCCTCGTACAGCCAGGCGCTGTAGTCGGCGTACTGGACGGCGGGCCCGGGCAGCTCGGCCGGGCGGCCGGCGGCCAGTGCCTCGTACAGGGCGGCGAGTTCGCCCTCCAGGACGGGCAGCGAGCCCTCGTCCCAGACGATGTGGTGGCAGAGCAGCAGCAGGGTGGCGGTGGCACCGGTGCGGTAGAGGTGGGCGCGCAGCAGCGGTCCGCGCTCCAGGTCGAAGGGGACCAGGGCGGCCTCGGCGACCAGGGCGTCGACCCGTCCGGCCTCGGTGTCGGTCACCGTGAACGGCACCTCCACGGCGGGGTGGATCAGCTGGCGCGGGCCGTCGTCGGCCAACTCGAAGGTGGTGCGCAGCGCCTCGTGCCGCGCCACCACGCCGTCCAGCGCCCGCCGCAGCAGCTCCGGGTCGACCGGGCCGGCGAAGCGGAACACCCAGGGCACGATGTAGGTCGGCGCCTCCGGGTTCCACTGGTCGAGGAACCAGAGGCCGCGCTGGTACGGGGACAGCGGCGCCGAGACGGCCCCGGCCCGGGTCAGCGGCGGGCGCTCGCCACCGGCGGAGGCGGTGACGGCGGCGGCGAACTCGGCCAGCGTCGGCGCGTCGAAGATGGTGTACGGGGAGATCATGCCGAAGACGTCGAAGACCCGGCCGACCACGCGCACGGCGGTGAGCGAATCGCCGCCCAGGTGGAAGAAGTTGTCGTCGGCGCCGACCTCGGGCACACCCAGCACGTCCGCCCAGACGGCGGCGATCAGCTGCTCGGCGGGAGTGCGCAGCGGGCGGCCGGCCGGGGCGGCGGCGGGCGTGGAGCGCGGTTCGGGCAGGGCGGCGCGGTCGATCTTGCCCCCGGCGGTCAGCGGGAAGGCGTCCAGCACCGTGACGGTGGCGGGGACCATGTGCTCGGGCAGCCGCTCGGCCAGGTGGGCGCGGAGCGCGGCGGGGTCCGGGGCGCCGCCGGTGACGTAGCCGGCGAGCCGGCCCTCGTGGGCGACGACCACGGCGGCGGCGACGCCGGGGTGGGCGGCGAGCAGCTGCTCGATCTCGCCGGGCTCGACCCGGAAGCCGCGGATCTTCAGCTGGTGGTCGGCCCGGCCGACGAACTCCAGCGGGGCGTCCGGGCCCTCACGGCGCACGACGTCGCCGGTGCGGTACATCCGGGCGCCCGGCTCGGGCGCGAACGGGTCGGCGACGAACCGGCCCGCCGTCAGGCCCGGGCGGCCGTGGTAGCCGGAGGCGAGCAGCGGCCCGCCGAGGTACAGCTCGCCGGCCTCGCCGGGGGCGGTGACCGGGCGCAGCCGGTCGTCCAGCACATAGGCGCGGCGCTCGCCGAGCGGGGTACCGATCGGGACGACGTCGGTGGTGTCCGCGGCCCGGGTGGCACCGGAGAGCTCGTGGACAGTGGCGGTGATCACGGTCTCGGTGGGCCCGTAGGCGTTGAGCAGCGGCACGCCGGTGGCGGCCCACCAGCCGGCGGCGGTGTCCGGGTAGAGCCGGTCGCTGCCGGAGATCATCAGGCGCAGGGTGCGCGGGGCGCGGCCCCGGGCGCGCAGCGCCGTCACCACCTCCTGGAAGTAGCCGGCGGCGAGGTTGGCCACGGTGACGCCCTCGGCGTCCAGCAGGTCCAGCAGGGCGTCCGGGCCGAGCAGCTGCTGCTCGGGCACGAGCAGGCAGGCGCCGGCGGACAGGGCGGTGAGTGTCTGTTCCACGGCCACGTCGACGGTGGGGCGGGCGAGGTGCAGCACGATGTCGTCGGCGGTCAGGCCGAAGCGGTCGACGGCCGCGGCCAGGTGCCCGGTCAGCGCGGCGAGCGGCACGTGCACGCCCTTGGGGCGGCCGGTGGTGCCGGAGGTGTAGATGAGGTAGCCGGGGGCGGGTACGGCCGCGGCGTCGCCGGACGGTGCGTCGCCGGACGGTGCGTCGCCGGACGGTGCGTCGCCGGACGGTGCGAGCTCGGTCAGTTCGCCGTCGACCAGGGCGAGGGTGGCGCCGGCGTCCTCGCGGATCCAGCGGTTGCGCTCCTCCGGGGCCTCCCGGTCCAGCGGCAGGCAGGTGGCCCCGGCGCGCAGGGCGGCGAGCAGGCCGACCAGGTGGTCCAGCCGGTCGCGGCCGGTGACGGCCACCGTCCGCCCGGGGGCGATCCGGGCGGCGAGGGCGCCGCTCAGTTCGTCCAGTTCGCGGTAGCGGACGGTCCGGTCGCCGAGCCGTACGGCCGGCCGGTCCGGGAACCGGCGCGCGACGGATATGAAGGGGAAACCGCTAGATTCCATCATCCAACCCCGATGAATTGACGACGCTGCGGGCAGTGATCTCGACGATAGGGCGGCTTTCCGGCGCCGATCGGCAGAACTTCCGGAAGACCATCGGCAGTTTCAACTGCCGCTTTCCACACGGGAGTTGGCGCAACGCGACGGGCCCGCCGGGGCGCACGGGGGCGCCTCGGCGGGCTCTGCGGGAATTCGCTCTCTTCGGTTTTCGGGCGGCCCGGAACTATCCGGGGAATTCCGGGGACCACACGTCGGCGCGGTCCACCGCGGCCGGCGAGTACTTCCCGAGCGCGCTGATCAGCAGCCGCAGTTCGAGCGCGAGGCAGTCGGTGAAGCGGATCAGTCCCGCCTCCGGGTCCTCGGCGGCGGCCAGCAGGGCCGCCCGGCCCAGGCCCACCGCACGGGCGCCCAGCGCCAGGCTCTTGACCGCCCGGCCGCCCTCCCACATCCGCCCCGAGACCAGCAGGCAGGGCGGCGGCCCGGCGGCCGCCAGCCGGCGCAGGCACTCCGCCAGCGGCAGCCCGACCTGCGCCGGGAAGGCGCCCGGCGCCCAGCCGGTGCCGCCCTCCGCGCCGTCCACGGTGACGGCGTCCGCGCCCGCCTCGGCGGCCACCCGGGCGGCCTCGGCGACGTCCCGGCCGGGGTGGAGCTTCACCCAGACCCGGGCCCGGGGGAAGTTGTTGCGCATCAGCCGGACCTGCTGGCGCAGGATCTCGGCCGTGAAGGTGCCCGGCGTACTGGCCCGCAGCACCCGGCCGTCCTCGCCGAAGACCGGGTCGAGGCCGTAGCGGTCGCCGAGCCGGGCGGCGGCCTCGGCGTCCAGCACGGTCATCCCGCCGAGTCCCGGCTTCGCGCCCTGTCCGACCTTCAACTCGAAGGCCAGGCGCCCGGATTCGAGCAGCGGCAGGGCCGCCGGGTCGCTGTAGAGGAGGTTCCACACCTCGGCATCGGCGTCCTCGGTGGACTGCTGGACGGCCACCCCGCCCAGCCCGTCGGGGAGTTGCTCCGCATAGGCGCGCAGCCGGCCGAGCAGCGCCCGGTCGGCGGCCTCGCCGAGCCGGCCGTAGCCGTTCACCGGGACGACGTTCTCGCCGATCACCATCGGCAGGCCGAGCGCGCCCGCCTGCCGGCTGAGCGCCAGACCGAGGTCCCCGCCGGCCGCCCGGGTGGAACCGGTCGCGGACACGTAGACCGGCAGGGCTGAGGTGAACCCGCCGATGGCGGTGGTGAGTTCGACGTCCCGGTAGTCGGGTTCGCGGCCCAGGTCGATCAGCTTGGCCAGCCGCTGCGGCACGAACACCGGCGGCACGATCCGCAGCGCGTCCAGGGCGTCCGGCGCGTCCGCCGAGCCGGCGCCGCCGGCCGGGCGCTCGGCGCCGAACAGCACCTGCCCGTAGCTGCCGGGCGGCGGGAAGGCCGCCGCCGTCCCGGCCCGGGCCCGCTGCCGGACCTCCTCCTCCGGGAAGCCGGGTGCGCTCAGGTCGCTCACGGCGACACCACCCCGGCCACCTTGGGGAAGGCGCTGGCCTGCCAGACCGCGTCCAGCCCGGCGACGTAGCGGGTCAGCCGCTCGACGCCGATGCCGAAGCCGGCGCTGCCGGGCACGCCCTCGCGGACCAGGTCCAGGTACCAGCGGTACTTCTGCGGGTTCTCCCCCGTCTCACGCATCCGGGTGACGATCTCGGCGTAGTCGTTGGTGCGCTGGCTGCCGCTGCACAGCTCGCCGTAGCCCTCGGCCGCGATGAGGTCGAAGTTCCGCAGCAGGCCCGGGTCCTCGGGGTTCTCACGGTCGTAGAAGCCGCGCGAGCCCTTGGGGTAGTCGGTGACGAAGAACGGCCGGTCCCGCCGCGCCGAGAGCAACGCCTCGCCGGCCCAGTCGAGTTCGGCGTCCGGGCTCTGCGGGTGGCCCAGGCCGCGCAGCTCGGTGACCGCCTCGGCGTGCCGCATCCGGCCGAAGGAGCCCTTCAGCAGCTCGGCGAACGCGCCGGTGTCGCGGCCGAGTTCGGCGAACTCCTTGGGCAGCTCGCGCACCGCGCTGCCGACCATGTGCACCACCAGCTCCTCCACCAGCTGGACGGCGTCGTCCCGGCTCGCCCCGGCCATCTCGACGTCCAGCTGGTGGAACTCGGCCAGGTGGCGGCTGGTCCCGGCGGTCTCCAGCGGCTCCAGCCGGACGTTCGGCGCGATGCAGAAGATCTTGTCGAAGGCCAGCAGCGAGGCCTGCTTGTAGAGGATCGCGCTGGTCATCAGCTTGTAGCGGTGGCCGTAGAAGTCGACGTCGACCTGCTTGGAGCCGCGCGAACCGGGGTCGGTGACCGGGCCGATGATCGGCGGGAGCAGTTCGGTGAAGCCCCGGCCGCGCAGGTACTCGCGGGCGGCGGAGAGCAGGTGGTGCTGGAGCCGGAGCGCGGCGCGGGTGGTCGGAGAGGTCAGGTGGCGGCCGGGGTCCGGGAGCGTCGCGGCGGCGGTCGCGGGGGTGGGCCCGTCGGTGGTCATGGCGTGGTGAGTCCCAACTCTCGTGGTGCGGCGGGTGTTCGGGCGGGTTCCGGGGTGTCGGCGGCGCGGCTGTCGTAGCTCCACTGGACGTGGGAGAGCGCGCCGAGCAGGTCGGAGGAGCCGAGGATCGGCGGACGCGGGCCGCCGGACAGGCCGGCGATCGGCATCGAGCCGACGTCCGACCAGTGCAGCCGCCCGTCCGGGCCGAGCGAGCTGCGGGCCCGGCCGGCGTTGTCGGGGTGCAGGCAGTAGGGCACGTCCAGGTAGCCGGCCGCGAAGGCGCGCACCAGGGCCCGGCCGATGTCGGCGTCCAGCTCCAGCACGGCGCCGATCAGGGCCCGCGCCTCCGCCTCGATGCCGGTGTCGGGCACGGCGAGCGGCGGGCGCGACGGCTCGGCGTTGGCGGCCACGGCGGCCGTCTCCAGCGCCCGGACGTTCTCGGCGACGGTCGGGATCCGGTGCGCCTCGGCGGTCGTCTTCACGATCAGCCGGGCCGCCCCGGTGCGCACCGCCAGCCGGGCGGCGTCCTCCAGCAGCAGCCGGGCGCCGCCGGGCGTGCGCGGGAAGACGCCCATGTAGGCGTAGAGCACGAGGTGGTGGTCGACGTCGGGCAGCAGCTCGCCGGCGAGCCGGCCGAGCACGGTGAGCGCCTCCTCGTCCTGACGCGGGTCGGGCTGCTGGGCGTAGCTGAGCGAGACGCTGCGCAGTCCGTGCTGCCGGAAGAACAGCGCCTCCAGCAGGCTCGTCGCGATCAGCAGGCTCGGCGGGCAGAGCTGGCCCATCAGGCAGCCGCCGAACGTCTCCAGGTGCGGTTCGGCGCCGAACTCGCGGATCGAGGCGAGCAGTTCGCAGCTGCGTCGCCAGCTCTCCACCGCCTCGCGCAGCGGGGTGCGGCTGTAGGGCAGGCAGTAGGAGACCGGGCCGCCCTCGGTGGCGTCCAGGCCGACCGCGAGCAGCGCGCGGACGATGTGCTCGGGCAGCGCCGAGCCGTGCCGGACCTGCACCGGGAAGCCCTCGCCGGCGACCCCGCGCAGCACCGCCCGGGTGACGTCCACCGGGTGGCCGGCGATCGGGTAGCCGTTCAGCCCGATCCCGTCGGCCAGGGCGCGGCGGGCGGCGGCGAGGTCGCCGGTGCGGGTGTAGCTGTCCAGGGTGATGGTGCCGACGGTAACGGCGTCCGCGCCCCGGGTGGCGAGCAGGCCGTCGCGCATCCGCAGCGGGTCGGCCATGCCCATCCGGGGCTGGACCACCAGCGCGCCGGCGGCCCTGGCCCGGGCGACGAAGGCGCCGAACCCGGCTCTGGCGGGGCGGGAGCCGCCGGGCGCGGCGGCGGCGAGGGCGCTCACCGCAGCACCCGGGAGACGCTCGCCACGGGCAGGGACAGGGGCAGGGGCAGGACGGGGCCGGGCGACCCGGCGGTGGGCAGCGAGCCGACGAAGGCGCGGAAGTCGGCGACCGACCGGCCCTCCTCGAAGACCCCGTCGAACCCGGCGGCGAGCAGCGACCGCTGCCGGTCCGGGTCACCGGGGCCGGCGATGGAGAGCTTGCCGCCGATCACCGTGGGCGTGCGGCCCAGTTCGGGACAGGCCCGCAGCGCGCGGATCACCCGCAGGCCGTCGTGGTGGCCGTGCCCGTTGACGCTGCTGAGCACGATGAGGTCCGGCGCGGCCCGGCGGCACTCGGCCACCAGCAGTTCGTCCGGTACGCAGGCGCCCAGGTTGGTGACCCGGTGGCCGAGCTCCTCCAGCAGCAGTTGCAGGAAGACCAGGTTCCAGGTGTGCGAGTCCGAGGCCATGGTCGACACGACGACCTCCAGCCCGGCCGGTTCGGCCGCTGCGCGCTGCTGCTCCAACTGGTCCACGGCGCAACCCTCTGTGTCGGTGAGTGATGGACAGAACGCTAGGGAGGATCCGGCGGGCGGACCGGCAGCTCACCCGGCAAGAGACGGGCAGTATCGGCGGCACCCGGGCACCCGGACGCACCCGGGCGGCGCGCGGGACGGGGGTGCGCGGTACGGGGGCGCCTCGAACGACGGGTGTCAGCTCGCCGTCGCGAGCACCGGGTACGCCCCGGCGGCGCCGAACAGGCGGCGGCACAGGTTCAGCACGGTGAACCGCACGCCGTCGCGGGCGGGGACGCTGCGGATCAGCCCGCTCGCCAGCAGCTCGTGCACGGCGGCCAGCGACTCCTGCGGGGGCCGCCCGCTCAGTTCGACGGCGTCCTCCCCCGACCAGTCCCCCGGTTCGGCGGCCAGCCGCGCCAGCAGGTCGCGCTGGCCCATCGTCAGTCGGTCGAGCGCCGCGTCCAGGGCCTCGCCGACCCCACCGCGTCCGCCGAACCCGGCCGGCGGAGGGGCGAGCTGGAACGGCCCTTCGGCCAGCCGGGCCACCAGCTGGCGCGGGGAGAGCACCGTCGACCAGCCGGCGGCCAGCTCCAGCGCGCCCGGCAGGCCGTCGAGCTGGCGGCAGAGCGCGGCCACCGCCGGCGCCTCCTCGGGCTCCAGCCGGTAGCCGGGGCGCAGCCGGCGCAGATGGGACAGCAGCAGCCGGACGGCGCCCACCTCGGCGAGGGCCAGCGGATCGTGGTCGAGTTCCGGCGCCGGGGTGGGCAGCGGGGCGAGCGGGATCACCTGGCCGCCGGGCAGCGGCTGCGCGACCCGGGCGGTGATCAGCACCCGCAGGCCCGGGCAGCGCTGGAACAGCTCGTCCAGCAGGGCGGGCTCCACGCCGGTGTCGGCGCCGTCCAGGACCAGCAGGGTGGGGCGGGTGCCGATCGCCCGGGCCAGCTCGGCACGGCGCTCGGGGCCCATGCCGGGCCGGCTGGCCCAGTCCGTCCAGCGCACCGACCAGCGGGCCGTGCGGTGCAGCCGGCAGGCCGCCTCCAGGACGAGTCTGGTCTTGCCGACCCCGCCGAGGCCGGTCACCGTGACCAGCCGGTCGCCGTGCACGGCGAGGGCGTCGGTCAGCGCGTCGACCTCCGGCTCCCGGCCGACGATCGCGCCGCGGGCCACCGGCGGGGCGGCCGGTTCGTCGCGCGGCTCCTCGGCGAGCGTCTGGCGGCGCGCGGCCGCCTCGAACACCGTGCGGCTGCGGCCCTCCAGTCGCAGCGCGTCGGCCAGCAGCCGGACCGTCTCCTGCCGGGGGCGCTGCACCCGTCCGCTCTCCATGTCGCGGATCGCCCGGACGCTCAGGGTCGCGTGATCGGCGAGCACCTGCTGGGTCAGGCCGATGCGCTCGCGCCGGATCCTGAGCAGCTCTCCGAAGCCCGCCGTCGAGTGCAGGGTGTGAACGCCGTCCATGCTCCGTCCGCCTTCCGTGGGTTGGCCAACTACCGGGGACCAGGGGCTCGGTCCGCCGTCCGGCGCGCCGAGGGCGGCGCCGAGCGGTGGTGACCGTCGACCCGGGGTTCCCCTGCCGCAGATGGTCCACGGCCCTGCTCTACGGCCGATCAACGGCCGATCACCGCAGGTTCACGACACCTCCGCATCGTCCACGAACCCTCCCGAGAAGGGCACGACGGTTCCGGGGGCGGGGACGGGGCGGGGACCGGGCGGTTCCGAGGCGGTTCCGGGGGCGGGCATGGATCCGGCCCGGGCGTACCGCATCGGGGAACGGTACGACCGGGCCGGTGATCGGGGGCGGGGCGTCAGACGCGCTGCATGCCCGGGTTGTAGGCCTCGGTGACGAAGGAGGCGGCGGTGCTGACGGTGCCGCCCGGGCGGGTGATGTGCGAGATCACCCGGTAGTCGGCCCGGGCGTGCTCCTCGTTGAGCGTGATCGTGGTGTAGCCGCGCCGCCCGTCGTAGAACTTCATGTGCGGGTTGGCCGCCGTCAGGGTGCCCCAGTTGCCCGGGTGCTCCTCGCCGTCGCCGTCACTGGCGATCGAGGTGCCGACGATCTCGACGCCGACGGTCCGCGAGTCCGGGTCGTCGAAGTTGCGCTTGACGTCCATCGCGTAGGCGACGTGCACGTCACCGGTGAGGATGACGAGGTTCTCGACGCCGATGTCCTCGACGCCGGCCAGCAGCCGCTCACGGGCGGCCGGGTAGCCGTCCCAGGCGTCCATGGACAGCTTGGAGGTCGCCGCGGTGGTGTTCTTCCGGCGGGAGAAGACCACCTGCTGCGGGACGACGTTCCACACCGCCTTGGACTTGCGGAAGCCGTCCAGCAGCCAGCGCTCCTGGGTGGCGCCCATCAGGGTGCGGGTCGGGTCCTCCGACTCCGGGGTGGGGAACTGCCAGCCGTCGCCGTTGGCCTGGTCGGAGCGGTACTGGCGGGTGTCGAGGATGTCGAACTGCGCCAGCTTGCCGTAGTGGTGGCGGCGGTACAGCTTGAGGTCGGTGGCGTCGGGCTTGGGCATGCGCAGCGGCATGTTCTCCCAGTAGGCGCGGGTGGCGGCGGCGCGGCGGGCGACGAAGGCCTCCACCGACTGGTTCTTCTCCGGGATGCCCGCGGCGTAGTTGTTCTCGACCTCGTGGTCGTCCCAGGTGACGTACCAGGCGTGCGCGGCGTGCGCGGCCTGCAGGTCCGGGTCGAGCTTGTAGAGGGCGTACCGCAGGCGGTAGTCCTCCAGGTTGGTGGTCTCGTGGTTGAACAGCGCCGGCAGGGTGCGGTCGGTGTACTTGCGGTCGCCGCCGACGGCGTCGATGCCGTATTCGTAGATGTAGTCGCCGACGTGGAAGACGGCGTCCAGGTCCTCGTCGGCCAGGTGCTTGTAGGCGGTGAAGTAGCCGTCCTCGTAGGCCTGGCAGGAGACCAGGCCGAAGCGGACCTCGTCGATCTTCCGGCCGCGCGCCGGGGAGGTGCGGGTGCGGCCGACCGGGCTGACCCAGCCGCCGACCTTGAAGCGGTACCAGTAGACGCGGTCCGCGTCGAGGCCGTCGACGTCGACGTGCACGGCGTAGTTGAACTCGGCGTAGGCCTTGGCGGTGCCGCGCCGGGCGACCTTGCGGAAGGCCTCGTCGCGGGCGATCTCCCAGTCGACCTTGACCACGCCGGTGGGCGGCAGGCCGTTGCCGGGCTCCAGCGGGCGGGGGGCCAGACGGGTCCAGAGCACGACGGCGTCGCTGAGCGGGTCCCCGGAGGCGATGCCGAGGGTGAACGGGTTCTCGGTCAGGGCGCGGGGCGCGATCTCGGCGTCGGCGGCGTGCGCGCTCGGCAGGTTGGTGGTGAACGCGAGCGCGGCGGCGGCCGAGGTGACGGTCAGGAAGCGGCGACGGCCGATCCCCAGCCGGGTCGCGGCCTCCCGGAACTGCTGGTCGTGCGAGGCCTGGTCGTCTGTGCGGGCCATGGGTATGGACTGCCTTCCGTACGCTGGGCGTGACCGGCGGGTGACACCGGCTGTGTACGGAGGGTATTGGAGTGGACCCTGCGGTACGGCGAGCATCGCGGCACCGGCGCAGAAGTGATCATCAGGTGATGACGGCAGCCGAATCGGGCAATCGGACGATATTGCCCCCTCGCCGCCGACGGGCCGTCGGCGCCGCCGCACCGTCGGGCCGACACGGCGTCTGCAACCGAATGGGGCGGCCGGCGCGGACCCGCCCGCCCCACTCGGCCTGCCGGCCCTGCCCGCTCGCGGATGGGCGGGCGCCGCCCGTCCCTCCACCGCGAGCGGGTGGCCGTCCGCGAACACGGCCTCCCGGCCTGTGCGGACGCCGACCGGCAGGTCTTCGATCGGGCTCCGGTGACCAGCGCTCGAAAGCGCCCCGGAACGCCCCGAGCACGCCCGCCCACCGTAGCGCTCCCCGACCGGCGTGTCAGGGCAATCACCTTGAGCGGAAGGCGAGTTCGGCGGGAGTCCCGAGCGTGATCACGACCGCGAACGAGCCGCAGCCAATCACGCCGCGGCGCCCGGCCGCAAATCGGGCACCAGGAGCCGACGCACCGTCATGAACCTGACCCACCAGCCGGGTTCGGCGGTTCCGCCGACGCGGTCCCGCCCGCCCCGTCCGCGTCCGCCCGGTGAAATCCCCGGGCGGACACATTTCCGGTCCGCCAATATTCCGGCAAACGGCCGGTATCGTTCCGCTTTTTCAGAACGACTTCATACAGCCGAAACAGCCCACGCTTTCTTCGCCGCCGACCGGGTGCTAGCCTCGCTTCAATCTCGCGCCGCTTGAACCGCCCTTTACCCGGGTGATTCACCGCCGGAAATCCTGGACAGCCATGCACGCCACCCCGTTTCGGTAATCCTGAAAGGGTTCAGCATGTCCGCTCCCGCCAGTACCCCCGCCACCCCCGCCGGCCCCGGCCTGCTCACGCCCCGACCGATCGTCGGGCTGCTCACCGACTTCGGGCTCGTCGACGACGCCGTCGGCATCTGCAAGGGCATGGTGCTCAGCATCGCCCCGCACGCCAACATCGTCGACGTCACGCACGACGTCACGCCGTTCGACATCTACGAGGCCGGCCTGTACATCCGCGACTCGTTCCGCTACTTCCCGCCCGAGGCGGTCTTCGCCTGCGTCACCTTCCCGCACACCGGCGTCCAGGACAACGCGATCGGCGTGCGCACGCCCCAGGGGCACACCTACTTCGCCCCCGACAACGGACTGCTCACCCGGATCGTCAAGGAAGCGGGCGTCGCCGAGGTCCGCCGGATCACCGCCGAGAAGGTTCGCCGACCCGTCATCGACCCGACGTTCTACGGCCGCGACATCGTCATTTCGGCCGCCGCGCACATCGCCAACGGAGTGCCGTTCAGCGAGATCGGCGAGGAAATCGACGCCGCCGGGATCACCCTTCTGGAGATCGCCGAACCGGTCGTCGAGGGCGACTGGATAATCGGCGAGGTGGCGATTCTCGACAAGAACTACGGGAACGTCTGGACGAGCATCACCCGGGAATTCCTGGACACCCGGGGCATCGACTTCGACACCGAGCTGGAGATCGAGATCGGCGGCGCCCGGCTCACCACCCCGCTGCGCCGCACCTTCGGCGAGACCGGCGAGGGCGAGCCGCTCGCCTACATCGCCAGCCGCGACCAGCTCGGACTCGCCCTCAACCAGGGCGACTTCGCCGCCCGGTACGGGGTCGAGCGCGGGCACGCGGTCCGCGTGAAGGTGCGCTGATCCCACCGTGCGCGCGCAGGGGTACGCATTCGCGCTGCTGACCGCCGCCTTCTTCGGCGCCGGCGCCGTGCTGGCCAACCGGGTCACCCGCGAGATCGACCCGCTGCTCACCACCGGGCTCAACCTGTCGATCGGCGCCGTGCTGCTGGCCACCCAGCTGGCGGTACGGCGCCGACCGCTGGTCCCGCGTGGCCTGACCGGGCGGGACTGGATCCGGCTGGGCTTCGTCTCGGTGGTCGGCACCGGCCTGTCGCTGGCCCTGGTGATCGGCGGACTGAGCCGGACCAGCCCGGTCAACGGCGGCTTCCTCATCCAGCTCCAGGGCCCGACGGCCGTCCTGGCCTCCGTGCTGCTGCTCGGCGACCGGCTGCGCGGGTGGCAGTCGGCCGGGCTCGCGGTCACGCTGGCCGGCGGGGTCCTGGTCGTGCTGCGCGACCCCGGCGCGGGCTTCACCTCCGTCGGCACCGGCGACCTGCTGGTACTGGCGGGCGCGGTGCTGGCCGGGCTCGCCTTCCTGCCCGCCAAGACGCTGATGGCCAAGGTGCCGGCGCTGCAACTGGGCCTGTGGCGGCTGGTCCCGGCGGCGGTGGTGCTGCTGCCGGTCCTGCTGCTCACCCCGGGTCCGCTGCGCTGGCACCCGACGGCGGGCACGCTCGGGCTCCAACTCCTGCTCGCCGTCACCAACTTCTGCCTCGCCTACGTCACCCTGCACCTGGCGCTGGAGCGGCTGCGCCCCTGGGAGACGGCGAGCGTGCTGCAACTGGAGCCGGCGTTCACGGTGCTCGTCGCCCTGCTGGCGCTCGGGCTCGCGCCGACGCCGCTGCAACTGCTGGGCGGGGTGCTGATGATCGGCGGCGGACTGCTCGCCAACCGGCCCGCACCGACCCGCGGCCCCGCACCGGCGACCACGCCCGCGCCGGCGACCCTCTCCGCACCGGCAGCCACCCCCGCACCGGCGTCCCGGCCGGCCCACGACCCGGGCGACGGCGACCCGCCGCCGCCCGTTCCCACCCGACCCGCCTACCAGAACAGCCGAGGTACCACCCCATGAAGGCGATCCGCGTCCACGCCCCCGGCGGCCCCGAGCAGCTCCGGGTCGACGACGTCCCGGTGACCGAGCCCGCCGCCGGCGAGATCCGCATCCGCACCGAGGTCATCGGCGTCAACTACGTCGACGTCTACCACCGCCAGGGCGTCTTCCCCGTCGCCCTGCCGTTCGTCCCGGGCATGGACGCCGTCGGCACGGTCGACGCCGTCGGCCCCGGCGTCACCGAGCTGTCCGTCGGCGACCGCGTCGCCTACGGTGAACTCCCCGGCGCCTACGCCGAGTTCGTCACGGTCCCGGTGCGGCTGGCGACCACCGTGCCGGACGGCCTCGACTCCGGGACGGCCGCCGCCGCGATGCTCCAGGGGCTCACGGCGCACTACCTGGCGCACGACTCGCACCCGATCGCCAAGGGCCAGGTGGTCGTGGTGCACGCCGCCGCCGGCGGGGTCGGGCAGTTCCTGGTCCAGTTCGCCAAGCGCGCCGGGGCGCACGTCATCGGCACCGTCTCCACCGACGAGAAGGCCGCGCTGGTCACCGAACTCGGCGCCGACCACGTCGTGCGCTACGACCGGGAGAACTTCCGCGAGGCCGTCCACCGGATCACCGACGGCGCGGGCGTCGACGCTGTCTACGACTCGGTCGGCAAGGACACCTTCCTCGACGGCCTCGACTCGCTGCGCCCGCGCGGCACCCTCGTCGTCTACGGCCGGGCCAGCGGCACGCCCGACCCGATCGACCCGTTCACGCTGGTGCAGAAGGGCTCGCTGAAGCTCACCTGGCCCAGCCTCACCCACCACGTGCTCACCCGCGAGGACTTCACCGCCCGCACCGGCGACCTCTTCGCCGGACTCCTCGACGGCACCCTGCGGGCCCGGATCGACCGCACCTTCGACTTCGCCGACGCCCCCGCCGCGCACGCCCGGCTGGAGCGCCGGGAGAGCCTCGGCAAGATCCTGCTGCGCCACCCGTAGGCGCCCGCAGGCACCCGTAGGCACCCGTAGGCACCAAGACCGACGCCCCGCCGGACGCCGCCCGCGCCCGGCGGGGCGTCACCTGCCCCGACAACCGGTCCGAACGGCCCCAAGCACGGGAGGACACTCACCCATGGCTCCCCACTCCCCCGGCCCGACCGCCGCCCGCCACCGCCGGATCGCCGTGGTCGGCGCCGGCCCGCGCGGCCTGTCCGTCCTCGAACGCCTGCTGGCCAACGAGCGCTCCCGCCCGTCGGCCGCCGCCCTCACCGTCCACCTCGTCGACCCCTACCCGCCCGGCGCCGGCCGGGTCTGGCGCACCAACCAGTCCCGGCTGCTGCTGATGAACACCGTGGCCTCGCAGGTCACCGCCTACACCGACCCGAGCGTCGCGATCGACGGACCGGTCGAGGAGGGCCCCAGCCTCTACACCTGGGCCAAGTCCGCCGTCCCGCAGGGCGCTCCGGGCGAGTACGACGACCAGGTGCGGGCCGAGGCCCGCGCGCTCACCCCCGACGCCTACCCGACCCGCGCCTTCTACGGCCGCTACCTGCGCGACGTCCACCGCCGGGTGCGCGCCGGCGCCCCGGCGCACTGCCGGATCGTCGAGCACCGCACCCGCGCCGTCCGGCTGACCGACGCCGACCCGGTGCCCGGCGCCGCCCAGGTGCTGGTCCTCGCCAACGGCCGCCGGATCGCCGACCTGGACGCGGTGGTGCTGGCCCTCGGCCACCTGGCGACCGGCCCCACCGGCGCGGAACGCACCCTGACCCGGGCCGCCGCCACCCACGGCCTCGTCCACCTGCCGCCCGCCAACCCGGCCGACCTCGACCTCGCCGCCCTGCTGCCCGGCCGCCCGGTCCTGTTCCGCGGCCTGGGCCTCAACTTCTTCGACCACCTCGCCCTGCTCACCCGCGGCCGCGGCGGCCGGTTCGCCGAACGCGACGGCCGGCTCGTCTACCACCCCTCCGGGCAGGAGCCGCTGATCCTGGCCGGCTCGCGGCGCGGCGTCCCCTACCACGCGCGCGGCGAGAACGAGAAGGGCGCGCACGGCCGCCACCACCCCCGGCTGCTCACCGAGGACCATGCGGCCCGGCTGCGCGAACGGGCCGCCGCCGGCAAGCCGGTGCGCTTCGCACGCGACCTGTGGCCGCTGGTCGCCCGCGAGGTCGAGGCCGTCTACTACGCCACCCTGCTCGCCGCCGCCGGCCGCCCGGAGGACGGCGAACGGCTCGCCGAGGAGTACCTGGCCGCCGCCGGCCCCACCCGCACCGCCGCGCTGCTCGACCGCCACGGGATCCCCGCCGCGCAGCGCTGGGACTGGCACACGCTCGCCCACCCGTACGCGGGCCTGCGCTTCGCCTCCCGCGCCGAGCACCGCGCCTGGATCGTCGAGCGCCTGGAGCGCGACGTGCGCGAGGCCCGGGCCGGCAACCTCAGCGGCCCGCTCAAGGCCGCCCTGGACGTGCTGCGCGACCTGCGCAACGAGATCCGGCTGGCCGTCGACCACGGCGGCATCGAGGGCTCCTCCTACCGCGACGACCTGGAGTCCTGGTACACCCCGCTGAACGCCTTCCTCTCGATCGGCCCGCCGGCCTCCCGGATCGACGAGCTGCGCGCCCTGATCGAGGCCGGGGTGGTCGACCTGCTCGGCCCGGACGTCCGGATCGCCCTCGACCCGCGCGGCACCCCGCCCGCCTTCACCGCCCACTCCCCCGCGATCGACGCACCGCCGCTGCGCGCCGCCGTCCTCGTCGAGGCCCGGCTGCCCGAACCCGACCTGCGGCGCACCGGCGACCGCCTGCTGCGCGGACTGCTGGACGACGGCCAGGCCGGCGTCTACCGGATCCCCGACGCGACCGGCCCCGGGTACGAGACGGGCGGGCTGGCGGTCAGCGAGCGGCCGTACCACCTGCTCGACGCGAAGGGGCGGGCGCACCCGCGCCGCTTCGCCTACGGTGTCCCCACCGAGGCGGTGCACTGGGTCACCGCGGCCGGCATCCGACCCGGCGTCAACTCGGTGACGCTGGGCGACTCCGACGCCATCGCGCGCGCCGTCCTCGCGCTGCGCCCGCTGCGCCCGGCCGTCGCCGTGGTCCCCGCCCAGCGCCGCCCCGCCCCGCGCACGCCCGTCCACCCCGGCTGACGCCGGCCACCGCCGCCCCGGTCCCCTCCGTCCCGCCGGACGGAGGGGGCCGGGGCTTTCGCGGTGCCCCGCCGGACGCCGGGAACGGGGGTGCGCTGGCGGGACGGCGGCCGTGCGCTGTGGGCCGATTCGGCACCGGACCAGCGAACTAGCGTCTCAGCGTCGGTGGGAGGAACGGGCCCGGCCCCCGGGCCCGTCCGGCCGCCGCACCCCTCTCTCCGCCGCCCACTCCGGGCGGCGGTCGCACCCCAGCACAGGAGGCTTTCGAGGTGTCTGTCATGCCGGTCGGCGGGATCGTCCCCCGCACGGAGGAGGATGTCGCCGGGAACGCCGCCGACCTCGTCGTCCGCAACGCCAGGATCCACACCGGGGACGCCCGCCGCCCGCAGGCCGGTGCCCTCGCCGTCCGGGACGGCGTGATCACCGCCGTCGGGGACGACGCCGACATCGCCCCGTTCGTCGGACCGTCCACCACCGTGGTGGACGCGCTCGGCCGGCGCGTCGTGCCCGGCCTCAACGACGCGCACCTGCACGTCATCCGGGGCGGCCTCAGCTACGTGCTGGAGCTGCGCTGGGACGGCGTGCGCTCGCTGCGCCAGGCGCTGGCGATGCTGCGCGAGCAGGCCGCCCGCACGCCCTCGGGCCAGTGGGTGCGCGTGGTCGGCGGCTGGTCGGCCGAGCAGTTCGCCGAGCGCCGGCTGCCGACCCCCGCCGAGCTGAACGAGGCCGCGCCGGACACCCCGGTGTTCGTGCTGCACCTCTACCAGTCGGCGATCCTCAACCGCGCCGCGCTGAAGGCCGTCGGCTACGACGCGACCACCCCCGACCCCAAGGGCGGCCAGATCGTCCGGGGCCGCGGCGGCGAGCCCACCGGCATGCTGCTGGCCGCCCCCAGCGCCCTGGTCCTCTACTCCACGCTGGCCAAGGCCCCCGCCCTGCCGCCGGAGGACCGCAAGGCCTCCACCCGGCACTTCCTGCGCGAGCTGAACCGCTTCGGCCTGACCTCCGCGATCGACGCCGCCGGCGGCTTCCAGAACTTCCCGGAGAACTACGCGACGGTGACCGAGCTCGCCCGGGAGGGCCTGCTCTCGCTGCGCATCGCCTACCACCTGTTCCCGCAGACCGGCGGGCAGGAGCTGGACGACCTCAGGCGCTGGATCGAGACGGTCCGCCCGGAGGACGGCGACGAGTGGCTGCGGCTCAACGGCGCCGGCGAGAACCTCACCTGGGCCGCCGCCGACTTCGAGAACTTCGCCGAGCCCCGCCCCGAACTCGGTTCCTACGAAGCCGAGTTCGAGAAGGCCGTCCGGCTGCTCATGGAGAACGGCTGGGGCTTCCGGCTGCACGCCACCTACGACGAGACCATCCGGCGCGACCTCGCCGTCTTCGAGAAGCTCGCCGCCGAGGGCCTCTTCCCGCAGGGCAACCGCTGGCTGTTCGACCACGCGGAGACCGTGTCCCGGGAGAGCCTGGACCGGATCGCCCGGCTCGGCGGCGCGCTCTCCGTGCAGAACCGCCTCTCCTTCCAGGGCGAGACGTTCACCCGCCGCTACGGTGCCGGCGCCGCCGCCGAGGCCCCGCCGATCCGGGCGATGCTGGACCGCGGCCTGAACGTCGCCGCCGGAACCGACGCCACCCGGGTCTCCTCCTACAACCCGTGGGTCGCCCTGCACTGGCTGGTCTCCGGCCGCACGGTCGGCGGCCTGGCGATGCGCCCGGCGCAGAACCGGGTGGACCGGGCGACGGCGCTCGCGATGTACACCGCCGCGGGCGCGGCCCTCACCGGCGAGCAGGACGTCAAGGGCGTGCTGCGGCCCGGCTGCTACGGCGACCTCGCGGTGCTGTCCGACGACTTCTTCACGGTGCCCGAGCACGAGATCCCGGACATCGAGTCCGTGCTGACCGTGGTCGGCGGCCGGATCGTGCACGCCGCGGCCGAGTACGAGGGCCTGGACGAGGAGCTCCCGCCGATCAGCCCCGCGTGGAGCCCGGTCGCCCGCTTCGGCGGCTACCGGTCCACCGGCGCCCGTCAGGCGGAGCTGCTCGGCGAGGTCGTCGCCGAGTCCGCGCTGCAGCGCGACTGGCGCGTCGCCCGCGGCCACACCGTCGAGCGGGAGCTGCCGTTCGACCCGTGCTTCGTGCTCTGAGCCCTCGGCGGGCGAGCGCGGCCGGCCGGGACGACGGGGCCGGGAACAGGAACAGGACCAGGGACAGGAACGGGACACGATGGATACCGGACTACTGATCATCCGGGTGGTGGTGGGCCTGCTCATCGCCGGACACGGCGTGCAGAAGGTGAGCCACCGCCTCGGCGGCAACGGACTCTCCGGCGGGACCGCGGAGTTCGCGCACGACGGCTTCCGGGGCGGGACGCTCACCGCGCTCGCCGCGGGGGCCGGGCAGATCGGCTCGGGCCTGTTCCTGGCCCTGGGCGCGCTCACCCCGCTGGCGGCCATGGTCGCCATGGGCGTGATGACGGTGGCGATCACCGTCAAAGTGCCGCACGGGCTCTGGGTGCAGAACGACGGCTACGAGTACCCGCTGGTGCTGGTGGTGGTCACCGGCGCGCTGGCGCTCACCGGCGCCGGGCGCCTCTCGGTCGACCACGCCGTCGGCCTGACCGCCTGGCCGCTCTGGCTGGTGGTCCCCGCCGCCGTGTTCGGCCCGGTCAGCGGCCTGCTCACGCGGGCCGTCCTGCACCGCACGGCCCCGACGGCGGGGGCGACGGCGGGAGCGGCGGCCGGTGCGCGCGCTGCTGACTGACGCCCTGCGGACGCTCGCCCCGCCGCGCACCGACCGGCACGGCCCGCTGCCGCCGCTGATGCTGCTGCTGACGGTCACCACCGGCGTGGTCGACGCGGTGAGCTACCTCGCCCTCGGGCACGTGTTCGTGGCGAACATGACCGGCAACGTGGTCTTCCTGGGGTTCGCCCTCGCGGGCGCCCCGGGCCTGTCCGCCGCCGCCTCGCTCGTCTCGCCGGCGGCCTTCCTGGCGGGCGCGCTCGCCGGCGGGCGGCTGGCCGGACGGTCGGCGGCGCACCGCGGCCGGCTGCTGGCCCTGGCCGGCGGCGTCCAGACCGTCCTCACGGCCGCGGCGGCCGTCACCGCCGCGGTCGTCGGCGGCGACGACGCCCGGTACCCGCTGATCGTGCTGCTGGGCCTGGCCATGGGTCTGCAGAACGCGGTGGCCCGCCGGCTCGGCGTGCCCGACCTCACCACCACCGTGCTCACCCTCACCCTGACCGGCCTGGCCGCCGACTCCCCGGCGGCGGGCGGTGCCGGGCCCCGCCCGGGCCGCCGGATCCTGTCGGCGCTCGCGATGCTGCTCGGCGGCCTGGTGGGTGCGGTCCTGGTCCTGCACGGGCAGCCGTCCGTCGCGCTGGCCCTGGCCGCACTGCTGCTGCTGGCCACCGCCGTCAGCGCCCGCCGGCTCTCGGCCGCGGACGCCCCCTGGGCGCCGCCGGTCTCCTGAGCGGCGCACGTCGCCCTGCACCGCCGCTCCTCACCAGGGGCGGCGGTGCAGGGCGACGTGCACGGTGTCGACGACCTGGATCATCGCGGCCCGCGCGGTGCCGGTCGGGCAGCTCCCGGCCAGCAGCAGGAAGCCGTGCACCGTCCCCTGGTAGCGGGTCGCCACCACCGGGACGCCGGCCGCCCGGAGCCGGGCCGCGTAGGCCTCGCCCTCGTCGCGCAGGACGTCGGCCTCGGCGGTGACCACCAGGGCCGGGGGCAGCCCGGCGAGCTGGTCCAGGGTGGCGCGCAGCGGCGCGGCGGTCGCCTCCCGGCGCCGCCGTTCGTCGGGCAGGTAGGCGTCCCAGTAGCGGCGCATGTGGTCGCGGTGCAGGAAGTAGCCCTGGGCGAAGCGGTGGTAGGACGGGGTGTCGAAGTCGGCGTCGGTGACCGGGCAGACCAGCACCTGCTGGACCAGCCGGACGTCCCCGCGCTCGCCGGCCAGCAGGGTCAGGGCGGCCACCAGGTTGGCGCCCGCCGAGTCGCCGACGGCGGCGACCCGCTCCCCCGCCAGCCCGATCTCGTGGCCGTGCTCCCGGATCCACCGCAGGACGGCGTAGCACTGCTCGACCGCCACCGGGTAGCGCGCGCCGGGCGCCCGCGCGTAGTCGACGTGGACCACGGCGGCGTCGGTGCCCAGGGCGAGCTCCCGGACCAGCCGGCGGTGGCCGGTGGCGTCGCCGGGCGACCAGCCGAGGCCGGGCAGGAACAGCACCACGGGGCACGGATCGGCGGCGCCGGCCGGCCTGGTCACCTGGACGGGCACCCGCCCGGTGGGACCGCAGGGCAGCGCGAGCCACTCCTCGGTGGTGGCGCCCGGATCGTCCGGTTCGGTCCCGTCGCCGGGAGCCGCCGCGGGCGCGTCGGCGGGCGGCGGCGCGAAGAGGTGCGGCGGTTCCGCCGCGGTCCGGTCGGCCGCCCGGGCGGCCAGGAACTCCCGGAGCGCCCGGTCGAGCACCGGCCCGTGGTCGGGGAAGGGGATGGGGTCGGGCAACTCTTCGCTCCTGGCTTTCGGTCGGTCGTGCGCTGCGGAGCCGCCCGGGGTTGCGGGGCCGGGGGGCGCGGTCCGGGGGCGCGCCGGCTCGTCAGCCGGGCAGGTCGGTCAGCCGGGCAGGTCCGCTCCCGCCCCGCGCCCGGCGCGCCAGTCCCGCGGCGGCACCCCGTAGGCGGCGCGGAAGGCCCGGCTGAAGTGCGCCGGATTGACGAACCCCCAGCGCTGGGCGACCGCCGAGACCGTCGGCGCGGTGCGTCCGCGCCGGGCCAGCTCACGGGCGCACTCCTCCAGGCGGCGCCGCTGGATGAGCTTGCCCACCGTCACCCCTTCGCCCTCGAACAGCCGGTGCAGGTAGCGGACGGAGATGTGGTGGGCCTGGGCGATCGGCTCGGGCGCGAGTTCGGGGTCGCCCAGGTGCCGGTCGATGTACCAGCGCACCCGGCGGACCAGCTGCGCGTTGGGCGTGTCCGGCCCGTCCGCCGCCCGGGTCAGGGTGAGCTGGGCGACCAGCGCGCTCAGCAGGTCGGCGAGGCTGCCGGCCAGCCGGTCGCCGACCGGCACGGGGTAGGAGTGCGCGGAGGCGGCCAGGCCGTCCAGGAACGGCAGCAGCACCGGTCCGCACCCGTCCGCCGGGCCGACGGCCGTCGCCGACGCCCGCCGCAGGTCCTGCTCCGGCACGCCCAGCAGCCGGCGCGGCAGGTGGAACAGGTGGGTGCGGAAGCGCTCCGGGTAGTCGAAGGCGTACGGGCGGGCCGTGTCGTACAGCACGAGCCCGCCGGCCGCCACCTCGGCCCGGCGGCCGTCCTGCACCAGCACGGCCCGGCCGGAGACCTGTACGCCGACGCCGACCTGCGGTTCGCTGCGCGGGGCCCGGGCGATCAGGGCCGCCGTGCGGGAGAAGCGGGCGGCGTCCGCCTCCAGGGTGGAGAGCCGCACGTGGCCGAGCCGGTGCGAGACCAGCTGCCCGTCGAACGGCCGCCCGGTGAGCGGGCGCAGTTCGAGCGGTACCAGCGTCCGCGACAGGGCCCCGCCCAGGTACGCCGCCTTCTCGCCGTCCGGGACCGAGGTGGTCGTCACCCGCACGCCCATCTGACCGCCTTCCGTCGAAGTCCCTGCACGATCAGCCTGACCGAAAGGGCAAACGCCGCGTTAGGTCATCTGACTGTCGTACTGACTACGCGTCGGCGGTCGGCTCAGCGGGCGACCGGGTGGCCGAGGGCGTGGGCGAGCGCGGCGCGGGAGGTGATCCCGAGCTTGGGGAAGATCTTGTAGAGGTGCGCCGCGACCGTGCGCGGCGACAGCCGCAGCCGCTGGCCGATCTCCTTGTTGGTCAGTCCGGTCGCGGCCAGCCGGGCGATCCGCAGCTCCTGGCCGGTCAGCAGGGCCGGCACGGACGGGGCCTCGGACGGTCCGCGCTGCGGCGGGACCAGCGCGTCGCCCGCCGCCCGCAGCTCCTCCTCGCACTGCGCCGCCCAGGGCGCGGCCTCCAGCCGGCGGAACACGTGGTGGGCCGTGCGCAGCACCTCCCGGGCCCCCGAGCGGTGGCGGCGGCGCAGCCAGGAGCCGTGGGCGAGCCGCAGCCGGGCGAGGTCGAAGGCCCACCGCTCGGCGCCCGGCACCTGGTAGGCGGCGCGGTAGGCGTCGTCGGCGTCCTCGTCCGCGGCGGCCACCGCGGTGGCCGCCGCGACCAGGAAGGCGTGCCGGCCGGAGATCTCCGCGGAGCGGGCCCGCCGGACGGCCGCGAGGTGGGCGAGCGCCTCCTCGCGCCGGCCGGCGTGCACGGCCGCGGCCACCAGGTCGAACACCAGCGCGTGGTGCCGGGGCGGGGAGCCCGCCGGCCGCCCCGCCGGGAGGAGCCCGCAGAAGTGCCCGTACGCCTCCTCGTGGCGCTGGTGGGCGAGCGCGGCCAGCCCGCGCAGATGCGTCAGGCGGTCGAGCACGAACCGCATCCGGGCCCGGACGGCGGTCGGCCGCACGGCCCGCTCGACGGCGTCCAGCCCGGCCTCGTCGCCGCGCCCGGCCAGGAAGGCGGCGTGGTACTGGCGGAACAGCAGGGCGTTGGTGCGGTAGCCGAGTTCCTCGGCGATCTCCGCCTCGCGCAGGCAGTCGTCGGCCCGCTCCCAGTCGCCGAGCAGGAAGTCCTGGTGGCTCTTGGCCTTCGCCACCGAGCCCTGGCCGGCGTAGCCGTGCAGCCGGGTGAAGCGCTGCCACAGGTCGGCCTCGGGGCAGTCGAGGGCCGAGGTGGTCCAGAGCAGCAGCCAGGCGGCGCCGGCCTCCTGCTCCGCGGTGAGGTCCCCGGCCACCGCCAGCAGGGCGTCGGCGACGCCCGGGCCCGGCTCCGTCCAGGCGCGCAGGCAGAGCCGGCCCACCTCGGAGACGGCGTCCCGGTGGCGCTGCAGCGCCTGCCAGGCCCAGGGGTCGTCGGTGTAGCTGGCGGCCAGCAGCAGTTTGAAGAAGGCCTGCTCGACCAGCCCGCCGAAGGTGTCCGCGCCCGGCGCGGTCATGGTGTCGAGGGCGGCCGGCAGCAGGGCGGCGGAGGACGCGAAGTCGACGTGGTGGCTCTGGTCGGCGTAGACCACCGCGTAGGCGAACACCGGCGCGACGTCCGGCGGGACGGTGCCGGCCTTCAGCTCCTCCACCAGGGCGGCGGTGTGGCGCAGCTGCCCGCCGCGGGCGGCCATCACGGCGGCCCAGCTGAGCCGGCGGACGCGGTCGCCGGAGCCGGGGCTGAGCACGGCGGCGCGTTCGAGCAGCAGCGCGCCCTCGGCGTCGCCGCCGCGCCGGGCGAGGTCGCGGCCGGCCTCGGCCAGGCGGCCCGCGAGGTCCTCGTCCGGCAGCAGCGCGGCGGCGGCCTCGTGGACCAGCCGGCCGGGGTCGTCGGGCGCGAGGGTGTCCGCCAGGGTCCGGTGGGCCTCGCGGCGCGCGGCGTCGGAGGCCGCCGAGACCACGGCGGTACGGGCCAGCGGGTGACGGAACACCAGCTGCCCGGCGGCGTCGAGCCGGGCCAGGCCGTCCGCCTCGATCCGCTCCAGGGTCTGCCGCACCTCGCGGTCCGGGACGGCGCGCAGCCACACGCCGCTGCTGAGGTCCGGGCCGGTGGCCAGGGCGCCGAGCAGCAGCAGGCGGCCGGCCTCCGGGGTCATCGCGTCCAGCCGTTCGGCGAACATCCGCTCCAGCCGGCGCCCGAGCGGCAGCCGCTCGGGCAGCGGGGCGACCCCGCGCTGCTGGGCGGCGGCCAGCTGGCGGGGCAGCTCGACCAGGGCCAGCGGATTGCCGGCCGCCTCGGCGAGCACCCGGTCGCGGGTGCCGCCGGCCAGCTCCGGGTAGCAGGTGCCGAGCAGCGCGGCGGCGTCCGCCCGGGGCAGCGCCCGGACGTCGACCGGCTCGGCCGACCAGGTCCGGGTGGCCGTCCCGTCCGGGCGGGTGGCGCCGGCGATCACCAGCGGCAGCTCGGCGCAGCGCCGGTGCAGGAAACCGAGGACGGTGGCGCTGGAGGAGTCGATCCAGTGCAGGTCGTCCAGCAGCAGCAGGACCGGGGCGGTGCGCACGGCCTCGTCGAGCAGGGCGAGGGCGGCGGCGCCGACGGCGAAGCCGCTCGGGGTGCCGGAGCGGGCGCCGAACGCGCTCTCCAGGGCGTCCCGCTGGTGGGCGGAGAGCGCGTCGGAGCGCTGGAGCAGCGACCAGAGGGCCTGGTGCAGGGCGCCGAACGCGAGGTCGGTCTCGGCCTCGGCGCCGACGGCGCGCAGCACGGTGAAGCCGCGGTCGCGCGCGGTGCGCTCGGTCCAGGCGAGCAGGGTGCTCTTGCCGACACCCGCGTCGCCGCGCAGCAGCACGGTCGCGCCGCCGGTGCCCTTCCCGGCCCGGTCGAGGGCGGCGGCGAGCAGTTCGGTCTCCCGCTGCCGCCCGACCAGGGCCGGATCCTGCCTGTCGTGCGCCACGCTGCTTTCCTCTGGGGTCGGTCGGCCCGCCTGCGGGCGGACCCCAGGTTATCGCCTGTCCGGGTCCCTCCCGCCCGCCGCGGGCGCGGGGGCGCTCCGCCCGCCGCCGGCACCCCTTTCCAGCGACTCGGGCCCCGCACCTCCGGACGGAGGTGCGGGGCCCGAGGGGTCAGGCGGGTGTCAGGACATCAGGGCCAGCACCTCGCGGTCCGGATCCGCCGCCGTGTCGTACACGGTCTCGGCGGCCGACCCGTCCAGCGGAAGCGAGCAGACGAGCGTGGCCTTGGGCAGCTCCGTGCCGGAAGGGCCGACCGCGAGCAGCAGCCGGTCCCCCGTCACCGTCGCGTCGGTGACGACCGCACCGGGGGCACCGGGCAGCAGCCCCCGCAGCACCGGACGCAGGTCCGAGGAGCTCCACCGGTGGCTCCCCCGTGTGTAGCGCAGCAGCCGCCCGGAGGCGGAGACGGCGGTGATGCCGTCCGCCGCGACCGAGGGACGCCCTGCCAGGCCGTCGTGCGACAGGCGGAGGAACGACCACGACCGCGCGGCCGCATCCGCCCCGTAGAGCAGGATGTGCTCCCACCAGTCGCCGAACTCGGTGACCGCGCACCAGAGGTCCCCGGCACCGGCCGCCGTCTCGAACGCGCCGGTGCACGGGTCCACGCCCGCGCCGCCGAGCCGTTCTCGCCAGCCGACCGAGGGCCGGCCCCATCCGGTGAGGTCCAGCTCGCGCCACCCGTCCCCGGCGGGCGCCGGGGTGAGCAGGACGGGCAGCCTTCCGGGCTCGCCCGATCGGTCCGGAGCCTCCAGTCGGCCGCCGGTCAGCACCAGCGGCTCCGTCGGCGTGCTGGTGGCGCCCAGGACCAGGTAGCGGTCCGGGACCGGAACCTCCTCCCAGGCCGTCGCCGCCCAGGGCAGCCGGTGCACACTGCGTACGGTGCCCAGCGGCGTCTCCTTGCGGGTCGCACCGACCAACACGGCCGAGCCGTCCCGCAGCACGCGGTACTGGCCCGGCTGGGGATCGGTGGCCGGCGAGGCCGGGAGGGTGGTGAACTCCCCGCCCACGCAGTCCGCGTGGTGCACGGGAGCACCGCCGTCGACGGCCGCCGCGACCACGGACACCCCGTGGTCGTGGCGGATCAACCGCACCGGGTACGGGCGGAGCTCATGGGTCTGGCACCCCGGCAGCCGGGACTGCCGGACGAACGCGCCCGCGCTCAGCTCGGCGACGACCAGGTCGTCGCCCTCCCGGAGTGCCACCGTCGGGTCGGCGCCCCGCATCGGCTCGGTCACTTGAACAGTCCTCCCACCCAGCCGCCGATCTTCCGGCCGACGGCGCTGCCGACGATCGCACCGCCGACGCCGCCCACGACGGCCCCGATGGCCGTACCGGGACCGGGGAAGAGACTACCGACGGCCGCGCCGATCACGGCGCCGCCCTTGGCTCCGGCGATGGCGCCGCCGATGCCGCCCGCCTCCCTGGCCGCGGTGCGGACCTTCTCGCCCTCGGGGGCCGTCGCCACCTCGTAGACGCCGATGCCGATGTCGAGCCCGAGCATGGCCCGGCCGCCGATCTTGGACACCTTGGCCAGCTGGTTCGCCCGGGGGTTGGTCTTTCCCGCGCTCTCGATGATCTCGACGTCCGACTTGCGCTGCCGCAGCGCGTCGTAGGTGGGGAAGTCCCGTTCTCCGCGCTTGCGCGGCAGGTACCAGTCCTCGAACGGGGTCCGGTAGTGGCTGCGCAGCGCGTTGCGCTCGTCGACGACCCACTGGGCGGCCGCCTTGCTGCCGTAGTTCGTGCTCATCTCGCGCGCGGTGTCCCTGGCGAGCCGGTCGGCGGCCCGGTACTGGTTGCGGCGGCGGTTGGCATCCTCGGTGTAGAGGAACGTGTACGCGCTCGCGGTGTCCGCGGCGACCCGCCCGGGGTCCACCCCCCAGGTCGGCGAAGGCGTCGACGGCGCCGGCGCCTCGTGGTAGACGCCGTTCATGCCGACCCAGGCCTCGCCGGACGCGCAGCTGTCCGCGCACATCTTCCGGCCCGTCGGGTCGCTGAAGGTGACGGGGTTGTTGTTGCCGTACGCGTAGGCGTGCAGCTGCTGGGTGTCCTCGGTGGTCAGCAGCGGGTCGACGCTGATGAACCGGCCGCTGACCGGGTCGTACTCGCGCGCCCCGATGTGGGTCAGTCCGGTGTCGGTGTCCTGGGTGCCGCCGACGAAGGTGCGCTGGCCGGACCAGCCGGTGGCCTGCGGACCGCGCGGACCGCCGAAGATGGTGGTCTTGCGCCGCGTCACCGCCTGGGTCTGCGCGTCCACCTGGACGGTCGCCGTCCCCTGGCGGTCCGCCAGCAGGAAGGTCAGCGCGCCCCCGGTCCGCACGGCGACCGTCTTGCTGCCGACGGAGTAGTAGCGCGTGCCGACCACCGGGCCGCTCTTCGGGAGCAGCAGCTCGTTGCCGCCCGGGAGGTAGAGCGTGGTGCCGGTGGAGTCGCGGCGGATGAAGCGGGCGCCGTCGGCGTCGTACAGGTAGCTGCTGACGGACGCGCCCTGGGTGACCTTGGCCAGGTGGCCCTCGGCGTCCCACTCCAGGGTCTGCGACCCGCTCGCGGTCTGCCGCGCGGTGGTGTTGCCGGCCGCGTCGTAGCCGTACTGGTCGACCCGGGTGCCGCCCGGCCCGGTCTCGGAGACCGAGGTCAGCGCGTGCGGGCGGGCGGCGCCGGCGGCCGGGGTGGTGTAGGTGCGGCTGACGTCGCCGGCGCCGCCGGTGGCGCTGTCGTGCCGGACCTCGGTCTTCCGGTTGCCCAGCGCGTCGTAGGTGTACGACGTCCAGTAGGCGTCCGGACCGGCCACGTTGTTCTGCGGGCCGGTCGTGCAGGCGTCCCGGGCCGTCCAGGCCTCGGTGATCCGCCGCAGCCCGTCCAGCGTGAAGCACTGGCGGTCGGTGACCCGGGCGGCGTCCTGACCGCTGCTGGTGGTGATCGCGGTGACGTTCCCGGCCGGGTCGTAGCTGTAGCCGGTGTCGTCGATGCGCTGCGGAGCGGTCTCCCGGTCGGTGACCGCCCGCGTCAGCGCCCCGGTGTGCTCGTCGTACTCGTACGACGCCCAGAGCTGCTTGCCGAACGCGCCGAACTCCTCGCGGGTGGTGCGCCCGTAGTGGTCGTACACCGCGGAGGAGAGGATCGCGTCACTGCCCGCGTAGACGGTCGCGGCCAGGCCCATGGTCGGCGTGTAGGCGTTGGTGACCCGTTCCTGGGGCAGGCCGCCGGCGGCGGGCTGCTGGGTCCACATCGGCTGGCCGGTGTTGGCGTTGTAGGAGGTGGTCCACTTGTAGGTGTTCGCCAGGGCGCCCTCGGCGGCGGGAACGGTGACCTGGTTGGCGGTCGGCTTGTACAGGCTGTTGTAGGCCGTCACCTCCACCACGTAGTCCGAGCCGTCGATGTGCCGGACGGTCTTCGACAGCTGGCCCTTGGCCACGGTGTCGTAGACCCACTCGGAGAGCACGGCCGAGCCCTGCTTGAGCGCGGTGCGCCGCCCGAGCGCGTCGTAGTCGGTGTGCAGGGTGATGTTGCGCGCGTCGGTGGTCTCCACCGGCCGGTCGCCCGCGTCGAAGACGGTGGTGGTCCGTCCCTTGTCGGGGTCGTCGGTCTGCACCGCGCGGCCGCGCACGTCGTAGCCGGTGGTCCACTTGTTGCCGGCCGGGTCGCTGGTCTCGGTCAGCCGTCCGCGCTTGTCGTAGGCGTACTTCACCGACTGCGACATGGTGCGGGCCGGGTCGGTGTACTCCTTCACCTCGGTCTTGCGGCCGCGGCCGTCGACGTAGGTGGTGGTGGCCACGGCCCCCTGCGGCGGGACCACCGTGGTGGCGTCGCCGTGGTAGGTGGTGGTCGTCCGCTTGGTCTCGTCGCCGAACCGCTTGCTGATGACGGCGGTGACGCGGCCGGCGCCGTCGTAGAGGGTGTCGGTCGAGTCCGGGTACTTCAGCTCCTGGCCGAGCACCAGGACGCCCTCGGCGGCGCCGTCGGCGTAGAACTTGCCCGAGTCGCGCCAGGACAGGCCGCGGGTGTCGTAGGAGGTCTCCGAGACCAGCCGGCCCGTTCCGCTCGGCGACGGCTCCTGGGTCTGCCGGGTCCGCAGCAGGCCGTCCAGCAGCACGTACCGGGTGAGGAAGGTGGAGTCGTGCTGGAGGGTGGTGGTGCTGATGACGTTCACGCCGTCGTTGCGGACCTGGTAGCCGTACGCGTAGTTCGGCGAGTCCGGGTAGGTGACCGCCGAACGGGTCGGCAGCCACACCTTGGTGACCCGGCCCAGCGCGTCGAACGCGGTGGTGGTGAGCTTGCCGTTGGCGTCGGTGATGGCCACTTCCTGGCCCCGGCGGTCCAGGGCGGTGGTGCTCGTGTGGCCGAGCGGGTTGGTGACGACGGTCTGGGTGGGCACCTCGCCCGCCGCCGGGGTGTACGCGGTGGTGGTCTCCTTGCCGTAGGCGTCGAAGACCGAGACGGCCCGGCCGTAGGCGTCGTAGCCGGTGCGGGAGACGGTGTCGTAGCCGTTGCCCGCCCCGTTGACGGTGCGGGTCTCGGTGGCCAGGCCCTTGACCGGAGCGGCGTCCGCCGCGGTCGCCCCGTCGTAGAAGGTCTGCTGGTCGGAGATGACGTCGGCCGGGCGGCTGACGCTGCCGCCGCACGCCGCGGCGACGGTCTCGACCCGGGCGACCCGGTCGAGCAGCCAGGCCGCGGTGTTGCGGGCGTACGTGGTCGTGGTGCACCGGTCGTCGTTGGCGTCGGCCTCGTCACCGAGGTCGGAGACGCTGCTGACCAGGCCGTACTGGTCGAAGGTGCGCGACAGCGAGGTGATGCGCTCGCCGCCGGTCACCGCGGTGCGGGTCCGCTCCTTCTCCACGCCGGTGACGTACGCCTCCAGGGCCGGCAGGCCGGTCCTGGCGCGGGTCGCGGTCGCCGTGGCGGAGCGCCACGGCGTGTAGGAGGTGGCGGCGACCAGCGCGCCGCCGTCACCGTTGTAGGTGGCCTTCTCGCGCGCCTGGCCGGCGAACTGCGGGCGGTCGGTGACCACGGCCCCGGTGGAGTCGGCGACCTGGGCCCCGTCGAGGCCGCGGAAGTAGCGGGTCTCGGTGAGGGTCTTGGCGTCGTACCCGGCGCCGGTGCGGGTCTGCACCCGGCCGTAGCCGCGGAACACGGAGTGGACGCGGTCCTCGGCCTTGGTGAACTCGTCCTCGTTCTTCGCCCAGGCGGCGCCGTCGAGGTAGGAGTACTCGGTGACCTTGTCCGGGGTCTCCACGATGTTGTCGCTCTCGACCACCTTGGTCACCACGTAGGTGTTGAACCAGTCGAGCTTGGCGGTGGTGCCCTCGTACGCCCACTTCACCGGGAAGCAGCGGGTGGTGTTGCTGCCGTCCGAGGGCGGCAGGCTGGTGGGGGTGCAGTCCTCCGGGGAGTAGTACGCCCCGATGGTGCCGCCGGTCTCGGTGGTGATCTGGTTCAGGCGCAGCCGGACGAACGGCGCGAGGCCGTCACCGGTCCGGTCCACCCGGTTGGCCATCTGCTCGCCCGCGAAGGTGACCGCCGGCAGCGGGATGCTGCCGTTGCTCTTGCCCGTGCGGGCGATCGAGGCCAGCCACATCGGGGTGGAGATGCCGTCGCCGGAGGGCGGGAAGCTCTGCACCAGGTTCCAGGTGTCGATGTCCTGGTGGGCGCCGCCGGTGAGCACCTTGGTGCTGATGGCGGTCAGCCGCTTGCGGGACCAGAACGTCGGCGAGGCGTTGGACTTGCAGTCGTCGCCGTCCTTGCAGTTCTGGTCGAACGGGACGTCCGGCCAGTTCTTGGCGTGGGCCTCGTCGAAGGTGCCGCAGTCGGCGAGGCAGCGCTCGTCGACGTCGAACTTGACGACGCCCATCGGCTTGGCCGAGTAGACGGAGTCCGCGCGCAGGCCGTACTCGACGCGGTCCAGCCAGCCGCCGCGCACGTACGGGGTCGCGGTGCCCTTGCCGGTCGTCGTGCTCCAGTTGCGGGCGTAGTTGTTGGACTCGGTGTTCCAGTAGAAGGCCATCGCGTTGCCGCGCGGGTCGACCACGTAGTCCAGCTGCCAGCGCCAGGCCTGCTGGCACCAGGCGTTGGCGAACGCCGCGTTGTAGCAGGGCTCGCCGGACTGGTTGCCGAACACCGGCACCGTCCACGCCGACTTGGTCTCCGCCGAGCCGGGCTGGTAGCCGGGTAGGCGGTTCAGTCCGAAGAAGTACTGGGTGCCGTCGACCGTGGTGATCTTCCAGTACTCACCGTCGTTGTCCCCGTTGCTCGCACCGGTGAGCTTCTCGACCTTCTCGCCCGAGTCGGTCGCCGGGTGCCAGCCCTTTCCGGCCTCGTAGACCAGCTCGGTGTGCTTGTCGCCGAGCGACAGCACGGCGTTGTCGTTGTACCAGCACTGGTCGCCGACCTTGGCGGTGTTGGTGCCGCCCGACTGGTCGTCGTTGCAGGCCTTGTAGCGGCGTTCGACGAAGCCCGGCTCGTACGACCAGCCGTCACCCAGCCAGCCCGGCTGGTTGTTGGACGCGGAGGTGCGGCCGTCCACGGACGAGGAGGAGTACCCCAGCGCCACGGTGGGCTGCAGCCCGCCGGGCACCGAGGGGATGCTGATCGGGTAGGAGTAGTCGAAGCCGCCGGTGGCGCCGCCGGCCGTCCAGGAACCCGAGGGCTGCAGCGAGGTCGCCTTGTAGTCACCGGCCGGACCCGAGGCCCCGGCCGTGGCCGCGAGCACCATCGGCGCGCCGGCGTCGGCCGCGGCCGGAGCGGCCGCGAAGGCGCCCTTCGCCGTGGCGGCCGGGCGGGCCGGCGCGTCCACCGAGGCCGAGACGGTGCCCTTTACCGGCTCGTTGACCGAGGCCAGCGGTTCCGTCGTGCGGCACTCCGGACTGTCCGGGGTGGTCAGCACACACTCGGGAAGCCGCACCAGGGTGAGGCGTGACGCCCAATCACCGCCGTACGCCTTGGCGAAGGACGAATAGTCGAGGGAGACGTCCACCTTCTCCGCCGCGCCCGCGCCGGGCCCGGCCACCGAGAACAGGACGCCGTCGATTCCGGCCGCCCGGGCCTTCTCCCGGTCGGCGACCGTGACGCCCAGTTGTCCGACCGGTACGTCGTCGGACTGCTTCCGCAGGGAATTCGCTTTCGGTCCGGGCGCCCCCTCGGCCACACCGCGCACCCGCGCGGAAATGCGGTCGGAACCCGGCCAGACGACCGCGGGCGCGGGGCCCTCGGTCGTCGCGGCCTGGTTCGGCCGCTTCTCGTCGCCGAACCGGACCGGCTTGACCGGCACCGGCTTGACGTCCTGCAAAGCCGGCAGGTCCGGCCTCGTGTCGCGCGAACCGGCGGCGACGGCCGAACCCGGTAGCGCGCCTATCAACGCCGTGGTGGCGACCGCGGTCGCCAACCAGCGGATAACAGAGTTTCTCACTCCGGTCCCCTCCGAAGATTCTGAATGAGCCGACGAAGGCTAGCAAGAGGCACAGACGAATTCTCCGGATTGTGAACCCGCAATGAAGGGCGAGATGTCCGGTTGTGTGACCATTGATCAGTAACGCTCCCCATTGCCGGTGAATGAACATCAGACTTCGTACGAGCACCTGTCCATGAGTGGTGGTCACGGTCACCCGGGACGTTCCGGAAACCACGGCCGGGAGGGTCGCCCGGGCGGTATAGAGTCCTACCGCTTCGCGCAAATACCACCATCCAGAAGGAATCAGCGTGATCTCTTCCCAGAACGGCCGCAGTGGTCTGCGGCCGAGCGGGGCGATAGCCCTGGCGTTGGCGGGGGGGCTTGCGGTCGGCCTCGTCGTCGTGCCGCCCTCCCTCGCGCATGCCGCTCCCGGCGCCCCGGGTGCCCCGGGTGTGCCGGCGGTCGCCGGTACGACGCCGGTGGACGACGGTTCGGTCAGTCCCGAGGAGAAGGCCCTGAAGGAGGCCAGGTCGACCAACGCGCCGGCCGAGCTGGTGACCGCCCGGACCGAGCGGTCGGACACCTGGGCCAACCCGGACGGCACGTTCTCGGTGCGCCACTACGGGACCCCGGTGCGCGTACTGCGCGGTGGCGCCTGGGTGGCCACCGACCCGACGCTGCAGTTCGCGGCGGACGGTTCGGTGAAGCCGAAGGCCGCGTCGGTGACCGTGGCGTTCTCCGGCGGCGGCGCCGGCCCGTTGCTGACCGGCGTGAAGGACGGCCGCACCCTCTCGCTCTCCTGGCCGAAGCCGCTGCCCCAGCCCACCCTGGCCGGCAACGTCGCCACCTACGCCGAGGTGCTGCCGGGCGTCGACGTGCAGCTGAAGGCCGAGGTCGAGGGCTTCTCGCAGCTGGTGGTCGTCAAGACGCCCCAGGCCGCGGCCAACCCCGAGCTGGCGACGCTCAAGTACACGATGTCCACGGTCGGTGTGACGGTCGCCACCGACGCGGCCACCGGCGCCGTGCAGGCCACCGACCCCGCCGGGCGCCCGGTGTTCACCAGCCCGCCGCCGAT
>NZ_JBEXJT010000040.1:0-79115 GCF_040609255.1 Kitasatospora sp. NPDC004723 | reverse complement strand
GGGGGCTCCGGGGCCGGTGGTGCCCCGCCCGCGGGGGGGGGGCCCGGGGGGGGGCCCGGTTCACCCCTCCCCCGGCGCCCCGCCCGGAACCCGTCGCGACGGACCACCGGGGGCCCTGACGGACTGCTGGCCGGGTCGGACAGTTTGCACCCGTCCTGAGGAGAGCGCCAGGGAACCGGCGCCCGGCTGAAGGAGCTGACCGCCGGCGGCGCCCTGACCGAGGAGCAGGTCCGGCTCTACAACAAGCTGGGCATGAGCTACCAGGACATCAAGGGCCTCGCCGCCATGGGTTCCTGACCCGCTTCCGACTGAACCCGCCGACGCCGGGCGCCCGTGTCCTCAACGGAGGGGCCGCCCGGTCGGCGGGCGGCCCCGGTCAGGACCGACCGAGGAGTGTCCGTGAAGAAGATCAAGACGGCGGTGGCCGCCGCCGTTCTCGCCGGTGCCGCGCTGACGGCGGCCCCCGGTGCCGCGACCGCGGCGCACGCCGCGGCGGCGGTGGAGCCGATGCACTGCATCAGCCCGTCCTGGGGCGGGGAGTACCTCTGCGGCGGCGTGTACGGCTCGCCCGGCATCGTGGAGTACGCCTACCGGGACGGCCGCCGGCAGGTGTTCGTCATCGGCACCGACCACGCCGTGTGGACCCGGTCGAGCAGCGCGTCCGGGAAGAAGAGCGCCTGGACGTCCCTGGGCGGCAACCTGATCGGCGGCGTCGGCATCGTCGCCTCCGACACCGGCCTCGGCCGGTTCCAGATCGCCGCCACGGGCACCGACGGCCGCCTCTGGGCGCGGACCCACGCCCCGGACGGCAGCTGGAGCGCCTGGGCCCGGATCTCCTAGCACCGACGTGCTCCGGGCGGTCGCGGGCCCTGCCGCGACCGCCCGGAGCACGCTGCTGCTGCGCCGTGGCGCCATCGGCGCCGGCCCTCCACGGGCCGCCGGACGGGCTACCCCGCGGCCTTGATCACCGCGAAGACGGCGCCCTGCGGGTCCTGGACGATGGCGATCCGGCCCGCGGCGTGGTCGAACGGCGGGACGAGCACGGTGCCCTTCGCCTTCACCAGCGCGTCCACCGTGCTGTCGGTGTCGTCCACCGCGAAGTAGGTGAGCCAATGCGAGGGCACCCCGGGCGGAGCGCCCTCCAGGGTGGTCATGCCGCCGACCGGGCGGTCGCCGACGCTGAGCACGTAGTAGTCGTCCATGCCCTCCATCGGGGCGGAGCCGAGACCCAGGGCCGGCTGGTAGAAGCGAGCGGCCCCGGGGATGTCCGAGGTGTGCAGTTCGTTCCAGGTCAGCGCGCCGGGCTCGTTGACCACCTGGGCGCCGTAGAAGTCGACGGGCTGCCAGACGCCGAAGACCGCGCCGGTCGGGTCCGCCGCCACCAGCATCCGGCCGACGGTCAGCACGTCCATCACCGGGAACATCACTGTGCCCCCGGCCGCCGTGATCGCGGCCTGGGTGGCGTCCGCGTCGGCACTGGCCAGGTAGGTGGTCCACACCGTGGGCGGGGTCGGGTCCCCCTCCTTCATCGGCTGGGCCGCCATGATCCCGGCCACCGCCTTGCCGTTCAGGGTGCACATCGCGTACCCGCCGGTCTCGGGCGGGCCGATCTCGCCCTGCCAGCCGAACAGGTCCTTGTAGAAGTCGATGGCGGCCTGCTGGTCAGGGGCCATCAGATCGACCCAGCACGGCGTACCGGGCTGGTAGTGCTCAGCGGTCACATCAGGCATCTGCGGTCTCTCCCGTGCGGTGCCGCCCCGGCTGCCCGGGGCGTGCGGTGGCCCCCAAGGACTCACCATCACCGCCCCGGGCGGAGCCCGCCACCCGGACGGTCCCCGGGCCGCACACGGGCACCGCGGGGTCACGCAGCGTCACTCGCGTCGTGCTCTCCCCGGCTCCTCAGGGTCCGGCCGGTCCGGAGGGCTCCGACAGGTCCAGGACGTCCTCCAGCGGCCGGCGCGGAGTTGCGGCACCGGGCGGGCCGTAGCCCACCCGCAGCACCAGCTGGACGTGACCGGGCCCCTCGGCGGGGTCACGCAGGCGCCAGCGCAGATCGGGCCACTCGACCGCCTGGTGCAGCACCGTCAGCCGCAGCCCGTGCACGGTCACCAGCAGCCAGACCCGCTCCAGCGCCTGACCGGTGCGCAGCCAGTCGGCCGGGCCGTCGCCGGTGGTCAGGAGCGTGCACAGCTGGGGCAGCGCCTCGAAGCGCTGGGACGGCTGCGGCGGGCCCTCGTGGAACGGCGGGCGCCCGGCGAACTCGCGCATCGGCACCCGGGCGTCGTGGTCCTGCGGCCCGAGCACGGCGTACGGCAGACCGTCGGAGGCCTCGCCCCCGTCCGGCCGCAGCCAGGAGCGGGTCTCGACCTGCCGGGCGGGGTCGTGGGCGATCCGGTCCTCGGCCTCGGTGGTCACCTCCAGGACCCGGCGCACACCCTCCTCCTCCAGCACCGCGAGCGCCACGCCCTCGTCCCGCGCGGCCGCGATCAGCTCTGCGGCGACCGCCTCGGGGACGTCGCGATTGGTGAACGGCCGGCGGCTGGAACGGCGCGCGGCGATCGCCGGGTAGAGGTCCCGTCCGAACGGGCCGGGGCCCGGGGGCAGGGGCGCGGCGGCGGGGCCCGCGAGGTCGAGGACGGCGAGCAGGTGCGGGTCGGCCGGGTCGGGGAGCAGCCGGACGGAGCCCTCCCGCCCCAACCGGGCCGCCGCGACCCGGAGGTTGAACAGGGCGGCGCCCGCCGCGATGTGCAGCGCGGCACCGTTGGCGTCCGCCAGCGGCACGGACCGGTCCGGGTCGGCGAGCACCTCCACCCCGCCCCCGTCCTGGGTCGGGCGGAACCGCCAGGGCTGGCTGTTGTGCAGCGAGGGCGCCGCACCGCCGGCGGCGGCGAGCAGCCGCAGGTCGGCCGGTGTGAGGGCTGACTGGGACATGGTGATCCTCTCCTTGCCTCGACGCCCGGCGCCGCTCCCCCGCCCGGCACGGCCGCGACTCCCGGTACTCCTGGTACTCCCGAGGGTGCGCCGGGCCCGCGGCCGGCGACAGGGTCCAACGGCCCGGATGCCACGGGCGATCGGTCCCGCCCCCGCCGGGCTGCCTGGCCCGCCCCCGGCGGCCGGGGCACGCACGCCCCGACTGCCCCCCGGTACGGCGAGTTCCGGCCACCCGCCGACCGGGCGGGCGCAGCCGGGGACGAGCGGGCGCGAGGGCCCGGCCGGCCGTGCGGGACGACCGCCACCACCACTCCGGGAGGCGTCACCGCACCCCCGACGCGGCGGGACCCGGTCAGTCGTGCGGGACGACCGCCACCGGGGCCTGGGCGTGGTGGAGGACGGCGTGGGCGATGCGGCCCAGGCGGGGGCCGAGGTCGTGCGGGCGGCGACGGCGGCCGACCACGACCAGGGCGGCGCCGGCGGAGTCCTCGACCAGGGTGCGGGCGGCGCCGAGGCGGACGTGCTCGACGACCTCGGTGTCGGGGTGGCGCTCGCGGTGGGCGGCGAGGGCGGCGGCCAGCGACTTCTCCTGCGCCGCCTGGAGCTGGGCCATCTCCACACCGGACGGCAGGAAGCCGACGACCGCGAAGGCGGGCGGCAGGTCCCAGCCGTGGACGGCGCGGATCCGGGCGCCGCGCAGGGCGGCCTCGTGAAAGGCGAAGTCGAGCACCGCGTCGTCGGGCGCGGTGGCGTCGACGCCGACCAGCACCTCCGGAACCTCCCGCTCGTCCGCCGGCCCGGCGCCCGCTTCCGTCGGCCGGACGACCACCACGGGCACGGCCGCGCGCCCGGCGACCGCCATGCTCACCGAGCCGACCAGCAGCCCGGTGAAGCCGCCCAGGCCGCGCGAGCCGAGCACCAGCAGGCCGGCGTCCTCGGCGGCGGCGACCATGCCGTCCACGGCCGCGTCCAGCACCACGTCGGTCCGGACGGTCAGGTCGGGGTACCGGGTCTGGACGTCCTCGGCGGCGGCGGCCAGCATCCGCTGGGCGGCGACCGGCAGCTCCTCGGGACCGGCGAAGGCGGCGCGGCCGTCGGTGAGCCACGGCCAGGCGTGCAGCAGCCTCAGCGGGGCCCCGCGCCGCAGTGCCTCCTCGGCGGCCCAGTGGGCGGCGGCGGTGCTCTCGGGCGATCCGTCGACTCCGGCCAGGACTGCGGGCGTCATGGGAGGTTTCCTTCCGCTGCGGGTCCGCCGGTACGGGGCGGGCCTCGGGTGGCTGCCGGTGGGGCGGCCGGTGTGCGCTGACGCGCCGTCGGCCCCTGACACCACCCTGGTCCCACGGCGCTCGGGCGGCCAGAGGCCGCAGGGCCCCTCGGGTGAGGGCCGTAGGTCCCGCGAACCGCCGAGTCGTCCGCGGGGGCGGCGCATCAGGCGTGCGAAGGGCGCGCGAGTGGCCGATTGCACCCCGTCCGGCGCGTTCATGACCGACCCCGGCGTTCCGCGCACATGCCTGCGGCACTAACGTGAATCCGACAATCCGACCGGTCGGACGACCGAGCTCGGGCCGGACCAGCAGCACGGAACCACTAGGAGGACGCCGGTGGGCGGCGCGGAGAACACGCGGGCGGACACCGACGGAGACCAGCGCGGACAGGCGGACGGCACCCCGCCGCCCGGCTGCCCCGCCCACACCGGAGCGGCCCCGGCCACGCCGGCCCCGTCCGCGACGGCCCCGAGCACGGCGACCCCGAGCACGACGATCCCGGCCGCCGCCCCGCGCGCCCGGGTCGGGAACGCCGCCCCCGGCGGGCCACGGCTCCCGCAGCTGCGGCTGGACGAGCTGCTGGAGGAGCTCCAGTGGCGGATCGACGCGGCGCGCGGCACCCGTGACCGGGTGCACAGCCTGCTGGAGGCGGTGCTGGCGGTCGGCCGCGAGCTGGACCTCTCCCAGGCCCTGCACCGCATCGTCGAGGCCGCCGCCGACCTGGTCGACGCCCGCTACGCGGCGCTCGGCGTGATCGGCGCGGACGGCTACTCGCTCTCGCAGTTCCTGACCGTCGGGCTCGGCCAGGAGGAGATCGACGCGATCGGCCCGCCGCCGACCGGCCAGGGCATCCTCGGCGAGCTGATCCGCGACCCGCAGCCGCTGCGCTGCCCGGTGCTCTCCGAGCACCCGGCCTCGGTGGGTTTCCCGCCGAACCACCCCCCGATGCACACCTTCCTGGGAGTGCCGGTGCGGGTGCGCGGCGAGGTGTTCGGCAACCTCTACCTGACCGACAAGCGCGGCGGCCTGGACTTCGACGCGGACGACGAGGCGGTCATCTCGACGCTGGCGGTCGCCGCCGGGGTCGCGATCGACAACGCCCGGCTGTACGAGGAGGCGCAGCGCCAGCACCGGTGGCTGCGGGCGAGCGCCGAGATCACCCGCAGCCTGCTGTCGGGCGCGCCGCGGCTGGAGGTCGTGGAGCTGATCGCGCGCCGGGCGCGGGAGATCGCCGGTGCCGAGCTGGCCGATGTGTCCGTGGTGCTGTCCGATCCGGGCGAGCGGGCCGCCGAGCTGACCGTGGAGGTGGCGCTCGGCGGGCGGTCGGAGGCCCGGCTCGGGGTGACGGTGCCGGTGGACGGCACGCTCTCCGGCGCCGCGTACGCCTCGGGCTCGCCGGTGACCAGTGACGAGCTGGAGGGCGACGAGCGGTTCCCGGCTGGTCCGCCCGGGCGGTTCACGGGGCTGGGACCGGCGGTGGCGGTGCCGCTGGCCACCGGCGAGGGGTTCGGGCGCGGTGTGCTGCTGCTGGCCCGGGAGAGCGGTCGCCCGCCGTTCACCGCCGAGGAGACGGGCCCGCTGCTGGGCTTCGCCGACCAGGCCGCGCTGGCCCTGGAGCTGGCCGAGCGGCGGCGGGACGCCGAGCAGCTGACCCTCCTGGAGGACCGCGACCGGATCGCCCGCGATCTGCACGACCTGGCCATCCAGCGGCTGTTCGCCACCGGTATGACGCTGCAGAGCGCGGGCCGGCTGATCGAGAGCCAGAGCGCGGCCGACCGGGTGAGCCGGGCGGTCGCCGACCTGGACGAGACCATCAAGATCATCCGCTCGACCATCTTCGGCCTGCGTGCCCACAGCGAGCCGGACCGCGGCCTGCGCGCCCGCGCCACCCGGGTCGTCGGCGAGGCGCAGGCCACCCTCGGCTTCGCGCCGCGGCTCAGCATGGAGGGCCTGCTGGACACCGACGTGCCGCAGGAGCTGGCCGAGCACGTGATGGCCGTGCTCGGCGAGGCGCTCAGCAACGCGGCGCGGCACGCCAGGGCGAGCCGCGTCGAGGTGGCGCTGCGCGCGGCCGGCGGGAACGTGACGCTCACCGTGACCGACGACGGCGTGGGCCTGCCCTCCGGCGGGCGCCGCAGCGGCCTGCGCAACCTCGCCGAACGCGCCGACCGGGCGGGCGGGAGCTTCGAGCTGCTCCCGGCCGACGGCGGCGGCACCCGGCTGGTCTGGCAGGCCCCGCTCGGCGTGTGACCCGCGCGGCAGCCGGGCCGTCGTGCACCCGGCTGCCGCGAAGGGGGGCTCAGCAGGCGTCGGGTGCCAGGTGGCGTCCGACGACCAGTTCGGGGGCTATCCGGATCTCCACCCGGCTGCCGGCTGCCTGGGACGGGTGGCGCAGTTCGGCGCGGCCGAGGACGGTGACGCACCAGCCGGTGCCGTCGGTGTCGTCGACCTCGTCGGCCTCGAAGGCGATCACCGCGCCGGCGACGGCCCGCGCCAGTTCGGATTCGGCCGCCGTGGAGAGCAGGACGCCACCGAGCGCGTCCAGCCGGAAGCGGATGGGGAGGACGGCGGGCAGGGCGCCCACGGTGTAGACCACGCGGCCCACCCCGGTGCGGCCCAGCAGCTCCAGCGCCCGGGTCTCGTCGAGTTCCCGCGTGTGGCGGTGCTGCGGCCGGACCCGTGGCTCGACCTGCACGGACGCGGCTTCAGGATCGGCGTTCATACCAGCGATGGTCGCCCCTGGGGCCGGGACGGGACGAGGGCCGATGGTCCCGCCGAGAGTCCCGCCCGGCCCCTGGCGGACCCCGGCGAACGTCCCGGGCCCGGCGCCCGGCCGAGTCGGCGCACGACCGCACCGCGAGACGGCGGGAAGGGGGCCGTGCGGGCCCGGACGGCCGACGGCCCCGGTCACCGCAGGCGGGCGGGCGACCGGGGCCGGGTACGGGGGCCTGCGGCGTCAGCCGCGCGGGCCGTGGCCGAGGACGCGCGGGTGGTGGGCCGAGCGGTCGGCGGCGGCCGACTGGCGCAGCTCGGTGGCGATCAGCGCCGCCTGCACCCGCCGCTCGACGCCGAGCTTGGCGAGCAGCCGGGAGACGTGGTTCTTCACCGTCTTCTCGGCGAGGAAGAGCCGCTCGCCGATCTGCCGGTTGGTCAGCCCCTCGCCGATCAGCGCGAGCACCTCCTGCTCGCGCGCGGTCAGCTCCGGGCCGCCGCCGGCCGGCTGCGCCGGCTCGGCCTCGCTGCGCAGCCGGTTGAGCAGGCGGGTCGCGGCGCCGGGGTCGAGCATCGAACGCCCGGAGGCGACGGTGCGCACGGCGGCGATCAGGTCGGTGCCGCTGATCTGCTTGAGCACGTAGCCGGCGGCGCCCGCCATCACCGCGTCCAGCAGCGCCTCCTCGTCGTCGAAGGAGGTGAGCATCAGGCAGGCCAGGTCCGGCATCCGGGAGCGCAGTTCGCGGCAGACGGCCACGCCGTCGCCGTCACCGAGGCGCACGTCCAGGACGGCGACGTCCGGGCGCAGCGCGGGGATGCGCACCAGCGCCTGCTCGGCGGTGCCGGCCTCGCCGACCACCTCCAGGTCGGGCTCGCCGTCCAGCAGGTCGTGCACGCCGCGGCGCACCACCTCGTGGTCGTCCAGCAGGAACACCCGGACCGGTGCCGGTGCTCCGGTCCCGGTCGTCTCGCTCGCCATGTCGTGGCTCCACCTTCTCCTCGCCCGGCACACCACACACCGGGTCCATCGCATCATGCCGTACCGACGGGGCCGCGCCCAGGGTCGAACGGCCCCATTCCGGCCGGATCCGGGTCACGCCGGAGGCTTCCTACGCCTGCGCGTTCTCCGTGAGGGAGGAGAGCACCCGCTCGACGGCGCCGAAGGCGACCGCGCTGTCCAGCGGGTTGGAGTAGGTGCGCGACCAGGTGATCAGCCCGCCGCGCACGCGCGCGAACACCACCATGTCGAGGCTGAAGCGCTTGCCGGTGGCCAGCACCTCGCCGTGCAGCCGGTACTCGGCGACGGCGAGTTCGGGGTCGCTGGTGCCGTGCACGCTGACCCGGTCCACCGCGTCGAAGCGCTGCATCACCGCGCCGCGCCGCAGGTGTTCCACGAAGGCCTCCCGGCCGGGCCGCTGCGGGGGCACTCCGGGGAGCAGGTAGGGCAGTTCGAAGGCGGCGTCGGCGGTGACCAGGTCGGCCACCGCCTCGTCGGGGCCCTCGCCCATCAGCTGGACGAACTGCCGGAGCACATCGCTCGGCGTGGCGGTGGCGGTCATCGGACGCTCCTCTCGGCGGGCCGGGGCGGCGCCCCGGGTCGCCTGATTGATATCCGGCCCGGCCTCGGCTCAGCAAGGGTCCTGCGGAAGAACGGTGACGATCGGTCAGATGCGGTGCCGGCGGGCGTTGCCGAGACCGATGAGCAGGAAGGCGGTGGAGACCGCGACGGCGCTGCCCGCGGCGGCGGCCAGGCGCGGGGCGAGCGGGCCGCCGCCGGAGAGCAGGATGGAGGCGGCGCCGAGCGAGGCGACGGCCAGGCCGACGAGCAGCCAGCCGAGCAGGGCCCGCGGCGAGGGGCGCACCGGGAGGGGCGCGGGGTTCGGGTCGAGCAGGGCCCAGCGCACGGTGTCCTCGCGCTGTTCGGTCCGGCTCTGGAGGTGGGCGCGGATCCGCAGCAGGACGCCGGCGACCAGGCCGGCGAGCGCGATCTGGGCGGCGGGCTGCCAGGCGGGGACGGCCAGCAGCAGGCCGCCGGCCAGGGCCAGGCAGGCCCACCAGGTCACGCAGGCGGCCGCGGCGGTGCGGGCCGAGCGGGGGCGGTCCTCGCCGGCCTGGAGGTCGGCGATGGCGGGCAGGTACCAGACGCAGCCGGACGCGGTGATCGCGGCGGTGCCGATGGCCAGGACGATGTGGGACACGGTGCCGTGCACTCCTCAGGTCTCGGGCGGTTCGGAGGGGGGCCGCTCCCGCCCGCCCGGGGCGACGTGCGGGCGGGAGCGGCGTTGGTGGGGCCGGGCCGTCAGGGCCCGTGACCGGCGGTCGTCAGCCGGCGGTCGTCAACGGGCGTCGTCCGGCCGGCATCGTCAGCCGGCGTCGTCCGGCCGGCCGGAGGCGGCGCCGCCGTCGAGCGCGCGGGCGCGGCGCGGCCTCGGCACGTCGTACTCGGCCGGGATGACCCCGGCCAGGTGCTTGGCGCGCTCGCCGCTGTGCTCCAGGTAGTCGCGGGCGGCGATCTCGGGGTGGTGCAGGTCGAACGCCGGGGACTCGGTGCGGATCCGCGGCAGCTTGGTGAAGTTGTGCCGCGGCGGCGGGCAGGAGGTGGCCCACTCCAGGGAGCGGCCCCAGCCCCACGGGTCGTCGGAGGTGACCTTCTCGCCGTACTTGGCGGTCTTCCAGACGTTGTAGAGGAACGGCAGGATCGACAGGCCGAGCAGGAAGGAGCCGATGGTGGACACCGTGTTGAGCGTGGTGAAGCCGTCGGAGGCCAGGTAGTCGGCGTAGCGGCGGGGCATGCCCTCGGCGCCGAGCCAGTGCTGCACCAGGAAGGTGGTGTGGAAGCCGATGGTGAGCGTCCAGAAGCAGATCCGGCCGAGCCGCTCGTCGAGCATCTTGCCGGTCATCTTGGGCCACCAGAAGTGGAAGCCGGCGAACATCGCGTACACCACGGTGCCGAACAGCGTGTAGTGGAAGTGCGCGACGACGAAGTAGGAGTCGGAGACGTGGAAGTCCAGCGGCGGGGCGGCCAGCAGCACGCCGGTCAGGCCGCCGAAGAGGAAGGTGACCAGGAAGCCGACCGTCCACAGCATCGGTGTCTCGAAGCTCAGTGAGCCCTTCCACATGGTGCCGACCCAGTTGAAGAACTTCACGCCGGTGGGCACCGCGATCAGGAAGGTCATGAACGAGAAGAACGGCAGCAGCACTTGTCCGGTGACGTACATGTGGTGCGCCCACACCGTGACCGAGAGGCCGGCGATGGCGACGGTCGCCGCGATCAGGCCGCCGTAGCCGAACATCGGCTTGCGGCTGAACACGGGGATGACCTCGGAGACGATGCCGAAGAACGGTAGCGCCAGGATGTACACCTCGGGATGGCCGAAGAACCAGAACAGGTGTTGCCAGAGCATCGCCCCGCCGTTGGCCGGGTCGAAGACGTGCGAGCCGAACTTGCGGTCGCACTCCAGGGCCAGCAGCGCGGCGGCCAGCACCGGGAAGACCAGCAGCACCAGGACCGAGGTGAGCAGCACGTTCCAGCAGAAGATGGACATCCGGAACATGGTCAGGCCGGGGGCCCGCATGCAGATGATCGTGGTGATGAAGTTGACCGCGCCGAGGATGGAGCCGAAACCGGAGAGCGTCACGCCCATGATCCACATGTCGGCGCCGACGCCGGGCGAGTGGATCGCGTCGGACAGCGGCGCGTAGAGGAACCAGCCGAAGTCGGCGGCGCCCTGCGGGGTCGCGAAGCCGGCGGCGGCGATCAGCGAGCCGAACATGAACAGCCAGTAGGCCAGCATGTTCAGGCGCGGGAAGGCGACGTCCGGGGCGCCGATCTGGAGCGGCATGATCCAGTTGGCGAAGCCGGTGAACAGGGGCATGGCGAAGAGCAGCAGCATCACCGAACCGTGCATGGTGAACGCCTGGTTGAACTGCTCGTTGGAGAGGATCTGCGTCCCCGGCCGGGCGAGTTCGGCGCGCATGACCAGGGCGAGGATGCCCCCGATCAGGAAGAACCCGAACGACGACACCAGGTACATGGTGCCGATCGTCTTGTGGTCTGTGGTCGTCAGCAGCCTGACCACGGACGAGCCGGGTCGTCTGACCCGTGCCTGTCCCGGTCGGGCGGCGGACGGCGGCGGCGCGCTGTCGCCCTGTGCCTCGATGGCGCTCAAGGACGCACTCCTTCGAAACTTCTGCGGATGGATGGCGATCCATGATCGGAACGCGCCACCCGTGCGCCCTAGGGCCGTTGGACCCAGCGGCCCGGGGCCGGTGGGCCTCTGATCAGGGCCCCCGGGCGGGACCACTGTCCGCCCGGCCGCCCGGCACGGCCGGCCCGTCCCCGGGTACGACGAAAGACCGGCGCGGCCGGGAGAGTTGACGTTCTCCCGGCCGCGCCGGACGGGCGCGGAGCCGTTCCTCCGCGCCGGGGTCCCGGTGGACCGCACACCCCCTCCGGGAAGGGGGCGTACGGGGCCGGGACCCCCGGTAGGGGCCCGCGTCGGGGCGGATCGCGGGCCCGGGGCCTCAGTTGTCCAGTTGTCCGCGGGGCGGGCCCTACGAGGCGGCGGCGGCGCCCGCGATGAGCCGGTAGCCGGCCACCAGGTCGGGCTGGATGGCCACCGTGTGGTCCATCGAGGCGTTCACCCAGGGGCTCAACAGGGCGCGGTAGCGCGCCAGTCGGGCGGGGTCGGTGACCGGCCGGGCGAAGCCGGTGACCACCACGCTCCAGCCGAGCCGGGTCACCGGGTCGATCGCGTCCGCCTCGTAGGCGACCACCACACCGGTGTCCTCGCTGCCCGCCGCGGCGGCGGTCAGCGCGGCGCCGTCGTGCGTGCGGATCACGATGGTGTCGTCGACCAGCAGGTGGTTGACCGGGCGGATCGCGGGCAGCGCCCGTACCGTGAACACGATCCGGCCGAACGGCGCGCCGCCCAGCAGCCGCAGGGCCTCGGCCCGTTCGAGCGGCACCAGCTCGCGCGGCGGCGCCTCGGCGGGCGGTCGGGGCCGTACCATCGAACCGGCTCGGCGGGCCGGCTGCTGCGGCACGACGGAACGGCGCCGCTCGCGCAGCCGGCGGCGGAAGTCCTCGCTCACGAGGCGGCCGCGATCAGGCCGAGGCCGCCGTCGAAGCGCCGGTAGAGCACCCGGCCGCGTCCCGAACCGGGGTGGGCGAAGAACAGGTAGGGCAGTTCGGCGGCGGTCAGCCGCTCGACGGCCTGCTCCTCCGTCAGCTCCGGTGCACCGCACGGGCTGAGGGTCAGCGGCACGGCCGGGTGGCTGGGTGGTCCGGCGGCCACCGTCCGGGCCAGCCGGTAGCCGGTCGGGCCGACCCGGTAGACCACCGCGTCGGTCTCGGTGGCCGGGTCGGTGAACAGGTGGATGTCGAAGTCCATCGCGTCCATGGTGCGGGCGGCGGCGTCCGGCGAGCACCACACCAGCTGGGCCCGCTTGCGCCGGACGATGGGCTGCGGCCCGACCGGGTACGGGAGCGCGACGCGCGCGACACCGGCGTCCGGGTCCGCGGCCCGCGGGACGGCGGCGGCCGGGGCCCCGGACGCGGCGGCGGTCAGCGGCATCCGCGTGCGGGTCCGGCGCGGCCACGGCCTGGGCGCCCAGCCCGAGGTGACGGCGGCCATCCGGACGCGCAGCCCCTCGGTGATCCGGTCCAGCGCCTCGCCGAGGTCGGCGGCGGCCTCCTGGACGCGGATCCGCCGGCCGTCCACCTCGGCGTTGACCTGGGTCAGCACACCCGCCGGGCCCGCCCCGCCCGGGGAGGCCGCCGTGCCGATCGTCCCGACCCGCACCCGCAGCGACTCCACCAGGGCGTCCGCCCCGCCCACCACGGCCGCGATCCGGGCCCTCGCATCGGCCGCGAAGCCCCGCGAAATCCCCTCGCACAACCGCACCGTGACCAACTCGCCCACCTCAGGCCTCTTCCCGTTCCGCCACACTCTGGTCCTGCCGCGCCGACCCGCCCCCGGCGGCCCCGCACTGCGGCGCGGCGATCACCATCCCTCCCCGGCACCCCGCTCGCAAGGGCCGAACGGCCCCATCGGCCCGCGCCCACCGGCCCCGGCGCCGCCCGGTGCACCCCGGGCGCACCGCGCCCGTCCAGCCGTGGCATCATCGGCCCATGTCGGCCTCTGACGACCAGTCCGCGTACTGGAATTCGACCGGAACCACCAAGACCTTCGGCCATCCCCCGCACCCGGACTGGACGGCCCGCCTCGACCGCGGCGCCGTCCTGCTCGACTACGGCTGCGGCTACGGCCGACTCGCGGGCGAGCTGGCCGCGCTGGGCTTCAGCGACATCGAGGGTGTGGACGTGGCGCCCGAACTCGTCGCCCGCGCCCGCGCCGAGCAGCCCGCCGCCCGCTTCTCGGTGCTGACCGACCCGCCGCGGATCGAGCGCCCGGACGGCGCCTACGACGCGGCCTTCCTGTTCGCCGTGCTCACCTGCGTCCCGGACGACGCGGCGCAGGAGGCACTGGTCGCCGAACTGCACCGGGTGCTGCGCCCCGGCGGCCTGCTCCTGGTCAGCGACTACCTGCTCCAGCCGGACGAGCGCAGCCAGGAGCGCTACCGCCGGTCCGAGGCGGACTACGGCCGCTTCGGGGTGTTCCGGACGAGCGACGGCGCGGTCTGCCGCCACCACACCCGGGAGCGGCTGAGCGGGCTGTTCGCGGCGTTCGAGACCGTCGAGGAGCGCGAGGTCCCGGTGCTCACCATGAACGGCCGGCCGGCGGTGGCCGTCCAGTTGCTGCTCGCCCGCCCCTGACCCCGTCCACAAGTCGGGGGCCCGCCCCCTCCGAAAGTAGGGGGTGCGGAGGATCGTGCGGGCGCCCCGTCACAAAGATGGGGGCCGGTCCCCCATGCCCCGACGGCCACCGCAACGACAGGATCAGCAACGAGGGCAGCGCCTTCGACGGCAGCGCGGCCCTCTCCCGGCATCGGAGGTGCGGTGGTGGCAGAGGTGGACGCCGTGCGCAGCACGCGCCTCGACGGGGGCGCCGGACCGGTTCAGGGCCCGGTCGCACCGGCGGTCCCCTCGGCCACACCGTTCCCGCACACTCCGATGCCCGGCGACTTCCCCGCACCACCGACAACAGCACCGACCGCAGCACCGACCCCCGCACCGCCCGCGGGATCCGCCCGCCCCGGACCGCCCGGTCCGCCGCCGGACCCGCACCCGATCCGCCCCGCCCTCCCCCAGACTCCCCGCTCCCACCCCGGTCGGCTCCGGTCCCCCCGTGCCGGCGGCCCCTCATGGTGGGAGCGGGGCCTGACGCCGGGCCGGCCGGTCCCCGCCGCCCGCCCGGACTGGGCCGCCTTCACCGAGGCCGCCGTGGCCGCCGCACCGGTGCGCCCGGTGGTGCCGCGCGCCGCCTACCCGGGCCTGAGCGGCTTCGCGCTCGTCCTTCAGCCCTTCGCCGACCGCGCGCAGGTGCGGCTGCTGACCGCGCTCTCCCCCGCCGTGCGCGCCGCCGACCAGCAGGGCCGGATCGACCTGCCCGCGCTGCGCGCCGAGTTCACCTCGCGGCTGACCGAGCGGCTGGCCCGGACCGCCGCGCGCACCCTGGTCCTGGAGCTGCACACCGCACGCGCCGCCGGGCGGCTGGCCGGCGGCACCCCGCAGGAGCGGTTCCGCTCGTTCCTCGCGCTCACCGCCCGCCGGGAGGGCCTGGCCGCGCTGCTGCGCGACTACCCCGTGCTGGCCCGGCTGCTCGCCCGCGCCTGCCTGGACGCCGCCGACGCGCACGCCGAACTGCTCGACCGGTTCGCGGCCGACCGGGCCCTGCTGGTCACCGGTCTGCTGCGCGGACGCGACCCGGGCGCGCTGGTCGCCGTCGAGGCCGACGCGGGCGACCGCCACCGGCACGGCCGGGCCGTCGCCGTGCTGCACTTCGCCAACGGCGGCGCCGTCGTCCACCGGCCCCGTCCGCCCGCCGCGCACCGGCACTTCAACACGCTGCTCGGCTGGTACGGCGGACGGCCCGGCGTCCCCCGGCTGCGCGCGCTGGGCCTGCTCGACCGGGGGTCCCACGGCTGGACCGAGTACGCCGAGGCCCGCCCCTGCCTGACCCGCTACGACGTCGAGCGCTTCTACCGCCGCCAGGGCGCGCTGCTCGCCCTGCTGCACGTGCTCGACGGCACCGACCTGCACTTCGAGAACCTGATCGCCTGCGGGGACCAGCCGGTGCTGGTGGACGTCGAGACGCTGTTCCACCCGCCGGCGGGCGGCCCGGCCACCGAACCCGGCCTCGCCGGGGACCCGGCGGCCCGCGCCCTCGCCGAGTCCGTCCACCGGGTCGGCCTGCTGCCGCAGCTGCTGATCGGCGACGACGGCGCCGTGGACGTCTCCGGCATCGGCGGCGGCTGCACCGGGCGGCGGCTGTCCCCGGTCGACGGCGTGGACTGGGCGGGCGCCGGCACCGACGAGATGCGTCTGGTGCGCCGCCCCCGGCCGTTCGGCGAGGCCCGCAACCGGCCCCGGCTGGGCGGCGCGCCCGTCGAACCCGCCGAGCACACCGAGGCGCTGCTGGCCGGTTTCCGCGCCGGTTACACCGCGCTCGCCGACGGCCGGGACGAACTCACCGGCCCGCGCGGGCTGCTGCGCTGCTTCGCGGACGCCGAGGTGCGGGTGGTGCCCCGGGCCACCCGGGTCTACGCCCGGCTGCTCGACGAGTCCACCCACCCGGACGTGCTGCGCGAGGCCGGCGCCCGGCAGGCCGTGCTCGACCTGCTGCGCACCGACGCGGTCGACGACCCGGGCCGCCCCGGACTGGCCGACCACGAGATCGCCGACCTGTGGACCGGCGACGTCCCGTTCTTCACCACCCGGCCCGGCTCACGCGACCTGTGGACCAGCGACGGGCGCCGACTGGCCGGCGAGCTGGCCGAGTCGGGGCTGGCCCGGGCCGAGGTCAAGCTCGCCACGCTCGGCGCCGTCGACCGCAAGGACCAGGAGTGGATCGTCCGCGCGGCCATGGCGGGCGCCGCCGACACCCCCGCGCACCGACCCGGCCCGCCGGGGCCGGAGAACGTCTGGGCGACCGCCCCCGAGCCCGAACGGCTGCTGGCCGCCGCACGGGGCCTCGGCGACCAGCTCGTCGCCGCCGCCTACCAGGGCCGCTCGCGCACCAACTGGCTGGGGCTGGAACTGCTCGCCGACCGCTACTGGCGGGTGCGCCCGCTCGGCGCCGACCTGGCCGGCGGCTACACCGGCACGGCGCTGTTCCTCGCCCAGCTCGCGGCGCTCACCGGGACCGACCGCTACGCCGAGGTCGCCCGCCGGGCCCTCGCGCCCGTCGCCGGGCTGCTCGACTCGCTCGCCGCCCACCCCGACCACCCGGCCGCCGTCGGCTCCGGCGCCTTCGCCGGCCTCGGCGGCATCGCCTACGCGCTCACCGAACTCGCCCGGCTGCTGGGCGATCCGCTGGTCGGGGCGTGGAGCGGCCCGGCGGTGGCGCTCACGGCGGCCGCCGCCGAGCGCGAGGACGACCCCGGTGTGCACAGCGGCACCGCCGGCGGGCTCGCCGCCCTGCTCGCCGTGCACGCCGCGGGCCGCGGCGGATCGGCCGGGACCGGGACCGCGGGCGCCGGACCGGCCGGCGCCGTCGATCCGGTCGCCTCCGCCGCGCTGGCCGCCGCCGGCCGCTGCGCCGAGCGGCTGGCGGGCCGTCCCCTCCCGGCCGGCACCGGCTTCGCCCACGGCTCGGCCGGCATCGGCTGGGCCCTGCTGCGCTACGCCGAGGCGGTCGGCGAACCCCCCGACGGCCCGCACCACCGGGCCGGGCTGGCCGCCCTGCACGCCGCCACCGCCGTCCGCTCGCGCGAGGGCTCCTGGTGCCGGGGCCGCCCCGGTGTCGCGCTCGCCGTCGTGGACAGCCCGCTCGCGCTCGCCGACCGCCGGCTCGCCGACTGGGCCCAGCGCGCCGTGCGGAACACCGCCCGCGCCGCGCCGCTCGGCGACCACAGCCTCTGCCACGGCGAGTTGGGCGTGCTGGAACTGCTCGGCCGGCACGGTCCCACCGCCGGGCGCACCCCGTGGGTCCGGCGGGCCGGGGCGCTGCTGGCCGCCGTCGACCAGGACGGTGCGCGCCCGGGCACCCCCGACCAGGTCGCGCACCCCGGGCTGCTCACCGGCCTGGCCGGGATCGGGCACGGGCTGCTGCGGCTCGGCTTCCCGGACCAGGTGCCGCCCGCCCTGCTGCTGCGTCCCCGGGTCCCGGCGGCCGAGGCCGGGAAGCGCGCGAACACCGGTCCGCGCGCCGCCGTTCGCGCCTAGCGCCCCCATGCGCGCGCGTCACGCGCGTTCTGCACCACCGGTACCACCGGCCCCTGCCGTCCGACCGAACCGGCGCCACCCGAACGACGTCCTCTCCACCGGGCGTCGTCCCGACCGGACGTCCGTACCATCCACACCATCAGAACCATCCATCCGCGACCACGAACGGAGCTCCGGACCATGAACGACCACGACGAGCATCTGACCCCGACTCAGTCCGCCGTCCGCCCCGGCGAGACGGCCCAGCACCCGGCCGGCGAGATCCGGCTGCGCCCGGGCCACGGCCTGGGCCTGCGCTCCCGGCTGCTCGCCGGCACCGGCGGGGCCATCCCGCCGATCGTCGAGTTCCCGACCATGACCACGCCCTTCTGAGAACCGCCCGTGCCACCGCACCACCCCCGGCCCTGAGCGGCCGGGCCGTCCGCCGCCGGGGAACGGGCAGCCCCCCGGCGGCGGACCCATACGGACCCATACGGACCCTCGCGGACTCGCGCGCGCTCACGCGCACTCACGCCGACCCGCGCGCACTCACGCCGACCCGCGCGAGTCCGCGGCACCGGCCGCGCGGGCGCCGCGCTCCGCATGTGGTCGTACGGTAACCACCCGGTGGTAACGCCGTGCCCGCTCCGTGACCGACCCACCACTCTTCAGAACCGATACCCTGTCAAGTAGCCTGCGGCCATGCGGACCACGTCGTCGATCACCGTCGGCCGCGCGACCGAGCTGGCGATGCTCGGCGACGCGCTGGCCACCGCCCGCCAGCAGGGCGGCGGAGCGGTCTTCCTGCTCGGTGAGGCCGGCATCGGCAAATCCCGGCTGGCCGGCGAATGCGCCTACCAGGCGTACGGGCTGGGCCTGCCGGTGCTGCGCGGGCGGGGCAGTTCGACCGGCACGGTGACACCGTTCCGACCGCTGATCGAGGCGCTCTCCTCCCGCTTCCGGGCCGCCGGACCGCCCAGCGACCCCGAACTCGCGCCCTACCGGCCCGCGCTGGCCCGGCTGGTCCCCGAATGGCGGGACCCGGCGGCGGCCGGCGCGGGCGTCTACCCGGAGAGCGTGGTCGAGCTGGCCGAGGCGCTGCTGCGGCTGCTCGCGGTGCTCGGCCGCGACCAGGGCTGCGTGCTGCTGCTGGAGGACCTGCACGACACCGACGCGGAGACCGTCGCCGTCCTGGAGTACCTGGTCGACAACCTGGCCGGCCTGCCGGTCCTGCTGCTCGCCACGCTGCGCGCCGAACCCGGCCCCGCCCTGGAGCTGGTGCGCGCCGCCGAGCGCCGCCGCGCCGCCACCGTCACCGAGCTGCGGCCGCTGCCGCCCACCGAGGTGGCCGCCCTGGCCGCCACGATCCTGGAGGGCGAGAGCGCCGACCTGCCGGCCGCGCTGATCGGGCACCTCACCGCGCGCGCCGACGGCTGCCCCTACCTGGTCGAGGAGTTGCTCGCCGACCTGCTGGACTCCGGCACACTGCGCCGGGCCGAGAACGGCCGCTGGGCCTTCGCCGACGGCTCGCGCCCCGGCGTGCCCAGCACCATCGTCCGCAGCTGGGGCCACCGGATCGACCAACTCGACCCGCAGGTGCGGGACCTGCTGCTGACCGCGGCCACCCTCGGCAGCCGCTTCTCGGTGACCACCGTGCAGCTGATCACCGGGTACGACGACCGCACCCTGTTCAGCCATCTGCGCTCGGCCTGCGAGGCCAATGTGATCGTGCCGGACGGTGCCGCCCCGGACCGCTACGCCTTCCGGCACGCGCTGACCGCCGACGCGGTGACGGCCGCCCTGGCTCCCGCCGAACGCGCCGCACTGGCCCGTCGGGCGGCCCGCGCGATCCTCCGCGCCGACCCCGAACTCGCGGAGGAGCGCCGCCAGTTGGTCGCCGCACTGCTGCTCGTCGGCGGGGACCGGGCCGGCGCGGCGGTGCACTTCGCGGAGGCCGGCCGACGGGTGCTGGAGGCGGGCGCGGCCGGGTCCGCGGTGGTCCTGCTGGAGCGCGCGCACGAACTCGCCGGGGATGCCGAACGGGCCGGCGTCACCGAGCGGCTGCTGCCCGCGCTGGCCGAAGCCGGGCAGCTGGACCGGGCCTTCGAGCTGGTCCGGACCCTGCCGCCGGTCCCGCCCGCGCCGCCCGCCGGCACCGTCCCGGCGGTCGAGCGCCGGATCGACCTGCACACCCGGCTCGCCTGGGCGGCCGTGATGGCCGAACGCGGCACCGATGCCCGGGACCAGGTGGCCGCCGCGCGCGCCCTCACCGCGGGGCGGCCCCGTCCCGAGCAGGACGCCGCGCTGGCCGTCGTCGAGGGCCACCTCGCGCTGCTGCCGGACCACGGGTCACCGGGCCCGGACGGCGCCCCCGGCGGCGCCCCTCACGAGCCGTCAACCGCCCCGGCCCCGGCCCCGGACGCGGCGGCCCGCCTCGCCGAGGCCGAGTTGCGCGCCCGCCGCGCCGCCGAGGTGGCCGAGCGCTCCGGCCTGCCGGTGGTCGCCTGCCAGGCCTGGCAGCTGCTCGCCCTGCTCGCCCGCGAACGCGGCTTCGACGCCGCCGACGCCTGCCTGGAGCGGATGCTGACCGTCGCCGAGGCGCACACCCTGCCCGTCTGGCGGGTCGAGGCGATGCTGCGGCTGGGCGCCAACGCCTTCATGCGCACCGGCGACGGCACCCGGCTGGAGCGGGCCCGGGAGGCCGCCGCCGGGCTCGGCGCGATCGTGCTGACCCAGACCCTGGACGGCCTGCTCGCGATGAACGCCGTGATGCGCGGCGAGTGGAGGACCGCCCGCGCCACCGTCGACCGCTGCCTGGACGCCACCGCCCGCCTGCACAACCTCGCCGCCCACCGCTACCTGCTGCTCTCCTCCGCCACCCTGGCCGCCCACCTCGGCCGGACCCGGGAGATGGAGGGCGAACTGGCCCGGTTCCGCCAGGCCGGCGGCGACGAGTCCTTCCTGACGCCGCTGCGCTTCGGGCTCTGCCGCGCGGTCGGCGCGCTGCTCGCCGAGGACCGCGCCGGGGCGCGCGCCGAACTCGACGCCGGGCTGGCCTGGGAGGAGCGCCACCCCAGCGTCTTCTACCTGGCCGGACGGCACGGCCTGCACCCGTTGCTGGAGGTGGTCGAGGGCCGCTGGGACCGCGCCGAACTGGACCTGGCCGCCGCCGCGCCCGCCGCCGAACTCGCCTGGAACCGTCAGTTCCTGCGCTTCGCCGACGCGGTGCTGCTGGGCCGCGAGGGCCGCCCCGAGCAGGCCGCCCGCGCCCTCGCCGGGGCCCGGCCGACCGCCGCGGCCTTCCCGCTCGCGCACCACCTCGCACTGCGGCTCGCCGCCGAGGCCGCGCTCACCGACGGCTGGGGCGAGCCGGTGGCCTGGCTGCGCACCGCCGAGGAGTACTTCCACCAATTGGAGATCCAGCCGGTGGCCGCCGCATGCCGCACCCTGCTGCGGCGAGCGGGGGCGAGCGTCGCCCAGCACCGCGGCGGCCGCGACGCGGTGCCCGCGGACCTGCGCACCTGCGGGGTGACGGTCCGCGAGTACGAGGTGCTGCTGCTGCTCGCCGACCGGCCCGGCAATCAGGAGCTGGCCCGCCAACTGTCCATCTCCCCGCGCACGGTGGAGAAGCACCTGGCCAACCTGATCGCCAAGACCGGCCGCCGCGACCGCGCCGCGCTCTGCGCGCTCGCCACCGAGCTGCGCACCTCGTCCTGAGCGCACCCCGTCCTCGGCACACCGCATCCTCGGCACACCGCGGGTCAGGGCCGCCCCGCCCGCCCGACGGTCCCGGCCTCCTGCCACGGCACGGCCTTCGGCGGCTCCGGCGCGGCCGGCTCGCGCGGGTCCCCGGCCGGCTCGGGCAGACGGCGGGCGAGCGCCCAGGCCAGCGCGCACAGCACGGCCAGCGGCGCGAGTGCGGTGCGCAGCCCGGTGTGGTCGGCGAGCAGGCCGATGGCCGGGCCGGCGAGGCCCCCGACGCTGACGGCGAGGCCGAGGGTCACCCCACTGGCGGTGCCGATCCGGCTCGGCAGGTAGTCCTGGCCGAGCGTCACCTGGAGCGAGAACGGCACGTACAGGGCCAGCGAGATCAGCGCGGCGAAGCCGTACAGGGCGACCGGTCCGGGCACCAGCAGCAGTCCGGCGACGGCCGGGACGGCGGCCGCGTAGGAGAGCCGGACCGTCCGCACCCGGCCCCAGCGGGCGGCGCACCAGCCGCCGAGCACCGTGCCGACCGCGCCGCCGGCGAACAGCGTGAAGAGCGCCACGGTCCCCGTCCCGGAGTCGCCCCGGCCGAGCCGCTGCTGGGCGTAGAGGGCCACGAAGGAACTCAGCCCGACGAAGACCACCGAGCGGCAGCCGATCACCCCCGAGAGCCACAGGAACGCGGGCCAGTCGTCACGCCGGGCGTCGCCCGTTCCGCCGGCAGCGGTCCCGGCGGCACGGGCGGCCAGGGTGCGGACCACCGGTGCGGTGAGCAGCGCGGCGGCGAGCGCGGGCACCGCCAGCCAGGGGGTCGCGCCGAGGCCGCCGGCCGCCAGCACCGGGCCGACCATCAGCGGGGCGAGTGCGAAGCCGATGTTGCCGCCGAGCGAGAACCAGCCCATCCGGGTGTGGCTGTCGCCGCTCGCGGCGCGCGCCAGCCGCGCGGACTCGGGGTGGTAGGCGGCGACCCCGACGCCGGAGAGCGCGACCGCCGCACAGAGCAGCGCGTAGGGGCCGAAGAGCCCGGCCAAGCCGACGCCGATCCCGGCGGCCGCGGTGGCGGCCGGGATCAGCCAGGGCATCGCCCAGCGGTCGGTGAGCGCGCCGAACAGCGGCTGCACGATCGAGGAGAGCAGGGTCGCCGCCAGCACGACCCCGGCGGCGGAACCGTAGTCGAGGCCGCGCTCGGCGACCAGGAAGGGGACGAGCGCGGGCACCACGCCCTGGTAGAGGTCGACGGCGGCATGGCCCGCCGCCAGTACCGCGATCGGGGCGGCGCCGGAGGGGACACGGGATCGAAGAGTGGTCACGGAGCGATCCTCGGCCCGGCAGACGGTGGCGGACTTCCGATAAAATGCCGGACGATGCCGACTTTCCGCCAATCTGACGGTTCACCCGATCTGACGGTCACCCGACCACTGGCCGCCGGTTCGACCGTCTCCGAGCACCGGCACGAGGTGCACCAGATCGTCTACGCGGGCCGGGGCGTGCTCGCGGTGACCACCGCCGCGGGCACCTGGGTCGCCCCGGCGACCCGGGCGCTGTGGATCCCCGCCGGGACCGGCCACCGGCACCGCGCCTACGGACCCACCGTGCTCCACACCGTGGGCCTGCCGCTGGGGCACAATCCGCTGCGGCTGACCCGCCCGGCGGTACTGGCGGTGGGCCCGCTGCTGCGCGAACTGCTGATCGCCTACAGCAGTCCGGGCACCGAGGGCACGCCCGAGGGACGGCGGATGCTGGCCGTCCTGCTGGACCGGCTGCGCCGCGCCCCCGAGCAGCCGCTGCACCTCCCGGTGCCGCGCGACCCGCGGCTCGCGGCGGTCGCCGCCCTGCTCGACGCCGACCCGGCCGACGGCCGCGCCCTCGGCGAGCTCGGCCGGGCGGCCGGGGCCGGTGAGCGCACGCTGAGCCGGCTCTGCCGCGAGGAGCTGGGCATGACCTTCCCGCAGTGGCGCACCCAGCTGCGGCTGCACCACGCCCTGCGCCTGCTGGCCGAGGACGTCCCGGTCACCGCGGTGGCGCACCGCTGCGGCTGGGCCTCGGCCAGTGCGTTCATCGACGTCTTCCGCCGCACCTTCGGCCACACCCCGGCCGCCCACCACCGCTGACGTACGCCCTACGGTGCCAGCCGGACGATCTCCCCGATCTCCAGCGCCGCGTGGACGGCGCCGTCCGGGGTGACGGTGATGCCGTGCGGCTCGGCGCCCTCGACCGGCAGCGGGTGGCCGGCGTAGCGGCCGTCGGGGGTGAGGGAGCCGATCCGGCCGGCTCCCCACTCGGTGAACCAGAGCCGGCCGTCCGGGGCCGCGGCGATGGCGTGCGGGCGGGCAGCGCGGTCGGGCAGCGGATGCTCCGTCACCTCGCCCGCGACGGTGATCCGGCCGATCTGGCCGGCCCCGATCTCGACGAACCAGAGCGCGTCGCCGGCCCGGGCGATGCCGACCGGGGCCGCGCCCTTGGTGGGCAGCGGATGCAGGGCGACCTCCCCGTCCGCGGTGATCCGGCCGACCGCCCCGCCCTGGTTGAGGGTGAACCAGAGGGCCCCGTCCGGTCCGGCCGTGATCATCGACGGGTAGCCGCCGGAGACCGGCAGCGGATGCTCCGTCACCTCGCCGTCCACGGTGATCCGCCCGATCCGGTCGGCGTTGAGCTCGGTGAACCAGAGCGCCCCGTCGGGCCCGGCCGCGATCCCGTACGGACCGCCCGCGGTGGGCAGCTCGTAGCAGCGGGCCTCGCCGTCGACGGTGATCCGGCCGATCCGGTGGTCGCCCGTCCGGGTGAACCAGAGTGCCCCGTCGGGACCCGCCGTGATCACCGAGGGCGCGCACCCGGGCGCGTCGAGCCCGTACCGGGTGACGCTCCCGTCGGCCGCCAGCCGCCCGACCTCCCCGGCGTGCACCAGGGTGAACCACAGGGCTCCGTCCGGCCCGACGGTGAGCCCGTACGGTCCGGCCGCCCCGTCCGACACCACGAACCGTTCCACCGTCGTCCTCCCCACCGTCGTCCTCCCCACCGTCATCCTCCGACCAGCGCCTCTCCTCGGCCCTCCGGCGATCCTCCGCCCCGGCCAGGGCACTCTGCCCCACCCGTCCGGCACCGGCAACCGGAATTTCGCGGCGACGGGCCTCCGGTCCGACCGGCAGGCGCAGGCCGCGGCCGTCCGCCCGCCTACTCCTGATACCCCTCAGCCGGGTCCGCGACGGGTTCGGTCCCGTCGCCGTCCCGGTCCCCGCGCCGCCCGCGGCCGGGGGCGCCGCGCAGGACGGAGACAACCCCGAGCCCGGCGGCGCAGACCGGGACGGCCAGCAAGGCTCCGATGATGCCGGCGATCCCGGAGCCGGCCACCACGGCGACCATGATGGTGGCCGGGTGCAGCTCCACTGTCCGGCTCTGGATCAGCGGCTGGAGGACGTTGCCCTCGACGACCTGGACGGCGACCACCACACCGAGCGCCCAGAGCGCCGTTCCCACGCCGCCGTCGGCGAGGGCGACCAGCACCGCGACCGTGCCGGAGAGGAAGGCGCCGACAAACGGGATGTAGGCGCCCATGAAGACCAGCGCGCCGAGGCCGGGTGCGCCGGGGACTCCGAGGACGAGCAGTCCGACGGTGATGAAGAAGGCGTCGATGAGGGCGATCAGGGTGGTGCCGCGCATGAAGCCGGCCATCGCCTCGAAGGCCCGCTCACCGCAGGCCACCACCGTCTCGGCGGTGCGCTCGGGCAGGTAGGAGCGGATGGTCTCGCCGGTGCGGTGGCCGTCGCGGAGGAAGAAGAAGACCAGGGCGAGCGCGAGCACACCACCGGTGGCCACCTGGGTGGCGAGGCCGAGGCCGGTGAGCACGCTGTCGGTCAGGGTCGTGACGAGGGTGCTGGTCTCGCCCTTGGCGTTGTCCAGCACGTGCCGGATCTTCTCGCCGAAGGGGCCGAGCCACTCGGCGAGCCGGTCGCCGGCCTCCTGGAGGGCGGTGGCGATCTGCGGGGCGCTGTGCACCAGGGAGTTCACCAGCAGGGCGATGACCGTGCCGACGGCGGCCACCAGCACGGCGCAGGTGAGTCCGGCGGCGAGGGAGCGGCTGACGCCGCGTCGGACCATCCACGGCATCACGGGCTGGAGCAGCGAGGTGCCGAGCAGCGCCAGGATCACCGGCACGGTGGCGGCCCGCAGTTCGACGAGGGCGAAGACGACGAGCGAGGCGACGGTGATCAGCAGCACCAGCGCCGCGGACCAGGCGGCAGCCGCCCGGACCGGGGCCGGCAGCATCAGATAGGGGCGTCGGTGGTCGGCGGGTGGCCGTTCGGACGGAGTCTGCCCCGGCATCCGTTCCTCCGTCCGGTCGATCGGTCCAGGTCTGCCCCATCTCAGCAGATGATCCGATCATGCGCCTGTTTTATCCCTTGGGGACGGCGCCCGCCCCGGCGGTCACGGCACGTCCGGGGCGGGCGGGCCGGCGCTCAGTCGCGGCGCTCGAACAGCCAGGCCTGCCGCTGGTCCTGGACCTCCAGCGGCCGCAGCGCGGTGCGCGGCGGGAAGATGTCCAGCACGCTCAGGTCCAGCGCCAGCTCCTGGCCGTCGACCGGCCCCCCGGGGACGACGACATGGAAGGAGGACCGCTCGGCGGCCTGGTAGAGCGCCCATTCGAACGCCTCCTCGGTACCCCGGACCTGCTGGTTCACCTCCGGCGGGCCGTCCAGGCCGACGTGGTCGCCGTGCCGGAGGTTCCTGATGACGACGTTTCCGTTGTCGCGGGCGGTCACCTCCCACTCCTGCTCCCCGGGCTCACCGGTCGGGTTCAGGACGACCACGAACTCCTTGGAGGCCTGGAGGGTGAGCAACTGCTCGGTGGGCTTGGCGATCGCGTAGACGCCATTGTGCACAGGGGCCACGGCCGACTCCACTTCGGTAGGGGTGGGTCGATTCAAGCCAGTCGAGCCGGTACGGACACGGAGCACCGCCGCCGGCCCACTCCAATGAGTCACCGCGCCCGCACCTCCGTCCGGCCGTCGAACGCGCTATCCGGCCTCCTCGAAGCGGACCGGACCGTCGCCGCCCGCGAAGGCGAGCACCCGTTCGGCCTCGGCCAGTGCCGCGTCCCGGTCGGCCCGGCCGAGCGGCGTGAACGGGCGGACCGTCACCGACCGGGCCCCGGTGCCCTCCTCCGACAGCTGCCAGCTCCCGGCGACCAGGCCGTCCACCAACAGGGTGCCGAGCACGATGCCGTTCTGGGTCATCACCCGCGGCCGGTACGCCTCGGGCAGCACCCGGGTGCGGTCGGCGTGCGAGAGCAGCAGGTTGTCGAACGGGGCGACCAGCCGGACCGGGGCCGGGGCGTCCGGGCCGGGCCGGGGCGCCTCGGGCAGGTCGTACAGCAGCCGGCCCTGCTCGTCGCGGAAGGTGACCAGGCCCGGGGCGAGCCGCTTCAGCACCGGCGCGAGCCGGCTGAGGCCGCACCACTTCTGCAGGTCCGCGACGGTGGCCGGGCCGAAGGCGGCGAGGTAGCGCAGCGCGAGGGCGTCCGGCGCGGGCACCGGGTCGAGCGGCCGGCCGAGCCAGGCCTCGGCGGTGGTGTGCGCGGCGGGACCGCCGCGACCCCACAGACCGCGCGGCGGGACCTGCACCAGCGGCAGCAGGCAGCGCGCGGCCTGGGCGAGCGCGGCCGGATCGCGGTCGGGGCGGGTGGCGGCCAGTTCGGTGCCCAGCCGCAGGAAGGTGCGCGGCTCCGCCTCGACGAGGGCGCGCGCCTCGACGGCCAGCGCGTCGAGGTCGAGGCCGGCCAGCCGCTTGCCGTAGGTGGTGCGCAACTGCTGCTCCAGCAACGGCTGCAGCAGGGGCCGCAGGGTCAGGCAGTCCTCGGCGGTGACCAGGTGGATGGTGCCGCGCTGGAGGGCGATCCGCACGGCCCGCCGGGTCTCGATCAGCCCGGTCAGCGCCTCGGGGGTGAAGCCGTCGAGCCGGGCGAGCAGACCGAGGTAGGGCGGCTGCGGGGCGGCCTGGGCCTGGAGGCCGCCGAGGTGTTCGATCATGTCCGCCGGGGTGGCGGCGCTGCGCTCCAGCAGGTGCTGACGGGCCAGCAGCGCGCGGCCGAGCGCCCGTCGGCCCAGCACCCCGCCGTCGTCCCCCCGCGGGCCCCCGGTCACCGGCGGCCGTCCAGGACGGAGCGCAGCAGGGCGATCCGGTTGCTGGTGATCGAGTCGACGCCGGCCTCGTTCAGCTTGCGCATGGTGCGGCGCAGGTCGGCGGTCCAGGTGGAGACGGCCAGGCCGGCCTGGTGGGCGGCGGCGGTGAAGGCGGGGGTGGCCAGGCCGAACGGCGGGTTGATGTACCGCGGGCGCAGGTCGTCGAGCAGGGCGCGCACGGGCAGCCGGGGCTGCTTCCAGGTGAGCGCGATCTCGGCGTCGGGCGCCAGCGCCCGGACGGCCAGCATCGCGGTGGTGGGACCGCAGAAGCCGACCCGCTGCTCGGCGCCGAGATCGGCGACGACCTCCCAGGTGGCGGCGGCCGGGCCCGCGTCGTCGAGGTCGATGAGCAGCTTGGCGCCGGGCGCGGCGGCGGCGGTGGCCTTGAGCGCCTCGGCGAGGGTGGGCACGCGGTACCGGCCGTCGTCGAAGGCGTCGAGCTGTTCGGCGGTGAGCCGGGCGAGCGGGCGCGGGTCGCCCCAGAGGCGTTCGAGGGTGGCGTCGTGCAGCAGGACCGGGACCCGGTCGCGGGTCAGTTGGACGTCGACTTCGACGGCGTCGGCTCCGGCGGCGAACGCGGACTCCACGGAGGGCAGGGTGTTCTCGCGGTGGCGGTACGGGTCGCCGCGGTGGGCGACGGCGAGGACGGGGCGGCGGCGGGCGGCGGAGGCGGTCATCGGTCCGTTCATCGATCCGTTCTTCGGTCCGGTCAGCGGTCGAGCAGCGGTCTCGGCGGGCGGCGGTCCTGACGGGCGGCGGTCCCGGCGGGCGGCGCCTCGGTGCGTGGGCCGGGCGGCCGGGCGGCCGGGGTCAGCGGAGCTTGCGCGCCAGCCACGGGGTCAGGGTGTACAGGGTGACGGCCTCACGGTAGCTCCGCTCGCCCGGCACGGTGACGATCATGGTGCAGGAGGGCGGGAAGACCCGTTGCCTGAGGTGGACCAGGCCGGTCCAGACCGAGTTCAGGAAGGCCGGGACGCTGTCCCGCGGCACGTCGAAGGCGATGGTGTCGACGGTGACCACGGCCTCGTCGTGGACGAAGAGGCGAACGGTCACCTCGGGCGGTCCGGTGATCTCGACCAGCGCCTCGTGCGGGATCCCGGCCGGTTCGTCGGCGCCGACCAGGCCGGCGAAGGTCTGGTCGCGGCCGATGTCATGGCTGGTCCGCACCGAGCGGCCGTGCCGGGCGGCCATCGCCTCGATGGCGAAGACCGCGCTCTGGGTGGACGGCAGCGCTTCGTGGGGCATCGGTGGTCCCTTCCTCGGGGCGCTCAGCGGCGTTCGATCATCACATTGGTGGACTTGATGACTGCCGTGGCCGCCGCTCCCGGCACCAGCTCCAGCTCCTCCGCCGACTCCCGGCTGATCAGCGACACCACCCGGAACGGTCCGGCCTGGATCTCCACCTGGGCGGCGACATCGCCGAGCACCACGTCGGTGACGATGCCCGGGAAGCGGTTGCGGGCCGAGGAGGGCCGGCCCTCCGCGGCGGCCGTCTCGGGGCGGGCCAGTTCCCGCGCGAAGGCGGCCAGCTCGGCGCCGGCGATGATCCGGTGGCCGTGCTCGTCGCGCTCGGCGGTGATCCGGCCGGCGTCCACCCAGCGCCGCATGGTGTCGGCGCTCACGCCGAGCAGCGCGGCGGCCTCGCCGATGCGGTACGGGTTGGCCGGTGCCCCGGGCTGGCCCATGGTTGCGACTCCTGACGGTGGTGCGGACGGTCGGCCGGCAAGCGGGAGCCCCTGGTCCACCCCCGCCCGGTCGCGGCCCGCGGCCCATCCTGCCGTACCGGCCGACCGCCGGCGCACACCCCCGTAGGGGCTGCCCTCGGACTCCCGCCCGCCGAGCCGCGTCCGGGCCCGCACGCCCCCGGGCGGACGACGGGAGTTCGGCGACGGGAGATCGAGGACGGGAGTTCGAGGACGGCGCCTAGGGTTCGCCGAAGAGGTCCCGTCGGGCGGCGTCGCCGGCGGTGAGCACGGCGCCGCCGAGCACCGCGCCGCCGCCCGCCTCGCCGGGGCGGACCTCGGTGCGCAGTGGGGAGAGCCCGGCGAGCCGCCGCTCCACCCGGGCGGCGAGCTCGGCGCCGCCGGCCCGGCCGATCTCGCCGCCGAGTACGACGCAGCCGGGGTCGAGCACCACGCAGACCGCGGAGACGCCGAGGGCGATCCGCTCGGCGAGCTCGTCCAGGAACGGCCCGCCCGGCAGCCCGTCACCGAGGGCGTCGAGGGCCGCGCGGACGGCGGTCTCGGCGGCCGCGGCGTCGTCGGCCGCCCCGGCGGGCAGCCCGTGGGCGCGGGCCAGCGCGCAGACGGCGGCGCTGCCGGCGAGGCTGTGGAAGCCGCCCTCGCAGCTGGTCGCGGAGGGCAGGGAGACGGTGCCGGGGACGGGCAGGAAGCAGATCTCACCGGTGCCGCCGCCGGCGCCGCGGCGCAGCTTGCCGTCGAGGACGACGGCGGCGCCGACGCTGTGGCCGAGCCAGACGAGCACGAAGTCGTCCCGGCCGCGGGCGGCGCCGATCCGGTACTCGGCGCGGCCGGCGAGGTTGACCTCGTTCTCCAGGATCACATCGGTGCCGGGCAGGTCGCGCAGGGCGGCGAGGAGCTCGACGTGCCAGGCGGGCAGCACGCCCGTGGACTGCAGCCGGCCGGTGGCCGGGTCGACCAGGCCGGGGGCGCCGACGGCGACGGTGTGCAGGTGCTCGACGCCGGCCCGGCGGGCGGCGTCGAGCAGGGCGGCGACGATCCGGTCGGCGGCGGCGCGGTGGGCGGCGGCGTCGGGCCCCGGCTCGGCGACGGCGATCTCGGCGGCGGCCAGCGTCTGCCCGGCCAGGTCGGCGACCACCAGGGTGACGCCGCCGGAGCGCACGTCGACGGCCCCGAGGTGGGCGCGGGAGGCGACCAGGGCGTAGAGCCGGGCGTTGGGGCCGCGGCGCTGCTCGCCGCGTTCGCCGACGACGGCGACCAGTCCGGTCCGCCGGAGCCGGTCGAGCAGGTCGGCGACCGTCGGCCGGGAGAGCCCTGTGAGGTCGCGCAGCTCGGTCGCGGTGAGGGGTCCCTGCTCGAGCAGCAGGTTGAGCGCCAAGCGGTCGTTGATCGCCCGGGCGGTGCTCGGCGTGGCCGTACGCGCGGTGGTCATGGCCGGACATCCTTCCAGAGTGTTTCTATCAGGGTCCCTTCCTGATAATTTATCGAACCGTCGCCGCTGCCACGTCGACGGGCACCACCGCACCCCCACACCACCCCCAGGGCACCGCCGCGCCGCGCGCGGCCGGGAGGGAAGAACCGGATGACCACCAGCCCGACCACAGGACCATCATTCGACGACCCGGGCGCCGCACGCCGGGCCCGCATCGCCGTCGCCCTCGCCTTCGCCGTGCACGGCGCCGTCGGCGGCACCTTCGCGAGCCGGATCCCTTGGCTCAAGGACCACCTCGGCCTCTCCCCCGGCCAACTCGGCCTGGCCCTGGTGATGCCGGCCATCGGCTCGTCCCTCGCGATGCCGCTGGCCGGCCGGATCGTGCACCGCTACGGCGGACGGGCGGCGGTGGGCGGACTGCTGGCGCTCTGCTGCCTGGGTCTCCCGCTGCCCTCACTGGCCCCCTCCCTGCCGGTGCTCTGCCTGTTCCTGCTGGCCTACGGCGCGGCGGCGGGCATGTCGGACGTCGCGATGAACGCGCAGGGCGTGGAGATCGAGCAGCGGATCGGCCGCTCCATCATGTCCGGGCTGCACGGCATGTGGAGCGCGGGCTGTCTGGTGGCGGCGGGCGTCGGCATCCTGGCCGCCCATCAGGACTTCGACCCCCGGGTGCAGATCGCCGTCACCGCCGTCGTCCTGCTCGCCCTCACCCGAGCCGCCTGCCGCGCGCTGCCGGATCTGCGGGCGCCCGAACAGGCCGAGGCGCCACCGCGGTTCGCGCTGCCGCCGCGCAGTTCGCTGGCGATCGGACTGGTCGGCTTCTGCGCGGTGTTCGCCGAGGGCGCCTCGATGGACTGGAGCGGCGTCTACCTGCGTGAGGTCACCGGCGCCTCGCCCGCCGTGGCGGCGGCCGCCTACACCGCGTTCTCGCTCACCATGGCGGTCAGCCGGCTGGCCGGCGACGCGGTGATCCGCCGGCTGGGCGCCGTCCGGGCCACCCGGCTGAGCGGTGCGATCGCCACCGCCGGCGGGCTGCTGGTGGTCGCGGCCGACCGGCCCGCGCTCGCCGTCCCCGGTTTCGCCCTGATCGGGATCGGCGTCGCCGTGGTGGTCCCGCTGGCCTTCGCCGCGGCCGGCCGCAGCGGCGGCAACCCCAGCCAGGCCATCGCCGGCGTCGCCACCGTCACCTACACCTCGAGCCTGATCGCCCCGGCGATCGTGGGCGGGCTCGCCCAGGCCACCTCGCTGACCGTCTCCTTCGGTGTGGTCACCGCGCTCTCCGTGGCCCTGCTGCTGAGCGCGGGCGCGCTGCGCCGGGCCGAGGGGCGGGCCACGGACGGCCCCGACCCGGAAAGCGTGATCACTCCGGAATCGAAAAACGCTTTCGGAAAAAATACCCCTGCGATATGATGAGAAATTCCTCGGAGAATTCTCGCTAGCATCTCGAACCGCCGGGCGCGCACACCGCGCGCCCGGCGGTTCCGCTGTTGCGAAGGATTTCCGATGTGCTACGAGGCCGAAGCCGCCCCGCCCGTCTTCACCCCCGCGACCCACACCCTGGCCGAGACCGCCGACCTCACCCTGACCTCGGCCGACGGCACCGCTTTCGGCGCCTTCCTGGCCCGCCCGGAGCACCCGGCCGGGCCGGGCGTGCTCGTGCTGCCGGACAACAAGGGCCTTTCCGCTTTCTACCGGCGAACCGCCGTCCAGCTCGCCGAACAGGGATTCCCGGCACTCGTCGTCGGCTATTACGGCCGCACCGCCGGAGCCGACCCGAAGGGCCGCGCGCCGGAATTCGGCGAGCTGCCGAACCTGCTGCCGCACCTGCTCGCCCTCACGCCCGAGGGCCTCGACGCCGATCTCACCGCGGGCATCGGCCGGCTGCGCGCGCTGGGCGCCGCCAAGGTCGTCGCGCTCGGCTTCTGCTTCGGTGGCCGCCAGGCCTTCCGCGCCGCCGCACCGCGCTTCGGCCTGGCCGGCGCGGTCGGCTTCTACGGCTACCCCGACACCGTCAACGGCGCCCCGGGGCCGACCCAGCTCGCCGCCGGCTTGAGCGCACCGATCCTCGCCTTCTGGGGCGGCGCCGACGAGCACATCCCGCCGAGCACGGTCGCCGCCTTCGACGCCGCGCTCACCGAAGCCGGGTGTGAACACGAGTTCATGACTTTTCCTCAGGCTCCGCACAACTATTTCGAACTGACGGCTGTCCAACACCGCGACGCCGCAAGGGAGTCGTGGTTCCGACTCCTCGGCTTCCTGTCCGAGCGCACCACCCGTCGCACCTCAGGAGGGCATCCGTGACCGAAGACGCCCCCGCGCGAAGACGCCGCCTCGGCGCGGCCCTCGGCGCACTCGCCACCGCCGCCGCGGCCGTCGTGGTCTCACCCGGCGCCGCCCATGTCACCCTGCCTTCCTTCTGACAGCGCCCCCGGTGCCGGGACGCGCCGCCGTCCCGGCACCGGGACCGATCACCCCTGAGGAGTCCCATGTCCATCCGCCCCGCCGCCGTCCTGCTCGCCCTCAGCACGGCACTCGCCCTCGCCGCCCCCGCCGCGCAGGCCGACACCTCCCACCCCACCCCGCCCTCCGAACCGTTCGCCATCACGAACCTCAACTCCGGCAAGTGCCTGGAGGTGGCCGACTGGCGCACCGACGACGGCGCCCCCGTCCGCCAGTGGACCTGCCACGGCGGCGCCAACCAGAAGTGGTTCCGGGTCGCCGGCGGCATCCTGGTCAACGTGAACAGCGGAACGTGCCTGGACGTCCCCGGCTACAGCACCGAGCCCGGCACCCAGCCCGTGGTGTGGCGCTGCAACGGCGGCACCAACCAGCAGTGGGCCGAGAACCTGATGCACTCCGGGACGCGCCGCTACGCGAACGTGAACAGCGCGCTCGTGCTCGACGTCGCCTTCGGCAGCAAGGAGGACGGCGCGCCCGTCATCCAGTGGAACCCGATCGACGTGCCCGTCGCCTACAACCAGATCTGGATCCCCTCGAACTTCACCTCGGGCCCGACCTCCTGACCACCCGCCCCCGGCCGGCAGTGGAGTGCATCCAGTCACCCGGGAGATCACCGTGCGCACCTACCGCAGCACCCGGGCACCCGGGCACCCAGGCCGTCCAGTGGACCTGCAACCGCGGGCTCGACCAGGCCTGGTACGTGCACGACCTGGACGTCTTCGGGAACAACCCGGACGCCGGGCGCCGGTCGGCCGGTGGTGGCGCAGTACCGACGACAACCAGCGCTGGCGCTGACCCCTCCCCGCGCCCGGTCCGCCCCGCACCCGTGTGCCGGACGGGCCGGGCGCCCGGTTAGGCTCGGGCCGTGCCCGAACCCGTGACCTCCCCGCCTCCGCCCGGTCCCGCCCCGGCCGACCCGCCGGAGCGTTCGCCGTGGCCGCGGTTCGCCCTGCTGGTGGCGATCCTCGGCGCGGCGACGGCCTCGCTGCTGCTGTGGAGCCCGACCGCCCTGCTCGACGGCAGTCTGTTCACCGGGACGCCCTGGTACTGGCGCGTTCCGCTGTTCACCGCGGTGTACGCGGTCGGCACGGTGGCCTTCTTCCCCCGGCCGGCCCTGAACGCGGCCGCCGGGCTGCTGCTCGGCGTGCAGCAGGGACTGTTGCTGGCCGTGCTGGGCACCACGCTCGGGGCCGCGGTCGCCTTCGGCCTGGCCCGCTGGCTGGGGCAGGACGCGCTCCGGCGCTTCCTGCGCGGGCGGATGCTGCTGGCGATCGACCGGCGCTTCACCGACCAGGGGTTCCGCAGCGTCCTGCTGCTCCGGCTCCTCCCCGGCCTGCCGTTCCAGGCGGCCACCTACGGCGCGGCCGTCTCCGGGGTCCGCTTCCCGGCGTTCATCCTCGCGACCGCGCTCGGGGTGGTCCCGGTCACGGCGGTCTACGTCGCCGCGGCGGCCACCGCGCGCGAGCCGGGGTCGACCGGTTTCCTGCTCTCGGCCGGGCTGATCGGGCTGATCGGCGTCGCGGGCCTGGTCCCCGTGGTGCGGGCGGCCGTCCGGCGGCGGCGCGCGGTCCAGGCCTGAGCGCGGGGCGCCCGGGGCGGCACGCCGGGCGCGGGACACGCCGATGCGCTCGGCCGGACGGGGCCGTTGTCGGTCCCGTGTGAAATCGTTCCCGCATTGTTGACAGAAGGTCAATTGCCCGGTGGACCCGACCGATATCTTCTACGCGCGCAACCGTACGTCCTTCTCCCGCGTCCTTCTGATGCCCGGGTCCGCCCGGACCGTCGGCGCGGCGCGACTCGTACGGACGGCGCGAGCGGGCACGACACCGGTGATCAGTGCGATACTCGGACAGTTCCGACGAGTGGATGACGTGTCAAAAGGGCACGCGCACCGGGGGACCTGTATCGGAACAGAGGCAGGGAGGCGCGGCATGGGAGCACTTCGCGACGAGCACCACAACGGGTGGCTGATGCCCTCCGGGAGCTACCCGGCCGCGGTGTACGAGGACGAGTGGGTCGAGCAGGAGACGGTACCGTCCTCCCCCGCCCCCACAAAGATCGTCTCCCTGCGGCCGACCGGATTCGAGGCGGCCCGCACGGTCGGCGAGCACATCCGGGCGAGCACCCCGGTGGTCATGGACCTCACCGAGATGGAGGAGGCCGAGGCCAAGCGCATGGTCGACTTCGCCTCCGGTCTGATCTTCGGCACCCGTGGCGGCATCGAGCGGATCGCCCGCCGGGTGTTCCTGCTCACCCCGGCGGACGTCGAGGTGATGGTGATCGACCGCCCGCTCGACGAAACCGGCTTCTACAACCAGAGCTGACCGGCCGGGACGGGCCGGAGGACAGAGAACCGGGGACGGCAACCGCCGTCCCCGGTTCTCTGTCGTCCGGCCCCGGTACGCTCACGCCTCGAACGAGACGCCGGAATCAATTCTGAGACACCCACGTCTCATGTGACGTACACTCGTTCCATGGCCACCGACCGTGACTCCGTGCTCGAAGCCGCCGTCGGCGTGCTCTCCCGCCGCCCGACCGCCCACCTCGACGAGATCGCCCGCGCCGCGGGCATCAGCCGCGCCACCCTGCACCGGCTCTTCCCGGGGCGGGAGGCGCTGATCCGCGAGGTCGGCATGCTCGCGCTGCAGCGCCTCGCCGCGGCGTTCGACACCGCCGCCGTCGAGGAGGGCGACGCGCACGACGCGCTGCGCCGGCTCACCGAGGCGGTCGTCCCGGACGCCATGCTCTGCGCCTACCTGACCGGCGAGAGCCAGCTCTACGACGACGAGGCGGTCAACGAGCTCTGGGAGGCCCAGATGGCCCGGCTGCACGCGCTCTTCCTGCGCGGACAGCAGCAGGGGGTGTTCCGCATCGAGCTCTCCGCGGCCTGGCTCAGCGAGGCGTTCTTCGACCTGCTCGCCGGGATCGGCTGGGCCGTCCAGGACGGCCGGCTGGCCCCGCGCGACGCCACCTCCTCGCTGGCCGAGCTCTTCCTCGGCGGCGCCCTGCGCACCCCGCGACCGCACTGATCCCCCACCCCCCGTCCACCGCACCTCGGCCCGGAAACCGGATACCGATACCCATGAGCAGCACCGTCCACCTCCGGCCCCGCCAGCGCTGGACCGGCCTCGCCGTCCTCGTCCTGGCCGTCACCCTGGTCGCCGTCGACGCGACCGTCCTGTCCCTGGCCATCCCCTCGATCAGCGAGACCCTGCGCCCCAGCGGCACCCAGCTGCTCTGGATCGGCGACGCCTACTCCTTCGTCCTGGCCGGCCTGCTGGTCTCGATGGGCTCGCTCAGCGACCGGATCGGCCGCAAGCGGCTGCTGCTGGCCGGTGCCACCGCGTTCGGCGCCGCCTCGCTGCTCGCCGCGTACGCGCCCAGCGCCGGCTGGCTGATCCTGGCCCGGGTGCTGCTCGGCGTGGCCGGGGCGACCATCATGCCGTCCACCCTCTCGCTGATCCGCACGCTCTTCCCGGACGACCGCGAGCGGGCCACCGCGATCGGCATCTGGGGCGCCGCCGCCTCCGCCGGTGCCGCGCTCGGTCCGGTGGTCGGCGGCGTGCTGCTGGAGCACTTCTGGTGGGGCTCGGTGTTCCTACTGAACATCCCGGTGCTGGCGCTGCTGCTGGTCTTCGGCGCCTGGCTGCTGCCGGAGTCCAAGGACCCGAAGCCGGGCCGCTGGGACGTGCTGAGCGTGCTGCTGTCGCTGGCCGGGGTGATCGGCGTGGTCTACGCGATCAAGGAGGCCGCGGCGCACGGTGTCGCCCGCTGGGACGTGCCGGTCGCGGGCCTGCTGGGCGCGCTGGCGCTGATCGTCTTCGTCCGCCGCCAGCTGCGGCTGGAGACCCCGCTGCTCGACGTCCGGCTCTTCCGCAACCGGCGCTTCACGGCCGCCGTGCTGGCCTCGCTGATCGCGCTGGTCGGGCTCTCCGGCGTGGTCTTCGTGACCTCCCAGTACCTCCAGCTGGTCCGCGGCTACCCGCCGCTGAAGGCGGGGCTGGCCGAGCTGCCCGCCTTCGCCGGCGCGATGGCCGGCGGTCTGCTGACCGCCTGGCTGGTGCGCCGCACCGGGGCCCGGGCGGCGCTCACCCTCGGTCTGCTGGTGATGGGTGCCGGGATCGGCATACTCGGCTGGGTCCAGCAGGACACCACCTACCTGGTGATGGCCGTCTCCTTCCTGCTGGTCGGCACGGCCGAGGGCGTGGTCTACACGCTCGGCGCGGACCTGGTGCTCGGCGCCGCCCCCGCCGACAAGGCGGGCGCCGCCTCGGCGGTCTCCGAGACCGCCTACGAGCTGGGCACCGCGCTCGGCATCGCCCTGGTCGGCTCGCTGGTCGGCACGCTGTACGTGGACCGGCTGGTCGTCCCGGCCGGGACCGACCCGGCGGCGGCCGCACAGGCCGGGGCATCGCTGGGCGGCGCGGTGGAGGCCGCGCACGGGCTGCCGGACACCCTGGCCGGGCCGCTGCTGGCGAGCGCCAAGGAGTCTTTCGTGCACGGCCTGAACACGGCCGGGATCGTGGCGGGCGTGATGCTGCTGGGCGCGGCGGTCCTCGCCTGGCGGCTGCTGCGGGGGCTGAGCGGCGGATCGGCGGCGGAGCCGTCGCAGGAGACGGCGACGGTGCGGGAGCAGACGCCGGAGAAGGCGAGCGCCTGATCCAGAACGGTTCCCCGTACCCCCACCGGGGGTGCGGGGAACCGTCATGTCCGGCGAAGTCCCGGGCAGCCCGGACGAGCGGCTCGGACGGGCTGCTCGGACAGGCTGCTCGGACAGGCTGCTCAGACGGTGCCGAAGGGCAGTTCCAGCTCCGCCCAGACCACCTTGCCGTCCCGGGTCAGCCGGCTGCCCCAGCGCTGGGCGAGCTCGTTGACCAGGAACATGCCCCGGCCGCCCTCGTCCTGCTCGGCGAAGGGGCGCAGCTGGGGCGTCTGGCCGCCGGTGTCGGCGACCTCCACGGTGAGCACCCGGTCACGGAAGAGCCGCAGCCGGCGCGGGGCGTCGGCGTGCAGCAGGGCGTTCGTGACCAGCTCGCTGACCAGCAGCTCGGCGTAGTCGCAGAGCGCGCTCAGGCCCCAGGCGTCGAGCGTGGCGCGGGTGAAGCGGCGGGCCTGGCCCGGCAGCCGGCCGCCGCCGGTGAGCGGGAGGGTGGCGACCCGGTCGGCGGGCAGCGGCAGTACCCGGGCCATGATCATCGCGATGTCGTCGTCGCTGCCGCCGCTGACCAGCGCGCCGAGCACGGCGTCGCAGTTCTCCTCCAGGGTCCGGCCGGAGCCGGACAGGGTGCGGGCGAGCAGGTCGATGCCGTCGTCGAGGTCCTGCCCGCGCCGTTCGACCAGGCCGTCGGTGTAGAGGGTGACCATGCCGCCCTCGGGGAGCGCGAACTCGATCGACTCGAAGGCCACCCCGCCGACGCCGAGCGGCACGCCGGGCGGCATCTCGACCCGGCGGGGCGTGCCGTCCGGGGCGACCCAGACGGGCGGCAGGTGGCCGGCCGAGGCGACCTGGAGGGTGCGCTCCAGCGGGTCGTAGACGGCGCAGATACAGGTCGCGAACTGGCCCTCGCCGATGCCTGAGGCGGTCTCGTCCAGCCGGGTGAGCACCTGCTCGGGCGGCATGTCGAGGGTGGCCAGGGTGCGGGCGACGGTGCGCAGCTGGCCCATGGTGGCGGCGGCCCGGATGCCGTGGCCCATGACGTCGCCGACGACCAGCGCGACCCTGCCGCAGGAGAGCGGGACGACGTCGAACCAGTCGCCGCCGACCTCGCTGGTGACGCTGGAGGGCAGGTAGCGGTAGGCGATCTCCAGGCCGAGGGTGCGGTGGATCTCCTGGGGCAGCAGGCTGCGCTGGAGGGTGAGCGCGGTCTCCCGCTCGCGGCGGTAGAGGCGGGCGTTGTCGATGGCGAGGGCGGTGCGGGCGACGAGTTCCTCGGCGAGGGCGACGTCGGCGGAGGTGAACGGCTCGGGGTTGCGCATGCGGATGAACTCGGCGCCGCCGAGCACCATGCCCCGGGCGGTGACCGGCAGCATCAGGTAGGAGTGGATGCCGGCGGCGAGGCCGGGGGCGACCCGGTCCGGGCTGGCGACCAGTCCGCGCAGCACCTCGGCGTCGACGTGGGCGCGCAGCAGCGGGCGGCCGCTGCGCAGGCACTGGTTGTAGCTGCGTTCCGGGGCGTACTCGGAGACCTCGCCGACGACGTCGACGGCGTGCACGAGCCCGCTCTCGTAGGCCTCGCCGACGGCGAGGGCGCGCAGCTGGACGGGGCGGTCCTCCGGGATGGGGGTGGGTTCGGCGCCGCGCAGCACCGTCTCCAGCAGGTCGACGGTGGCGAAGTCGGCAAACCGGGGGACGACGGCCTCGATGAGCTCCTCGGCGGTGCGCTGGAGGTCGAGGGTGGTACCGATCCGGGCGGTGGCCTCGGCGATGGTGGCGAGGCGTTCCTGGGCGCGGGCGGCGCGGGCCTCGGCCTGGAAGCGCTCGGTGACGTCGATGATCGAGGAGCAGACGCCGAAGACCCGGCCGGCGGAGTCCTCCAGCCGGAAGTAGGAGGCGGACCAGGCGCGGTCGCGGCGCGGGTCGCCGGGGACGCGGCCGTGCGAGCGGGCGTCGACCACGGGCCGGCCGGTGGCCAGCACCTGCTTCATGAGCTGTTCTATCTCGGTGCTGTTGATGCCGGGCAGGATGCTGCTGATCCGCCGTCCGAGGTGGTCGGCGACGGGCAGGCCGTTCATCCGGGCCAGGGACTCGTTGAGCCGGACGTAGCGCAGCTCGGTGTCGTAGACGGCCATGCCGATCGGGGACTGCCCGAAGATGCCGTCGAGGACGGCGAGGTCGGCCTCGACCCGGTGCAGGGCGGCGGTGTCGGAGGCGGTGGCGAGCACCAGCAGGGTGCCGCCGGGGCCGGCGATCGGGTAGGTGCGGAACTCCAGCTCGACGGTGTGGCCGTCGCGGTGGCGCAGTGGGTAGATGCCGGACCAGCCCTTGCCGCCGAGGATGCGCGCGAAGAGTTCGAGGACCTCGGGGCGGCTGTCGTCCTCGGTGAGCAGCCGGGCGGCGTGGCTGCCGACCGCCTCGTCGGCGGTCCAGCCGAGCAGGGCCTCGGCGTCCTCACTCCAGTGCAGGATGAGGCCGTCGTCCTGGAGCAGGGCGGTGGCGAGCGGAAGGAGGCGATGGCCGTCCAGGCGTGCGGGCGTGGCGCCGGCTCCGGGGCCGGTGGCGTTGGTGGCGTCCCACTCGTCTCTCCGCATGATCAGGCTGTACCCCGGTTCGGCTCGTGCCCGGCCGGACGGGCCTCGTGGGTCCGTGCGGCCGGGGTTCTTCTCCAGACTGCACGGACATCGGCCGCCCGGCGACCCCTTGGTGAGGGGCGCGGGTCGTCCAGGTGTACGGGCGTCATGGGCCTACCGGCCGCAGCGTACTCTCCAGAAGGCCCGCCCACTGCCGGATCACTCCGGATCGCCGGGCGCTGTCGTCGGTGAGCAGATTGGCGAGGCCGAGGCCGCGGGCCATGTCGAGGGTGGCCTGCACGGTTTCGCGCACGCCGGGGTGCGTCTCGTCGGCGCCGAGGAACTCGACGGCGGCGCGGTGGGCCTCGCGGCCGACGTGGCCCTCCAGGCCGACGATCCGCTCGCGCAGCGGTTCCTCGGTGGCGGCGGCGACCCACAGGTGGAGGGCGGCGCGGAACAGCGGGCCGGTGTAGAGGCGGACGATCATGTCGACGACCGCCTCGGTGCGGGCCGGCCCGGCGGCGGGCAGTGCGTCGGCGTGGGCCCGGACGGCGGCCAGCCGTTCGGCGGTGACGTGTTCGACGGCCGCGGTGAAGAGGTCCTCGCGGGTCGGGAAGTGGTGCTGGGCCGCGCCCCGGGAGACGCCGGCGCGTTCGGCGACGACGGCGACGGTGGAGCCGTTCCAGCCGAGCTCGGCGAGGCAGTCGACCGCCGCGGCGAGCAGCCGGGCGCGGGTGGCGCGGCTGCGGTCCTGCCGGGGGGTGCGGGCGGCGCCCGGGTGGGTGGTCATCGGCGGCGGCGGTTCCTGTCCGTGCGGCGGTGTCGGCCGGTCGATCCTCGCAGACGGTGGCCCCGCGGACGCTGGTGAGCGGCGGTGCGGCCGGTGGGACGGCCGCACCGGGAGTCGCCGGGCGGCCGGTTCAGCGGGCGGCGGCCGCCTCGCGCTCGCGCAGCTCGCGGCGCAGGATCTTGCCGGCCGCGGACTTCGGGACGGCGTCCAGAAACTCCACGGCCCGCACCTTCTTGTACGGCGCGACCTGGCCGGCCACGAAGGCGGTGACCTCCTGTTCGGTGAGGGCGCTGCCGGGGGCGCGGACCACGAAGGCCTTGGGGCTCTCGGTGCCCTCGGCGTCGCGCACCCCGATCACGGCGGCGTCGGCGATCTGCGGGTGGCTGAGCAGCAGCGCCTCCAGTTCGGCGGGGGCGACCTGGTAGCCCTTGTACTTGATCAGCTCCTTGACCCGGTCGACGATGTAGAGGTAGCCGCGCTCGTCGACGAAGCCGATGTCGCCGGTGTGCAGCCAGCCGTCGTCGTCGACGGTGGCGGCGGTGTCGGAGGGGCGGCCGAAGTAGCCCTTCATCACCTGCGGGCCGCGGATCAGCAGCTCGCCGCGTTCGCCGGTGCCGAGGTCGGCGCCGGTGCCGTCGAGGGCGGTGACCCGCAGTTCGGTGGAGGGCACCATCCGGCCGACCGAGCCCGGGGAGGGGTCCGGGTCGGTCGGGTCCATCACGTGGCAGACCGGGGAGAGCTCGGTCATGCCGTAGCCCTGGAGGATGTGCGACAGGCCGAGCCGGCGGGCACAGGCCTCGGCGAGTTCGCCGTCCAGCGGGGCGGCGGCGCACAGCAGGTACTCCACGGAGGAGAGGTCGAACTGCTCGACGACCGGGTGCTTGGCCAGGGCGAGCACGATCGGCGGGGCGGCGAGCACGGACTGCACGCGGTGGTCCTGCACGGTGCGGCAGAACTGCTCCAGGTCGAAGCGGGGCAGGACGACGACGGTGGCGCCGCAGCGCAGCGGCTGGTGGAGCAGGGCGGCGAGACCGTAGATGTGGAAGAAGGGCAGGACCGCGAGGACGCGCTCGCCGGGCTTGGGGCGGAAGACGGCGTCGGTCTGGGCGAGGTTGGTGGCGATCGAGCGGTGGGTGAGCATCACGCCCTTGGGCAGACCGGTGGTGCCGCTGGAGTAGGGCAGGACGGCGATGGACTCGGCCGGGTCGAGGGCGAGTTCGGGCTCGGGGCCGGTGGCGGCGAGCAGGTCGGCGAGGGAGAGGTGGCCCTCGGCGCCGTCCAGGACGACGATCCCGGCGAGCGGGCGGCCCTCGGCGGCGATCCGCTCGGCGGCGGCGCGGGCGGTGGGCAGGAACGGCGAGACGGTGATCAGCCAGCGGGCGCCGCTGTCGGCGAGCTGGACGGCGAGTTCGCCGTGGGTGGTGAGCGAGGAGACCGGGGTGACGGTGGCACCGGCCCGGGTGGCTCCGAAGAACGCCATCGGGTAGCGGATGCTGTTGGGGCTGAACAGGGCCACCACGTCGCCCTGGCGGACGCCCGCCTCGGCGAGTCCGGCGGCCACCCGCCGGACGGCGTGGGCGAGTTGTGCGTAGCTGACGGTCTCGCCGGTGATCCCGTCGATGAGGGCGGGCCGGTCGCCGTGCCGCTCGGCCTCGCCGAGGACGGCGTCGTGCAGGGCGAGGTCGACGATGCCGACGTCCGGGAACTCGCTGTGGAACACCAAGGCGTGCCTCCTGTGCGGTTGTTGGCGCGGGGCGGGACGGCCGGCTGGAGGTCGTTGCGACCGGCCGTGCGGCGTGCGGACAGGAGCATACGGACAGTGGGCGCCCGGTGCGCCCCAGTGACGGACGTTTGGCGGAGCGCGCGGGGCGCGGGGGTGGCGCGGTATGGCGAATTCCGAGGTGGGGGCGGGTCGAGGGGGTTCCCGCGCGGGGGGTTCGGTCAGATGTCAGAACGATGATGCGACGATCCGTTCGAGACTCCGCGCCGTCGGCGGAGGTCGGTGGACGCAGGCGGGACCTCGGCGGGACACAGGCGGGACCTCGGCGGGACCTCGGCGGGACTTCAGCCGGACCTCAGTAGGACTTCGGCAGGCCGAGGGTGTGCTGGGCGACGTAGTTGAGGACCATCTCGCGGCTGACCGGGGCGACCCGCCCGACCCGGGTGGCGGTGAGCAGCGCGGCGAGCCCGTACTCCTGGGTGAGGCCGTTGCCGCCGAGCGTCTGCACGGCCTGGTCGACGGTGCGGGCGGCGGCCTCACCGGCCGCGTACTTGGCCATGTTGGCGGCCTCCCCGGCGGCGGCGTCCTCGCCCGCGTCGTAGAGCAGGGCGGCCTTCTGGGTCATCAGCCGGGCCAGTTCGATCTCCACCGCGCACTGGGCGAGCGGGTGCGCGAGGCCCTGGTGGGCGCCGATCGGGGTGGACCAGACGGTGCGGGTGCGGGCGTACTCGACGGCCTTGCCGAGCGCCTGGCGGGCGAGGCCCAGGGAGAACGCGGCGGTCATGATCCGCTCGGGGTTGAGGCCGGCGAACAGCTGGAGCAGTCCGGCGTCCTCGTCGCCGACCAGTGCGTCGGCGGGCAGCCGGACGTCGTCCAGGAAGACCTGGAACTGCCGTTCGGGGGCGACGAGTTCCATCGGAATGGGGCGGTACTCGAAGCCGGGCGCGTCGCGCGGGACGACAAACAGCGCGGGCTTCAGCCGCCCGGTGCGGGCGTCCTCGGTGCGGGCGACGAACAGCACGGCGTCGCAGTGGTCGATGCCGGAGACGAACACCTTGCGGCCGGTCAGCAGCCAGTCCGCGCCGTCGCGCCGGGCGACGGTGGAGATCCGGTGGGAGTTGGAGCCGGCGTCCGGTTCGGTGATGCCGAAGGCCATCCGGCGGCTGCCGTCGGCGAGGCCGGGCAACCAGTGGCGCTTCTGCTCCTCGGTGCCGTAGCGGGCGATCACGGTGCCGCAGATCGCCGGGGAGACGATCAGCAGCAGCAACGGGCAGCCGGCGGTGCCGAGTTCCTCCAGGACGATCGCGAGGTCGCCGATCCCGCCGCCGCCCCCGCCGTACTCGGCGGGGAGGTTGACGCCGAGGTAGCCGGACTTGCCGGCCTCGGACCAGAGTTCCTCGGCGGGTTCGTGGGCCCGGGCCCGGGCGAGGTGGTACGCGGAACCGTAGCGGGCGCCGAGGGCCGCGACGGCGCGACGCAGGGCGCGGCGTTCGGGGGTTTCGAGGAGCTGGCTGCCGATGGCGGACATGCGCGGTCCTTCCTCAGACCTCTTCGGGGGACGGTGCGAGCGGCTGCAGGGGCGACGGTGCCGGGGGCTTCACGACGGCGAGCAGGGTGCCGGTCTCGACCTGCCGGCCCGGGGCGGCGCGCAGTTCGACCAGGATCCCGTCGGCGGGGGCGGTGATCCGGTGCTCCATCTTCATCGCCTCCAGCACGAGCAGCGGTTGGCCGGCGGTGACGGCGTCGCCGACGGCGGCGGTGGTGCGCACCACGGTGCCGGGCATCGGGGCGAGCAGCGCACCGGGGTCGGTGCGCACCGGGGCGTCCGCGAAGCGCGGCAGGGCGGTGAGCGCGGTGGCGCCGGCGGGGGTGTCGATGTGCACCCGGTCCCCGTAGCGGGCGACCCGGTAGGCGCGCCGCACCCCGCCCTCGCGCAGCACGACCAGGCCGGGCGCGGCGTCGAGCAGTTCGACGTCCGGGTGGCCCTCGGCCCACAGCCCGGCGCGGGTGAGCCGGTAGCGGACCTCCCGCTCGGCGCCGTCCTCGGTCCGGTAGCGCTTGAGCTGCGGCTGGGAGGGCAGGTTGCGCCAGCCGGAGGGCAGCGCGGTGCGGCGGGCGGCGGCGTCGGCGAGCGCGGCGGCCAGGGCGGCGAGCCGCTCGCCGTGCGGGTCGGGCGGGGCGGTCAGGGCGTCGGCGTGCTCGGTCAGGAAGCCGGTGTGCAGCCGTCCGGCCAGGAACGCCGGGTGGCGCAGCGCACGGACCAGCGACGCCCGGTTGGTCGCGGGCCCGTGGATCCGGGCGCGGGCGAGCGCGTCCGCCAGCCGCCGGGCGGCGGCTGGCCGGGTCGGTGCCCAGGCGATCACCTTGGCGAGCATCGCGTCGTAGTGCGGGGTGATCGCGCAGCCGTCCCCGACGCCGGAGTCCAGCCGGACCCCTCGGCCGGTGAACTCCTCGTGCGGGACGGTGAGTTCGAGGCGGTGCAGGGTACCGGTGGCGGGCCGCCAGTCGTGCGCCGGGTCCTCGGCGTAGAGCCGGGCCTCGATCGCGTGGCCGGTGATCGGCGGGGCGGTCGGACCCGGCAGGGAGCCGCCCTCGGCCACCGCGAGTTGCAGGGCGACCAGGTCGAGGCCGGTGACCGCCTCGGTGACCGGGTGCTCGACCTGCAGCCGGGTGTTCATCTCCAGGAACCAGCCGCGGCCGTCCGGTCCGAGCAGGAACTCGGCCGTCCCGGCGCCGGTGTAGCCGATCGCCTTGGCGGCGGTCACCGCGGCCTCGTGCAGGGCGGCGCGCACCGCCGGGTCGAGCCCGGGTGCGGGGGCCTCCTCGACGACCTTCTGGTGGCGCCGCTGGAGCGAGCAGTCCCGGTCCCCGACCGCCCAGACCGTGCCGTGCGCGTCCGCCAGCAGCTGCACCTCGACGTGCCGGCCGGCGGGCAGGTAGCGCTCGCAGAACACCTCGTCCGGGCCGAAGGCCATGGCGGCCTCGGCGCGGGCGGCGGCGAGTTCGGTCGGCAGGTCGGCGAGGGCGCGCACCACACGCATGCCGCGCCCGCCGCCGCCGGCCGCCGCCTTGACCAGCAGCGGCAGGTCGGCCTCGGTGGGCGCGTCCAGCGCGTCGAGCACGGGCACGCCGGCGGCGGCCATCAGGCGTTTGGCGGCGGTCTTGGAGCCCATCGCCTCGATCGCCGCCGGCTCCGGGCCGACCCAGACCAGCCCGGCCGCCCGCACGGCCCGCGCGAAACCGGCGTCCTCGGAGAGGAAGCCGTAACCCGGGTGCACGGCGTCGGCGCCGGCGGTGAGCGCGGCCTCGACGATCAGCGCTCCCCGCAGGTAGGTGTCGGCGGGCGCCGCGCCGGGCAGCCGGACGGCGGCGTCGGCCTCCCGGACGTGCGGCGCTCCCGCGTCCGGGTCCGCGTACACGGCGGTGGTGGCGATGCCGAGGTCGCGGCAGGTGCGGAAGATCCGGCGGGCGATCTCGCCCCGGTTGGCGACCAGCAGGTTGGTGATCATGTGGTTCTCCCCTACATCCGGAAGACGCCGTAGCCGGTGGCGCCCTCGACCGGCGCGTTGTGGATCGCGGAGAGGCAGAGCCCGAGCACGGTGCGGGTGTCGCGCGGGTCGATCACCCCGTCGTCGTAGAGCCGCCCGGAGAGGAAGGCGGGCAGCGACTCGGCCTCGATCCGCTGCTCCACCACGGCCCGTACGGCGGCGTCCGCCTCCTCGTCGTACGGGCGCCCCTTGGCCGCCGCGGACTGCCGGGCGACGATCGACAGCACCCCGGCGAGCTGCTGCGCGCCCATCACGGCCGACTTGGCGCTCGGCCAGGCGAACAGGAACCGCGGCTCGAAGGCCCGCCCGCACATGCCGTAGTGGCCCGCGCCGTAGGAGGCGCCCATCAGCACGGACAGGTGCGGGACGGTGGAGTTGGCGACGGCGTTGATCATCATCGCGCCGTGCTTGATGATGCCGCCCTGCTCGTAGTCCCGGCCGACCATGTAGCCGGTGGTGTTGTGCAGGAACAGCAGCGGCGTCGAGCGCTGGTTGGCGAGCTGGATGAACTGGGCGGCCTTCTGCGACTCCTGGCTGAACAGCACGCCCTGCGCGTTGGCCAGGACGCCGACCGGGTAGCCGTGCAGCCGGGCCCAGCCGGTGGCGAGACTGGTGCCGTAGCGCGGCTTGAACTCGTCGAAGTCGGAGCCGTCGACGATCCGGGCGATCACCTCGCGCGGGTCGAAGGGCACCTTGAGGTCGCCGGGGACGATGCCGAGCAGTTCCTCCTCGGGGTACTTCGGCGGCTCGGCGGCGGGGTCGGGGCCCGGTCCCGGCTTGCGGTGGTCGAGCCGGGCGACGATCCGGCGGGCCAGCCGCAGCGCGTCCGGCTCGTCGAGCGCGAAGTGGTCGGCCAGGCCGGAGACCCTGGCGTGCATGTCGGCGCCGCCGAGCGACTCGTCGTCGGACTCCTCGCCGGTGGCCATCCGTACCAGCGGCGGCCCGCCGAGGAACACCTTGGCCCGCTCGGCGACCATCACGGTGTGGTCCGACATGCCGGGCACGTAGGCGCCACCGGCCGTCGAGTTGCCGAACACCACGGCGACGGTGGGGATCCCGGCGGCGGACAGCCGGGTGAGGTCGCGGAAGAGCGCGCCGCCGGGGATGAAGATCTCCTTCTGGCTGGGCAGGTCGGCACCGCCGGACTCGACCAGGTTGACCAGCGGGAGGCGGTTGGCCAGGGCGATCCCGTTGGCGCGCAGTGCCTTGCGCAGGGTCCACGGGTTGGACGCCCCGCCGCGCACGGTCGGGTCGTTGGCGGTGATCACGCACTCGACGCCCTCGACGGTGCCGATGCCGGTGACCAGCGCGGCGCCGACCGGGTGGTCGCTGCCCCAGGCGGCGAGCGGGGAGAGCTCCAGGAACGGCGAGTCCTCGTCGATCAGCAGCTCGATCCGCTCGCGGGCGAGCAGTTTGCCCCGCCCTCGGTGGCGTTCGACGTAGCCGGGGCCGCCGCCGGCCAGCGCCTTGGCGTGCTCGGCGTCCAGGTCGGCGAGCCGGGCGAGCATCGCCTCCCGGTGGGCGGTGTACTCGGCGCCGCCGGGGTCCAGGCAGGTGGGCAGGACGGTCACAGCAGGGCCTCCGGGATGTCGAGGTGGCGCGAGCGCAGCCACTCCCCCAGCGCCTTGGCCTGCGGGTCGAAGCGGTGCTGGGCGGCGACACCCTCGCCGAGCAGGCCGGTGATCGTGAAGCTGAGCGCGCGCAGGTTCGGCAGCTGGTGCCGGGTGATCGGCAACCCGGCCGTCTCCGGGAGGAGTTCGCGCAGCCGGTCGGTGGTGAGGGTGCGGGCGAGCCAGCGCCGGCCGGGTTCGTCGCGGGCCCAGACGCCGAGGGTGGCGTCGCCGCCCTTGTCGCCGCTGCGGGCGCCGGCCACCAGGCCGAGCGGGGCGCGGCGGGTGGGGCCGAGGTCCCCGGCTCCGCCCGCCCGCTCCTCCACGGGTGCCGGCTCCGCCGCGGTGACGGGCGTGGTGACCGGCGCGGGCGGGATGCCCACGCGCCGCCCGTCCGGCAGCACGGCGGTGTGCTCGACGGCCGCCGGGTCGACGTACGCCGCCTCGAACACCCCGTACGGCGCGCCCGGTCCGGGTGGCGCGGCGAGGTGGAAGCCCGGGTACCCGGCCAGCCCCAACTCCACGGCCGTCCGGCCGAGTTCCCGGCCCACCCGGTCGGGGTCGCGGTCCCGGGCGGTGAGCCGCAGCAGCGCGGAGGCGGCCTCCTCGGTGGCGGCGTCGGCGTGGTCGGTACGGGCGAGGGTCCAGCGCAGCTCGGCGGGCCGACGCACCAGCGCGTCCTCGAACTGCCGTCGGACGAGTGCCGCCTTCGCCTCGATGTCGAGCCCGGTGAGCACGAACACCACCTCGTTGCGGTGGCCGCCGAGCCGGTTCAGTCCGGCCTTGAGGGTGGCCGGCGGCGGCTCGCCGCGCACCCCGTCGATCCGCACCCGGTCCGGCCCCTGCCCGGTGAGCCGGACGGTGTCCAGGCGGGCCGTGACGTCCGGCCCGGGGTAGCGCGGACCGGCGGTCTCGTAGAGGAGTTGGGCGGTGACGGTGCCGACGGTCACGGCGCCGCCGGTCCCCGGATGCTTGGTGATGACGCTGGAGCCGTCCGGGTGCAGCTCGGCCAGCGGGAAGCCCGGCCGGGTGACGTCGTGCTCGCGGAAGAACGCGTAGTTCCCGCCGGTGGCCTGCGCCCCGCACTCCAGCACGTGCCCGGCCACCGTGGCGCCCGCGAGCGCGTCCAAGTCCCCCGCGCCCCAGCCGAACCACGCGATCCCCGGCCCCACGACCAGCGAAGCGTCGGTGACCCGCCCGGTCACCACCACGTCCGCCCCGGCCCGCAGGCACTCCGCGACACCGAACGCCCCCAGATAGGCGTTGGCGGCCAACAGCCCCTCGGGAAGCCCCAGTTCCGCCCGGCGCGGCAGCAGGTCGTCGCCCTCGACGTGCCCGACCGCCGCGTCCAGCCCGAGGCCCTTCGCCAACTCCCGCACGGCGTCGGCCAGTCGCGCCGGATTGAGCCCGCCGGCGTTGACCACGATCCGCACCCCGCGCTCCAGCGCCAGCCCAAGGCACTCCTCCAGCTGCCGCAGGAACGTCCTGGCGTACCCGAGCGAGGGATCCCTCAGCCGGTCCCGCGCCAGGATGAGCATGGTCAGCTCGGCCAGGTAGTCCCCGGTGAGCACGTCCAGCGGCCCGCCGGTGAGCATCTCGCGCATCGCCGAGAACCGGTCGCCGTAGAACCCCGACGCGTTCCCGACCCGCAGCACCGGCCCCCCGCCCACCGCCCGCACCCGCGACCCCACGTGCACGCCTACCCCCACAGGTGGCCCAACGTTCGCCGTCGGTGAGCAGGTTGACACCCTGTGGCAGAAAAAGCAATCACGCATGCTTGTTTTATGGCCCATCGGCCGGCCCGGGAGGGCCGCTGCGCCGTGTCACCGCATCTGCCGCAACCCTTCGGCCTCCTGCCTGAGCGCGGTGACGCTGAACTCCGGTAGGCCGGCGGCCTCCAGGACGGCCGCGATCTGATCGATGGTGTCCGGGATTCCCGTGGCGCGGACCTGCCGCTCGGCCGCGCTCGTCGCTATCGCGTACTGGTCCGCGCGCCCGACGACGAAGTTGGCGATGGCCTGGGCCGTGGTCGTGATGCCCACGAGCGGGGCCGCGTAGCTCCCGCCACTGGGCACGGTGGTCCCGACGAAGCGCAGGATCGTCCGCAACTCGATCCAGTAGGCATAGGGCTCGCCCTGGTTCTGCGGAGCCACCAGCGACAGCAGCGCGTGGCCCATCTCGTGCAGCGGGACCATGGCGGAACGAAAGTTGACCTCGGCGTCCTGGAGGTTGTCCAGCCAGTCCGGCGGGCACCTCACCAGGATGGCCGGCAGGTGGTACTGCAGCGGTTCCGCGGCGTAGAGCAGGTACTCCGGCATCGGGTACTCCGGAGGAGGGCCGAAGGTCTCGTTGTAGTCGTTCATGCAGGTCTGGATGGTTCGCGCCTGAAGTCGGCCGCGGGGCGTGGCCGGTACGTAGATGGCGTAGTTCGCCTGGCCCAGGTTGACCGAGGAATCCGGACCGAAGCAGAGGAGCCTGACGTTCCCCATGTCCGCCGGCGCGGCGTACAACACGCCGGCGAGCTGGGCGTTCTGGGCGTACCAGGCCCGGAGTCGCGCGTACCGGTCGGTGATCATCTGTGGAAGAGGCATCGCCCACCTCACCTCGCGACGGCTGCGCCCCTCCCCCGCCGAGGAGGCCGGCGGGGCCCTCCATCCATCTACCCACCGGTGGCGGGCGTCCGCATCTCGGCGCGGGAGCGATCGATGTGAGCGTCAACTCCTGGCTCTGCGTAGCCAGTCGAGGCCCCTCCGGATGCGGCGCCGGCCGAATGGGCGCACGCTGGAACGTGACATGGGGGCAGTTGCACTCACCTGCGGCTGTGGAATCCGCGGCCGCACCCGTGCGAACGGAAGGGACGGGGACGTGAGAAGGCAGGCCGAGAGGGTCTACAGCATCATCGAGGTGGCGCGACAGGGCGGGAGGTGGGGGTACTCGGACATCAACTTCTCCGCGCGGCGTCCGGACGGTCCGCCGGAGCCCGGTGCCGGGCCGGGGTGGCGGCAGGTCAGTCCGGTGCCCGTCGCGGGGAGCGGCCTGGCGGCCGCGGGTGCGGCCGACGACCGGCGACGCGTCTACTACCAGGAGCAGGACCGCAGTCTGGTCGGCACGGCGTACGAGCCGTCGTCGCCGGACGGCCGCTGGACCGGGTACCGCGTCCTCACCCGGGAGACCGGCGCCCCGGTCGCCGGCGCGGGCGCCGCGGTGGCGGTGACCGGCCGGATCGGGGCGCTGCGGGTCTACTACCTCGACAGCGGCCCGGGTGAGGAGGGCCGCCACCCGGTCCGGCTGGCGGAACGGGGAGAGGAGTGGACCTACAGCGCGTGCGCCGGGGCCCCGCACGGTTCACCGATCAGCCCGCTGGCCGCGGTCACCACCGAACGGGGAGAGTTCGCCTACTACCTGGACGCTCCGGGACGGCTGATCGAGGCGTCCTGGCTCGGGGAGGCGGGCTGGTCGGTCCGCGACCTGACCTCCGGCGTCGACGGGTGCCCGGCGGCCTCTCCGCTCAGCCGGCTCACCGCCGTCGGGTGCGGGACCGACTCCCGCCTCGTGTACTTCCTCGACGAGGACAACCGCCCCGTCCAGTTGGCGCACACGGTCGTCCCGGCCACGAAGAAGCGCCCCGAGGGCGACGCGGAGTGGCGGGTGCTCCGGCTGTCCGCGTACGGGGCCCCGGCGGCGGCCGCGGGCAGTCCGCCGGCGGTCGTGCTCTCCCCCGAGGGCCACCCGCGGCTCTACTACCTGGACGCCGACCGGACGGTGGTCGAGGTGGGGTTCAACGGCCGCGGCTGGGAGGTCCATCGCGCCGGCACGGAGGCCGACGACGGCGCGGGGGCTCCCGCCGCGGCCGGGGGAAGCTCCCTGGCCGCCGTGCCGGACGGCGACGGCTCGGCGGTCCAGGTGTTCTACCTGGGTGCCGCCGGCCCGGACGAAGGCCCGGACGGATGCGACCACCACCTGATCGAGCTGCGGGGGGCCGGGCGCGGGTGGCGCTCCCGCGACCTGGGCGCCGAACTGGACCTCCCCACCGTCGCCACCGGTGTGCCCAGCCCGTTCGCCGCCATCCGCACCAGTGGCCCGCGGGTCTACTACACCAGCGAGGAGTAGGCGTCGGCCCGCCCGCCCCGCACGCGAAGGAGCCACCCCATGCGCATGAACAAAACCTACCAGGGCGCCCTGAGCGGAACGCTGGTGTCGGTGGACGGGGGCAGCCGGACCAGCATGACGGTCACCAACGGCACCCCGGTGCACCTGCTGGTGTACTGGGTCGGCCTCGACGGCCTCCTGTACGGCCGCAATCCGCGGACCCGGAAGCTCACCCCCGGCCACCCGGGCCAGGTCCTGGACCCCGGAGCGAGCGCGACCTGGACGAACCTCGCCCCCTCGTACTACTTCGTGGCCAAGGCGGGGTACTCGGGCGCCTTCGCCGCGGTCTGGCGGGCCGACCAGGACGACGCCGCGGTGACCCTCACGGGCCGCGACCTGCTGGATCCGGACGACCTCGGGGAGACCCCGGCACCCACCAGGGCCGTGATCGTCCCGCCGAACGGACCCAGGATCCTGGTGGGCGCGGGCACGCTGCCGAACGGCAACCCCGTCACCCGTGAGCAGTTCTGGCAGCGCCTGCCGGAGTCGTACAGTCTCGCGGCGGGTGAGGAGAAGACCGTCAACTACACCCAGACGCAGGGGATGCAGTCGAACTCCTCGGACACCAGAACGGTCACGGCATCGGTGAGCGCGAGCGCCAGTGCCGGCTGGGGGCCGTTCAGCGCCTCGGTCAGCGCCTCGCTGAGCAAGTCCTCGACCAGGACCCAGCAGGTCACCGTGTCCACCCAGACGACGAGCTTCACGTCGAACCAGTACAGCAACGACACCGCCCACGGGCGGATGTGCCTGTTCTGGCAGCTCACGGACGTCCTCACGGTGTTCGATGCGACGGGAACGCCGCTGTCGTCGGTCGTCTCCGCCAAGGGCCCGACAGTCGTCCGGGGGCCGGTCGACGTCGACGCGCTGGACGCCGGGAAGCCGGGCGCGTCCGCGCAGCGCGTCGACGCACCGGACGTGCCCGAGCTCGTCTCCGTACGGCCGGCGGCCGGAGCGCCCCGCCCGACCCTCGCGCAGCGTGCAGGCACGGGCCGCGCTCCGGGCGCGGCGGCGTACACCGGAAGCCGGAGGCCGTCATGACGACAACGGATGCCCGCACCCTGGGTGTGACCCCGGGCGGAGGCTACACGGCGGTCATCGAGGTGGCCCGGGACCCGGACGGCTCGTTCCGGTGGACCAACCTCAACATCGCCGCCGGGAAGGAGGTCGCCCCCGGCATCCTCAGACCCGCCCCCTTCCCCTCCCTGACCGGCGGCTTCGCGGCGACCGGCTGGGGAACGGACAGCCGGCGGGTCTACTACGCGAACACCGACGGTGCCCTCGGCGAGTTCGCGACCGACGGGAGCGGTTGGACCTACCGCAACTTCACCAGTGCCGAGGGAACGCCCGCGGCCGCCTGGAACAGCCCGCCGGCGACCGGTGGGATGCGGTCCGGGGCGATGATGGTCTACTACGCGGACGAGACCGGTCAGCTCGTCATCCTGAAGTTCACCGGTAGTTGGACCTGGGGCGCCAATCCCGCGCTCCCCCGGGTCCCGGAGTGGAGCCCGCTGACCGCGCTGCACAACGGGCGGGGCCGTTTCGTCTACTACTTCGACGCCAACGACCACCTCACCGAGGTGGAGGAGTACGGGGTGGCCGGAAGGTTCACCGATCTCACGACATACCTCGGCCTGCCCGCCGCGTCCCCGGTCAGCGGACTGTCCGCCGTGGGCTGGGGCAACGACAGCCGGCGCGTCTACTACGCGGACCGCGAGGACAACGTCGTCGAACTGGTGGGCTTCGGGGACGAGCGCGGCTGGAGGTGGCAGAGCCTCACCCCGCTGAGCATCAGGCAGGCCAAGGAGGGCAGCCCGCTGGCGGCCGCGGCGAGTTCCCAGGGCCTGGCGGGCGTCGCACTGTGGAACCGGGCGTCCGAACCGTTCTGGGCGGGCCGGGTCGGCGGGTGGCGGAGCCAGGAGATCCGCACGACCGGGGACGGAACCCGTCCGGTGGTGGCCGCCAACAGCTTCGTGGCGTCCGCGGTGGCCGGCGACGGCCGCCCCTGGGTGTCCTACGTGGCCGAGGACAACCACCTCGCCCTGTGGCGGGGGCCGCAGGAGGACCGGCTGTGGTGGGACCTGACCGCCGACCTCGGCCTTCCGGCAGCCGCCAAGGTGGCCACGCAGGGTCCGCTGGCGCTGCTCCACTCCGAGCGCGGTCCGCGGGTCTACTACCTCACCGACGAGCCCGAATTCTGACCGACCCCGCTCCGCGCGCGGACGCGCGGCAGGCGATCGGAGCCCACCATGCGCATGACCGAGACCTACCAGGCGGCCCTCGACGGGACCCTCGCCTCACCCCCGAGGAAGTCCCGGGCCGAGGTCCTCGTCATCAACGACCTCTCGATCCCGCTCGACCTCTTCTACCTCGACCAGTCCGGCAACCTGTGCGGGCCCGCCAACGGGCTGTGGACCGCAGGCATGCCCGGGCTCGTGCTGGAGCCCGACGGCGGCAGCGTGGTGATCAGCGGGGACTGCTGGGCCGACGGCTACTGGCTGGCCAAGTCCCACTACTCCGGTGCCTTCGCCGCCGTCCTGCAGAACCCGCCGGGCAAGAGCACCATGACCTTCTCCGGATCCGACCTGCTGGACCCCAACAACATCGGGCCGGTCCCCGAGCCCACCGCCGACGTGCTCATCCCGCAGGACGGCCCCAGCGTCCTGGTGGCCACCGGTCTGGTCCAGCACGGCGCCACGACCCGCACGCCGGTGACCCTGCCGGGGGACGACCAGGTCGGGCTCGGGAGGGCCGTCACCCGCGAGCAGTTCTGGCACTGCACGGGCGAGTCGTACAGCCTGGCTCCCGGGGAGCGCCGGACCGTCAGCTACACCGTCACCCAGGGCAAGCAGGACAGCAGTTCGGAGTCCGACACCACCAACGCCTCCGTCGGCGTGAGCGCGAGCGCCGGCTGGGGACCGTTCAGCGCCTCCGTCTCCGCCTCCCTGAGCGAGTCCTCCACCACCACCCAGCAACTCACCGTCTCCACCCAGTCGACCTCCTTCGTCTCCAGCACCTACCTGAACCTCGGGCAGTACCCCGAGCTCAACCTCTTCTGGCAGCTGACCGACGTCGCCACCGTCTACGACGGGACCGGACAGCCCCTGGCCTCCGTGATCTCCGGCGAGGCGCCGTCCGTCGTCTCCGGCCCCTGGGAGGTCCAGGAGGTCGAGAAGACGAAGGAGAAGAAGCTGCAGCCGAAGGCCGGCCACGACCGGCCCGCCAGGAAGTGAGCGGACCACGGGTGTGCGCGGCCGTCCCCCGGTCAGGCGCCGTGCCAGGACCTCCAGAGCGCCGCGTAGCCGCCGTCGGCCGCCAGAAGCTCGGCATGGCTGCCCAGTTCGACCACCCGGCCGCCTTCCATGACCGCGACCCGGTCGGCGTCGTGGGCGGTGTGCAGGCGGTGGGCGATGGCGATCACGGTCCGGCCCTTGAGCACGGCCGCGAGTGAGCGCTCGGTGTGCCGGGCCGTGGCCGGGTCGAGCAGGGAGGTCGCCTCGTCCAGGATCACCGTGTGCGGATCGGCCAGGACCACGCGGGCGAGGGCGAGTTGCTGCGCCTGCTGGGCGTCCGGGCGGTACCCGGCGGCGCCGAGTTCGGTGTCCAGCCCGTCCGGCAGCCCGTCCACCCAGTCGATGTCGACGGCGGCCAGCACCGCGCGCAGCTCCTGGTCGGTGGCGTCGGGCGCGGCGATCCGCAGGTTGTCCCCGACGGTGCCGAGGAAGACGTGGTGCTCCTGGGAGACCAGCACGACGTGGCGGCGCAGCAGCGCCGGGTCCAGCTCGGCGACCGGCACCCCGCCCACCGTGACCCGGCCGGCGCGCGGCGCGTCCGCTCCGGCCAGCAGCCGGCCCAGGGTGGACTTCCCGGCGCCGGAGGGGCCGACCACCGCCAGCCGCTCGCCCGGGCGGACCGTCAGGTCGACGCCGTGCAGGACGTCCCGCTCCCCCTGGTAGGCGTAGCGGACGCCGACCACGTCGATCCGGTCGTCGGCGGGCCGCCCGCCACCGGTCGCGGCCGGTGCGCCGATCCCGCCGACACCCTCGACCCGGGCGAAGGAGGCGTGGCCGCGCTGGATCTGGTCGATCCAGAGCATGACCTTGTCCAGCGGCTCGGCGAGCTTCCAGAAGTAGAGCGCGCAGGAGACGACCGCGCCGATGCTCACCGCCCCGGTGCCGCGCAGGGCGCTGCCGGCCAGCAGGATGCCGGCGACGGGGGCGACGTACGAGAAGTCGACCACCGGGAAGAGCACGCTGCGCAGGCGGAGCGTGTGGGTGCGGGTGACCCGGCAGCGCTCGATCGCCTCGGCGGCGGCGGCGATCCGGCGCTCCTCCAGGCCCAGCGCCTCGACCGTCCGGGCCCCGGCGGCAGTGGAACCGAGCACCTCGGCGACCTCCGAGGTGGCGGCGCCCTCGGCGAGGTAGCCGGCGTGGGCGCGGCGCAGGTACCAGCGGGTGGCGAACCAGATCCCGGACAGGCAGAACACCCCGCAGACGCCCAGCAGCGGGCTGACCGCGAGCATGGCGGCCAGGATGAGGACGACCTGGACGAGCGCGACGGACACCTCGGGTCCGGCGTCGCGCAGGGTGGTGCCGACGGTGGCGACGTCGGCGGTGCCGCGTGTCATCAGGTCACCGGCGCCCGCGCGCTCGCCCACCGGGGCGGGCAGGCCGAGCACCCGCTCGACGAAGTCCTCGCGGACCCGGGCCAGGGTCCGTTCGCCGAAGCGGTACGCGGTGTACCGGGCGAAGCGGCCCAGCAGCAGCTGCGCCAGCGCGAAGCCGAGGATGCCCAGGGCGAGCCGGTCGACGTGGCCGGCCCCGGCCCCGCCCCGGACGTCGTCGATGATCCGGCCGAGCAGCCAGGGGCCGCCCAGCCCGGCCGCCGCCGCGAGCCCGTTGAGGAGCAGCATCGCACCGACCGCGCGACCGTCCTGGCGCACCAGGCGCACGGCGGCCCGGCGGACCTCGGCGGCCCCGGCGACCGGGAGGCCCCCGCCGCCCGGCTGGGTCGGAGCGGTCATCGGACGGCCTCCTCGGAGAGCGTGGCTCCGGTGCCGGAGGGTTCCGGCGCGTCCCCACCGCGGGCCACCAGCGCGCGGTAGCCGGGCTGCGAGGCGAGCAGCGCCCGGTGCGGACCGGCGGCCACCAGGCGGCCGTCGGCGAGGTAGCAGACGGTGTCGGCCTGCTCCAGCAGGACGGGGGAGGTCGAGGTGAGCGCGGTGGTTTGCCCGGCCCGCGCCCGGCGCAGCCCGGCCGCCATGGCCGCCTCGGTGTGGGCGTCCACCGCCGAGGTGGGCTCGACCAGCAGCAGCACCTCCGGGTCGGCCAGCAGGGCGCGCGCCAGGCGCAGCCGCTGGCGCTGCCCGCCGGACAGATTGCCGCCCCCGGCTTCGACGGCCGTGTCGAGGCCCTCGGGCAGGGCCTGCACGACGTCCTGCGCGGCGGCGTCCCGCACGGCCCGGGCGATGGCCGCGTCGGTGTGCTCGGAGCGGCCTCCGACCACGGTGCGCAGCGGGCCGGCGAAGAGGTCGGCCTCGTTGTCCGCCACCACGATCCGGCGGCGGACCTCGGCCGTCGCGACCTCCGCGAGCGGAACGCCGCCCCAGGTGGCGGCGGACTCGCCGTACCGGCCGAGCCGGTCGACCACGGCCGCGGACTCGGCCGGGCGGGCGCCGACGATCGCGGTCAGCCGTCCCGGGGCCAGCTCCACGCCGGTGTCGGGGTCGTACAGGGCCGCGGGGCCCTCGGGGGCCGGGCGGAGGGTCGCGGCGTCCTGGACGGCGGGTGCCAGGTCGAGCAGGCGGACCACCCGCCCGGCGGCCACCAGTCCCCGGGTGAGGTCGTACCCGCTCTCGATGAAGCTGGCGACCGGCACCACCAGGACGGCGACGTAGCCGTAGACGGCGACCAGGGTGCCGACCGTGATGGTTCCCTCGGCGGCCATCCGGGCGGCCAGCCAGGTCACCAGGGCGAGGAAGAGGGCGGGCAGCCCGACCGCGAGTGCCTGGATCCAGCTGGTCACGGCGCCGACCCGGTAGCCCTCGGCGCGCAGCTCCCGCGAGCCGTCGCGGTAGCGGCCGGCCAGCAGTTCCTTGCCGCCGATGCCGTTGAGGACGCGCAGGCCGCCGACGATGTCCCCGATCCGGGCGGTCAGCACGCCCTGCTGCTCGCGGTACTGCGCCTCCGCGCCCTGGAGCCGCTCCAGCAGCGGCCCGACCACGACGGCGAGCAGCGGTACGCCGAGCAGGACGACGGCCGCGAGCAGGGCGGAGACGGGAAGCAGCAGCGCAGCCGCGACGAGGTACGCGACGACGGCGCCGACGCCCGGGCCGGTGATCGTCAGCGTCTGGCTGATCCGCGCGACGTCGCCCGTCCCGATGTTGACCACCTCGCCGACCGAGACCCTGCGCGGCAGTTCGGCCCCCAGCCGGGTGGCGTGCGCGACCACGACCTTGACCGTCCGGAAGGTGGCGTCCATCCGGACCCGCGTCATGGTGCGGTGGCGCATGATGCCCAGCCAGGCGTTGAGCGCCGCGACGCCGACCAGTGCGGCCACCCAGCCGGCCAGGACGCCGGTGTTCCCCGGTTGGAGCCCGTCGTCGATCGCGCGCGCCATGAGGTACGGCGGGAGCATCAGGCAGACCATCCAGCAGGTGCCCAGCGCCGCTCCGCCGGCGACCCGCCGGCGCTGACTGACCGCCAGCCACCACAGGTAGCGCGCCGCGCTCCGGTGGCCGGGAGCACCCGGATGCGCGTACGAGTCCATCATGTGGGACACCCTAGGCGCCGCCTCGGAGATCGATCAAGGTCACGGGTGATCGCGATCCAGGGGCCGTTCTGACAGATGCTCAGGTAAAAGGCCTGGTCAAAGGGTGGTCAACCCCCAGCCCCAGTAGGCGATCGGGTGATCCGATCACGCTAAGATCATTTCGCAACACGACGCGAAGGAGAGCTTGTGGCGCGGGTTGCGGTGATGGGCGCGGGCATCAGCGGGCTGGGGACGGCACTGATGCTCGGACGGCGGGGCCACACGGTCACGGTGTTCGAACAGGACACCCGCGAGGCCGGGGACGACCTGCACGAGGACTTCTACCACTGGGACCGGCCGCGGGTGCCGCAGGCCGTCCAGCCGCACTCGTTCCTCGCCCCCGTGCGCACCGTGCTGCGCGCCGAGGCCCCCGACGTCCACGCGGACCTGCTGGCGCGCGGGGCCCAGGAGTACCACGACTTCGACTGGTTCGACGAGCATCCGCCGCACCGCGACGGGGACGAGGAGCTGGTGACCCTGCGCACCCGCCGCATCGTGCTGGAAGCGGCCCTGGCGGCGGCCGTACGGCGGGAGGCCGGCGTCGAGGTGCGACGGGGCAGCCGGGTCCGCGGCCTCACCGTCGAAGCGGGCCGTCCGCCCCGGGTCACCGGCGTACGGGCGGACGCCGGACCGCACCCCGCAGACCTCGTCGTCGACGCGGCCGGCCGCCGCTCGCCCGTGCCCGGCTGGCTGGTCGCGGCCGGCTGCCGCCCGCCCGTGGTCGAGAGCCACCGCGCCGGGATCGCCTATCTGTGCCGCTGGTACCGGCTGCGCGCCGACGGCCCGCGCGACCCCGGCCGGGTGCCGCCCGGCTCGGCCGCGCCGTTCGCGCTCGCCGGCGTCTTCCCCTCCGACAACGGCACCTTCGCGGTGAACCTGGTGCTCTCCACCGGCGATCCGACCCGCGGCGCGCTCACCGACCCCGCCGTGTTCGAGGCCGCCGCCCGGCGCTTCCCCGCCACCGCCGCCTGGCTCGACCTGGCCCCCGAACCGCAGTCCCCCGTCCTGGCGATGGCCGGCCTGGACAACCGCTGGACCTCCCTCCTCGACGACGCCGGTCCCGTCGTCACCGGCCTGGTCAACGCGGGTGACAGCCTCATGCACACCAACCCCACCCTGGGCCACGGCGTGGCCCTCGGTCTGCGCGCCGCCCAGCACCTCGCCACCCACGCCGACCGGATCGCCGCCGACCCCACCGGCTACCACGCCTGGACCGCCGAAGCCCTGCGCCCTTGGTACGACGCGCAGGTGACGGCCGACCGGGCCAACGAGCAGCGCCTGGCCGACGACGCACCCCTCCCGGACCGCCGCGCCGCCGCACTGGCCGCCTGCGCCTTCGACGACCCCGTCGTCATGCGGGCCCGCGCCCAGGTCCGCCACCTCCTGCGACCGGCCGCCGACGCCTACGGCACGGACGAGGTCGACCGCCATGTCACCGCCTGGCTGGCCGCCCGCCCGGAGTTCGCCCCGACGCACGACGGCCCGACCCGCGACCAGTGGGACGCCCTGATCCCGGCCTGATCCCCGCCTGATCCCGGCCTGAGCACGGCCTGAGTACGGCCTGGGCGCGCCGACAGCGGGAGCCGCGGGAGCCGCGGGAGCCGCGGGAGCGGCAGGGACGCGTGACGGGCGGTGGGGCCAGGGGGCAGGATGGGGCGCATGTGCGGTCGCTTCGTCTCCACCACCACCCCGTCCGATCTGGCGGACCTGCTGCGCGCGTCCGTGTGGCCGGCGGCGGAGGCACTGGCACCGTCCTGGAACGTGGCGCCGACGGACCGGGTCCCCAGCGTGCTGGAACGGGTCGACCGGGAGACCGGGGAGATCACCCGGCAGGTGCGGTCGCTGCGGTGGGGGCTGGTGCCGTCCTGGTCCAAGGATCCCGGCTCCGGGGCGCGGATGATCAACGCGCGGGTGGAGACGGCCCACGAGAAGCCCGCGTTCCGCAAGGCGTTCAAGGAGCGGCGGTGCGTGGTGCCCGCCGACGGCTACTTCGAGTGGCGGCCGGTCCCGGCGGCCGAGGGGCGCAAGGCGTACAAGCAGCCGTACTACCTGCACCGGCCCGACGGCGGTCTGCTGCTGATGGCGGGGCTCTACGAGTTCTGGCGCGACCGCGCGGTGGAGCACGACGACGACCCGGCCGCGTGGCTGGTCACCTGCACCGTGCTGACCACCGAGGCGACCGACGCGGCCGGCCGGATCCACGACCGGATGCCGGTCACCCTCGCCCCCGACGCCCTGGACGAGTGGCTGAACCCGTCCGTCACCGACCCCGGCGAGGTGCGCGGCCTGCTGCACGCGCCGACCGGTGAGCTGCTGGTGCGCCCGGTGGCCACGACGGTCAACAGCGTGCGCAACGACGGCCCGCGGCTGCTGGACCCGGTCGAGGACCCGCTGCCGGAGGTCACCGGGGGCCACTACACCTGAGCGGCGGCCGCTCTATGACCTATCCGCGTCGTTCTTAGAATGGCCGGATGGAGGACATCGACGCGATCGCGCTGCTGCAGGACCCGGTACGCCGCCGCCTGTACGAGTACGTGGCGGCCCAGGGCCGCGAGATCGGCCGCAACGAGGCCGCCGAGGCGGCCGGAGTGGCGCGCACGCTCGCCGCGCACCACCTGGACCGGCTGGCCGAGGCCGGACTGCTGGAGACCGGCAGCCGCCGGCTCACCGGCCGTTCGGGCCCGGGGGCGGGCCGGCCCGCCAAGGTGTACACCCGGGCGCGGGCGGAGCGAACGGTGTCACTGCCCGCGCGCGACTACCGTACCGCCGCCGAACTGCTCGCCGAGGCCGCCGAGGAGGCCGGACTGGACTCCGGGCTCGGCGCGGCCGCGCGCCGCCGGGGCGAGGCCCTGCGCACCGCGGCGGGCCCCTGCGACGGCCTCGCCGGGGCGGTGGAACTGCTGGCCGCCCGCGGCTACGAGCCGTACCTGGAGCGGGTCGGGGACGCGGGCCCGGAGGTCCTGCGGATGCGCAACTGCCCGTTCCACACCGTCGCCGAGCACTTCCCGCCACTGGTCTGCGGCATGAACCTGGCCCTGCTGGAGGGGCTGATCGGCACGAGCGGCCCGCTGCGCGCCCGGATGGACGCCCGCCCCGGCGAGTGCTGCGTGATCGTCGAGGCTTCTAAAAACAATGCTGATTGACATAGAAATCCGGGCCGTGCTGGAATGCGGGACATGACCGCGCCCACACCCACGCCTGCCGTGCCCGCCGCCCACCTCGCCCAGCTCAACATCGCCACGCTCAGCCACCCGCTCGCCGACCCGCGGATCGCACCGTTCGTCGAGCTGCTGGACCCGGTCAACACCGCCGCCGACGGCGCACCCGGCTTCGTCTGGCGGCTGGTCGGAGACGGCGCCGCGGACGCCACCGGACTGCGTCCGGCGGGCGAGGACGTCATCGTCAACCTGTCGGTGTGGGAGAGCCCGGAGGCCCTCTGGGACTTCACCTACCGCAGCGGGCACCTGGAGGCGGTGCGGCGGCGGCGCGAGTGGTTCGAGCGGCACGTCCAGGCGCACCTGGTGCTCTGGTGGGTCCCTGCCGGGCACCGGCCGGGCGTCGAGGAGGCGCTGGAGCGGCTGGCAGACCTGCGGGCGAACGGGCCCTCCCCGCGGGCGTTCACCTTCGCCTCGGCGTACCCGGCGGCCGACGCCCCTGTCAGTGGTGCGCGCTAACGTCGGGGCATGTCGATCACCGCGGTGTCGGTCACTGCACATCTGCGCGCCTCGGCGGAGCTGCCGGACGGCGCCGCACTGGTCAACGGCTTCGCCCTGGAGCGCCGCGGAGGCGGGTCGCGCCGCGCCCTGCTGCGGCACGGGCGGGAGTTGGAGGTGTACGACCTCGACGAGCTGTTCGCCGGGGAGCGTGCGCCGGCCGCCGTCTTCCCGGTGCCCCGGCCCGAGTGGGAGCGCGGCGGCCCGTCGGTGAGCCCCGACGGCTCGTTCGCGGTCTTCGCCGACCAGCGCGCCGTGCGGGCCGTCGCGCGGGACGGGTCGACGCTGTGGGAACACCCGCACGACTGCTGGGGATTCGGGGGCAGCCACCCGCACACCGGCGACGAGCGGGAGCCGTGCCCCGGCCCCGAGCACGGTTCGTGCCGGATCTCCGACGACGGCCGGCTGGTGTGGGCGCACATCGCCTCCGCTTCGGCGGCGCGGAACTGCCGCGAGCACTGGGTCGTCCTGGACGCCGGGGACGGCGGGGAGTTGGCCCGGCTGCCCCTGCGGAGCGAATCCTCCGGCTCGTTCCAGCTCTCCCACCCGGACGGCGCCCACGTCGGCCTCGGCATCGGCATGGGCCAGGACGGCGTCCTGCTCCACTGGGCCCGCTGGGACGGCGCGGAGCTCAGCAGCTGGGGCGTCAACCAGGAGCTGAACCGCATCCTGGCGGACGTCCACCCGGCCCATCCGGGGTTCCTGACGGTCGAGCACGGCGGCGCGGACCTGCGGCTGCACGCGCTGGACGGCACCGTGCTCGCCGAACGGACGCCCGAGCAGGACGAGGACGAGGACCCGCCCTGCTGGGACCACGGCTGCGGCTTCGTCGACGCCGGAACCGTCATCGCCTCCACGCTCGACTCCGACTACGACACGGACCGCGCGCGGCACTGGCTGCTGGACGCCCGCACCCTGGAGATACGGGGCACGGTCGACTATCCCGGTCCCGTCGACAGCTATGTGCGCCCGCTCGGGGACGGCACCTGGCTGACCTACGACGACGCGTACGGGACGCTCGACCGCTGGAGCACGACCGAGGAGTGAGCGCGTCAGTCCAGCGGGAGGGCCATCTCCAGCTCGCTGGCGGCCGGGTCGAGCGGGTACGGCTTGGTGGTGCCGGTGAAGGCGAAGCCGCGGCGGCGGTAGAAGGCCGCGGCCCGGGCGTTGTCCTCGTGCACGGTGAGCAGCAGGCGCCGCGCCCCCGCCTCGTCGCGCGCCCAGGCGACGACGGCGTCCAGCAGCAGGTCCGTCACCCCGCGCTCACGACCGCGGTGCTCCGGGGCGACCCAGACGCCGACCAGCAGCGCCGCACCGGGCTCGGGGGTGAAGCCGATCATCGTACCGACCCACTCCCCCGGCGTCCCGGTGACGGCGACCAGACCGACGCTGCCAGGCTCGTTCACCCGGCGGACCCGGGCCCGCCACTCCTCGTCGCCGTGGGCGAGCGCCGTCTCGTGGGTCTCCAGGAAGGCCATGGGCGTGTCGAGCAGTTGCGCGAGACGCACCTCCCGCAGGCGCTCCCCGTCCTCCAGGCCGATCCGTTCGATGCGGTAGCTCATGGCCGTGCCTCCCCGTGAAGACGATCATTCTGTCGGCTCAGGAGCCTAGGTCACCGGCCAGGGCCACCGACAGGGCGTCGGCGCAGGTCAGGGACGGCCCGGTGGATAGGGTGCAAAAGGGCACGCGGACCGTCCGTCCCGTTCCCCGTACTCGCACCCGCGCCCGTCTCAGAGGAGCCCGCCATGCCGACCGCCCCCGCCGCCGAAGCCGCCGAACCGTCGATCGCGCGGTTCGGGCTGGGCACCGCGGCCGTCGGACGGCCCGGCTACATCACGCTCGGCCGCGACCTCGACCTGCCCGCCGAGCGCACCGTCGACGCCCTGCGCGAGCGCACCCACGCCCTGCTCGACGCCGCCTTCGCCGCCGGGGTGCGCTACTTCGACACGGCCCGCTCCTACGGACGCGCGGAGGAGTTCCTCGGCGGCTGGCTCGCCGCCCGGCCGCAGGCCGCACGGGAGGTGACGGTCGGCAGCAAGTGGGGCTACACCTACACCGCCGACTGGCGGGCGTCCGGCGTACCGGTGCACGAGGTCAAGGAGCACTCGACGGCGGTGTTCGAGCGCCAGATCGAGGAGACCCGGGCGACGCTCGGCGGCCTCCCGGACGTCTACCTGGTGCACTCGGTCACGCCGGACAGCCCCGCCCTCACCGACCCCGCGCTGCACGCCGGGCTCGCCGCGCTGGCCGCCGAGGGCGTCCGGGTGGGCCTGTCCACCAGCGGCCCGGCGCAGGCCGCGGCGGTGCGGGCGGCTCTGGAGGTGACGGTCGACGGGCGGCCGCTGTTCGCCGCCGTGCAGTCCACCTGGAACCTGCTGGAGCCGTCCGCCGGCCCCGCCCTCGCCGAGGCCCACCAGGCCGGGTGGCTGGTGGTGGTCAAGGAGGCCATGGCCAACGGCCGGCTCGCCGACCGCAACGCCACCGGCCCCGACACCGCCGCGCTGCGCACGCTCGCGGCCCGCACCGGCGCGTCCTGCGACGCCCTCGCGCTGGCCGCCGTCGCCGCGCAGCCCTGGGCGGACGTGGTGCTCTCCGGCGCGGCCACCACCAGCCAGCTGGCCTCCAACCTGGAGGCCGTCGGGCTCACCGTGGACACCGCCGGCCCGGCCGGCCTCGCGGCGCTCGCCGAGCCGGCCGAGGAGTACTGGCGCACCCGCTCCGCACTGCCCTGGGCCTGACGGCACCCGGCCCGCCCGGCCCCACCGCCGCCCCCTCAGCGCGGGGAGCGGCGGACCGTCAGCATGTCCTGGGTGTGGCCGATGGCGTAGCCACCGTCCGGCCGGGTGAAGTGGCGCCGGACGTAGGCGGCCAGCTCGGCCCGGTCGGGCAGCGGGTCCAAGGCGGCCAGGTCGGCCACGTTGACCATGAACTCGGCGACGTCCACCGCCTCGTCCAGCCGGTCGGTGCGGTAGTGCAGGTCGAGGGCCTCGAGCGCGTACGCGTACTCCGGGGTGGTCCCCTCGGCGTCCTGGGCCGCCAGTTGCCCGGCCAGCGGCCGCAGGTCGTAGCGCGTGCCGGTGAAGTGCGCGGCCATCCGCATGCAGGGGCTCTCCGGGTTCTGGAGCACCACCAGCAGCGTCCCGCCGGGCGCCACCCAGTCCAGCACCCGGCGCACGGTGGGCAGCCAGTCCCGCGGCGGCACGTAGTACAGCACGTGCGAGAGGTGCACCAGGTCCGCCGGCCCGGGCGGCTCGGCCGCGCCGACCGGCTCGGGCAGCACGAGCGCGTCGGGGCAGGCCAGCCGCAGCTTCTCGCGCATCGCCGCACTGGGTTCGACGGCCACCGTGCGCTCGAAGTACTGCGCCAGGTACGCGGTGGTGCGCCCCTCGCCGGCGCCCACGTCCAGCAGCATCCGGCGCTGGTCCAGCCCGGCGACGACCTCGCCCAGCCGAGCGTGGGTGAGCGGCTTCTCGTCGGTGCCCGCGAGGAACAGCTCGAAGGCCCGGCGGTAGTCCGATCCGGCGACGTCCAGCACCCGGACCGGCCCGGCCCCCGCCGCCCTCGTTCCCGTCTCCGTCCCCATGCGACGACCTCCTCCTCGACGGCATGACCTGCCGGCCAGTGCACCCCGCCGGGGCGCCGTGCCGTTGCAGGCACGTTCCTGCCCGCGTGTCCCACAGCCGACCCCGGCCGCCCCCGCTGGACCCCCACCGTCCGACGCCCGTGCACGCCACGGCCACGTCCGCGATCGCCTCGCCCGGCACGCTCGGGGCAGCCGGAGAGCGCCACCGCGCCGACCACGCCGCAGCACCGCCCCTCCGCACCACCCCGCCGGAAGGAAGACGACCGCCCGTGTCCCGTACCGCCCGCCCCCGCCACTACCTGATGTGCCGTCCGGCCCACTTCACGGTCGACTACTCGATCAACCCGTGGATGGAGCCGGCGAAGCCGACCGACGCCGCCCGCGCCCTCGCCCAGTGGGAGCAGCTGTACACGCTCTTCCGGGACCTCGGCCACACCGTCGAGCTGATCGAGCCCGTCCCCGGCCTGCCCGACATGGTGTTCGCGGCCAACGGCGCCACCGTCGTCGACGGCACCGCCCTGGTGGCCCGGTTCCGGCACGCCGAGCGCGCCGAGGAGGCCCCGGCGTACCGGGAGTGGTTCGACTCGCGCGGCTACCGCAGGGTGGTGCAGGCCGAGTTCACCAACGAGGGCGAGGGCGACTACCTGCTGGTCGGCGAGCGGCTGCTGGCCGGAACGGGCTTCCGCACCGACCGCCGGGCGCACGCCGAGGCGCAGCGCGTGCTCGGCCGCCCGGTGGTCACCCTGGAGCTGGTCGACCCGCGCTACTACCACCTGGACACCGCGCTCGCGGTGCTCGACGACGACGAGATCATGTACTACCCGGCCGCGTTCTCGCCGGAGAGCCGCGCCACGCTCGCCGCGCTGTACCCGGACGCCGTGCTCGCCTCGGACGAGGACGCCGCCGTCTTCGGTCTGAACGCCGTCTCGGACGGCCGCCGGGTGGTCCTGCCCGAGGCCGCGGTCGGGCTGGCGGCCCGGCTGCGCGCGCGGGGCTTCGAGCCGATCGGGATCGACGTCACCGAGCTGCTCAAGGCGGGCGGCAGCGTGAAGTGCTGCACCCTGGAGCTGCGCGGCGCACCCGCCTGACCTGCCGTTTTCCCGGCGCGACCGCCGGCGGAAATCCGGTGTCCTGCGACGGCCGGCCGGTGTTAGGGTCGTCCGGCCGGCCGCGGGACTCCGGCGCGACTTCCGAAGCGTGCCTCTACAGCGATGATTCGCAGTTCGTGCCCCCATTCCCCGGCCGGCATCCATCACGGAACCGCACGGACGGGACCGCACGGACGGAGGGGGTCGGGCCGGTGGAGACGTACGGCGACCTGGTCGCCGCCGAGGACGTGCTGCTGTTCGTCAACGCCGCGATCACCGGCACCGGCCAGCGCGAGTTCCACTCCGGGGCGGCCGAGCAGCAGCTCTCGCTGGACTTCCTGCACACGTACATGTGCGTCAACTACCGGGGCCCGTACGCCGCCGCGCTCGCCCTCGACATCAACGACCACAACGCCGCCCTGATCGTCCGCCGGCTGCTGGAGACCTCCCGGGAGGCCACCGAGGAGCAGCGGCGCACCGAGGGCCGGCTGATCGCCCGCCGGCTGGAACTGCTGCCGCCGCAGCGGGTCTACCGGCTGATCGGCGAGCTGCGCCGGGCCAAGGTCAACAACCGCCGCACCCGCGCCATCCTGCGCGACTGGCTGGCCGCGCGCCCCGACCAGACCCTGGACGCCGTCAAGTACCGCGCCGGGCTCAAGCGGGCGCTGCGCCACGCCCACCTGCGGCCCGCCGAGGCGGAGACCGGCGACTTCCTGTACGCCCCGGGCCGGCGGGCCAAGTACCGGGCGCCGCTGCTGGACGCCTGGCGGCGCGCCCACCACCAGAAGGCCGCCGTCTTCGAACTCCCCTACACCGTCGCCGAGTCCTTCGCGCAGCGGCACGGCATCCCGCGGGCCGCCTTCCTGGATCGGATCGCACCCCGGCTGACCGCCCTGGAGCGGCTGCGCCTGCAGGAGTCGGCCCGCGCCCACGGGGCCGACGCCGTCGCCGCGGACCTCGCGGGGATGCCGCTCACCCGGCTCGCCTCCTACGTGCTGGGCCTGCCGCCCGCCGACCGGATCGCCCGCCGTGCGGAGCTGACCGACGCCCTGCGCGGCTCGGCCCGCCGGGCCGCCCGCGCGGCCGGGTCGGCAGGGAGTGCGTCTGCCGGAGGCAGTTGGGGCCGGGTCACCGCCGTGCTGGACGACAGCTGGTCGGCGTACGGCTCGGGCGTCAAGCGCCGCCGGCCGCTGGCCGCCGCGCTCGCCTGCCACTTCCTGCTGGAGGCCCTGGCCGACGAGTACACGGCGCTGTGGACCTCCGGGCGCACCGACGCGCTGCTCGCCCGCCCGTCCGGCCCGACCCCGCTCGGCCGCCGGATCCTGGACGCGCTCGACACCGCGCCGCAGCGGCTGCTGATCGTCTCCGACGGCTGGGACAACGCCCCGCCCGGTCTGGCCGCCGAGGTGCTGCGGGTGTGGCGCACCCGGCTGGACCCGGAGCGCCGGACCAGCATCGTGCACCTCAACCCGGTCTACGACGCGGAGGGCTTCGACGTGCGCCGGCTCGCCCCGACGGTACCCACGGCCGGGCTGCGCGACGCCGAGGACCTGCCGGCCCTGGTCGAGTTCGCCCGCTTCGCCGAGGGTCGTACCGACCTCGCGGAGCTGACGGCGCACCTGGCGGCCCGCACCGCGCGCTTCCTGTCCGCCGCTCCGGAGGGAACCGTCCGATGAGCCCCGCGTTCCCCGCCGGCCCGCCCGCCTTCCGGCTCGACCTCACCGGCCTCGAGACCCGGCCCGCCCAGGTGTGGGGCGGGGTGCGCCTGGTCCCGCTGGTCCGCCCGGAGCCGATCGCCGACCTGCGGCTGCACCAGGAGCTGTACGAAGCCGAGTACGCCGCCGTCCCGGTGGGCCGCCGCACCACCTACCACTCCTACATCCCGCACGGCTTCGTCGCCGACTGGACGCACGACGGCACCCCGGCGGCCGCGTACGGCACCCGGCTCGACCCCGCCGCCGGCCCGTCCGGCACGCCGTCCGCCGCCCTGCCCGCCGCGCCGCCCGAGCGCGTCCGGGTCCGGGTGCCGCGCCGGCTGGCCAAGCGCGAGGGCCGCACCCGGCTGCGCTTCCTGCCCCTGCACCTCGCCCTGGAGGGCTACCTCGCGCTGCACTTCGGCGGCCCGTCCATCGCCTGGGAGCAGTGGTCCGACCGGGCCCTGCGGCGCGGTCTGTCCCCGCGCGCCGAGGAGGCCTACTCCGGCGGCCAGGTCCGCGGCCTCGCCGACGCCCTGCGCGTCTTCGAGCTCCACCCCGGCCAGTGCGGCCTGCTCGTATACGTCGCCGACGCCCTCGCCGTCGCTTCTGTCGTCCCGCACCCCGACGACTACCGCGCCCTGCACCGCACCCTGCTGCTGGACCTCTACGGCGAGCTGATCCACCACTACGCCGTCCTGTCCGCGCCCGTCCCGGACTTCCGCGCCGACCTGCGCGGGGCCGGCCCGATCAACTCTGTCGCCGACCTGCGCGCCGCCGTCGCCCAGCAGGAGCACGCCTGGACCGCCTTCCACGACGGCACCATGGCCGGCGGCCTCCTGGACACCGCCTACCGGGCCCGCACCGTCCGCCGCCTGGGCCGGTTCACCCTCAGCCGCTTCCTGCCGGAGTTCCGGCCCCGCCAGGAGAACCACATCGGCGAGGCGATCACCGACGAACAGGGCCGCATCGCCTACCTCAAGACCTTCCGCCTCTCCGAACCCCAGATCCGCCGCGGCTACCTGCTGGACCGCCTCGCCGCCCACGACTGGCACCTGCCCACCACCGCCACCGCCCTGAACCTCACCGAACCCCAGCTCGCCCTCCGCCTGGACGCCGCCGGCTTCGCCGAACTGCTCCGCCAGGATGTCCTCGACCACCACCGCCGCGCCGCGCGCGGGTAGCGCCCGGCCCCCTCGTCCACGCCAGAATCCCCACCGGAGCGGGGCCGAAGGCCTGGAAGTCACAGAGTCCCGGGCCATCCCGGGCCGTTCACGCCCAGGTGGATCGATGCTATCCGTTCCCGCACCCGGCCGACGAGGCCCAGTGTTCGAAATCGCCCGCCCGGTCAGGGTCGGCGTACGAGCACAAGACCGCAGCTGTAGGCACGACCGGACCCGAGGCCGTCGGCCAGGGTGGCCCGGAACGCCTCCGGGTCCGTGACAGTCAGATGGCCACGGATCTCCGAGCGGCTGATCCTGAGGCCGGCATGGTGATTGCTGGTGACCGCGGGCAGCGCACGGATGGCGAGGGTGGTCGGGTCGAACACGGCGCCGACGTGCCGAGTCCCGTTGTCCTCGGCCGGAATCCCGTCCTCGGTCGCCGGCTGCGTACGCTTCATCAGCCACTCCCGGACATGGCCCGGGCGGACCTCGGGGAGCTTGCGGGTCCCGCGTTCGGGGTGTTTGGGGTCACGACGAGCGGTGAGCGGGGCGAGCACCGCGCGAACGCTGAAACGGTCACCCCGTCGGAGCGGCTGATCGACGCCGAGGGTCTCCACCTTCGCCGTCAGCACCTCCCCCGGCAGGTGGGACCAGTCGGGGTTGACCTTCGACTGGACAACGAGGACCAGGACGTTGTTTCGCAGGTCCACGCTCCAGGTCGACAGAACGCCCATCTGGGCGCGGGCGTCCGGCTGTCCGTCCTCGACCCAGCCGCGGAATCCGCTCATCACCAGGCGATGCATGTCCTGCGCATCGAGCAGGCAGCGCGCGGCCAGGGGGTGCCGGGCGTCCAGTTGGAGGATGCTGTGGCAGGCGATCAGTCGGGCCGTCACGGGATCAGATCCTCCCAATGAATGGTGGGCTCGGGGTCGAGTGCGAGCCTGGATCGGGTCTCCCAGCGGTCGGCGTGCACGCGCCGTGCCGGGTCGAAGGAGACCGGCTGGTCTGCGGTCCGGATGGCACCAGGAGTGCCGGGCGGGACCTCCCACCACGTCCACGGACGGGAATCATCAGCCCCTGGCAACAGGCTGGTCGCCGCGAGCACGCTCTCCAGCGTGCCGTCGTGGACGCCGCCGGAGATCGTCCCGGACGGCGGGCATGACTTCCGGCCCAGCCAGAGCAGTCGCCGCGGATGCTCGAGCGCATGGGCGATCTCCTCCAGCAGAGTGCGGGAGGAGTGTTCGAGGGCAGCCACGAAGGCGGCGTCCGCGAGGTACCAGCGATAGGTCTGCATGGGGTCGCGGCGCAGGTTTCCCGCCACGAGGGTGCCGGTACGCTCGTCCGGGGAAATCAACTTGGGCGCGCCGTACCACGACGCCAGGGCTGTGGCGGCCGCCGCGCCGAAGGCAGGACCCGTACCGGCGTCGAGCCCGGCGGCGGCGGCCTCGGCACGCCCGTGATCAGTGATCAGGTCTCGCGGTCGCAGCGGCATAGGGCCACCACCGACGATGTGGTAGTCGTGCACGGGCGTGCCGGACCGGTCGGCCCGGACGCCGAAGCGCAGGGCCGCGAGGTCGTCGATCCTGTCCGTACGGTCACGCCCGAGAGCGGCGGCGACCATGCCGACGAAGCCGGACTTCGTGGGGTGCGGCTGGGTGTCCCGGCGTTCGAACCGCGATCCGACGCCCCAGGCCTGCACCGGGGCCGCGAGCCGCGCCAGGAGAACCGCCTTCGCGCCGCGTTGCGGCGCCGCCCCGTGCTGCGGCACGGACTCCGTCACGGGCGCTGTCACTGCTGGTCCAACTCCCCGACAGGGCGGGTCAGGTGCTCGACCCTGTCGACCGCGTGGCCCGGCAGCGTCCCGTTCGCGGCCGCCTCGGCGAGCAGCCGCTCGACCGCCAGGTCGTAGGTCAGCAGACGCGCCGGGGTGATGTCATCGCGCTTGCGGATGACCAACGCGTGCTGGTCGAGCAGGCGGTGGGTGGCCTGGAGGGAGGCGGGGCCCTCGTCCTCCTCGAAGATCGCGGACTCGAAGGCAAGACCGTAGTTGAACGGACGCTTGCCGTCGAACGCCATGACGAGTTTGGGGAGCGAGCCGTTCGACGCGGTGGTGTTGGTCTTCGCCCGGGGCTGGGAGTTGACGAACCCGTCGACGACCTCCCGCTCCGCAGCCTCCGCCGCGGCATCGACCTTGTCGGCATCCATCCCGGAGGCAAGCAGATTGGCGCGCAGCTTGACACGATCCAGCACGGCGTGACGGTAGAAGGTTCCGGAGACAAGGGATTGGTAACCGGTCATTCCCGCGCCGGCGTCCTCGGCGGCGTCCAGGTAGTCGAGGGCGCCCGCCCGCGAGCGATCCCTACGGTCGAGTTTGGAGTCGTCGGCAGCCGAGTAGAAGTCGTCGATGTGCTCGGCCGGCTGAACCGTGAAGGCATGCGCCGTCTGAACGGCACCGTCGACGTTCGGCGAGTCGGCGATCTCCGCCAGGAACCGGCCGTAGAGGGCGATGTCGATGGCGTCGCGCGGTGCGAGGGCGGTGAGGACGGCCTCGCGTACGGCCTTGGGCAGGCGAGGGAGCTTCTCCTCCGCTCCCTGCTCAGCGATGTCACCGTCGGGCCCGGGCTCGTCGACCGCAAGGACGCCGTCCTTGCGGGCCTTGGCCTGCGACCGGCGCTTCGCCGCGGCGCGCGCCTTCTTCTCGGCAGCGACCGTCTGCGCCGCCAGGAACTCGGCTGTCCAAGCGGAAACGACGTCCTGGTTGTCGTCGAGGTACCGCGCGAGCACCTGCCCGGCGTCCTCGGGCGCGAACAGCAGAACCTTGGTGAGGTCGGCGGTGTTGGGTTTGTCTCCGAACTTGAGGCCGACCCCGGTCAGCACCCCCTTCGCCGTCGAGATCGCCTCGGCGGGCCGCCAACCGCGGGCCTCCAGGGCGGTGGCGGTGATCTTCGCCCACTCCCGAGTGCGCAGGCCCATGGCGTAACCCGCCAGCGGGCCGTCCCCGGCGTTGGCGCGATTGCGTGAGTGGGTGCGCTCGGCACGGCGGCGGGCCTGCGAGGTGATCATCGTACGCAGATCGCCGCCAAGGCTGATCGCCTTGGGCATGCCGTTCTCGTCCCGGACCGGAAGGACAGCGACCAGGGTCTCGAGGAGGTGCAGGGAGAGGTACTGGTCCCCGGTGAACGGGGCTGGGACAGTCGTCACTTCGTTTCTCCGATCCGGTCCGGGGCGGGAGCCTCCGGGGAGGTGGGCTTGAGGTAGAAGGAGCGGGCCCACTCGTACTGCACCGGACGGCGCTTCCCGGCCCAGTTCGCCAGGTCCTCGGTGAGTCCTGCCCAGGACGGCGGAACGGTCTCGCAGGAGCGGGACCGCTCCACGGCATGCTGGAGGTGGCGCCACGGCGGCCGACGAGCAGCGACCAGCCGACTGAACAGTCGTACCGCGCCGGGATTGCCCGGCCCGCGCCCGGCGGGCGTGCCGATCCGGCGCAGCGCCGAACCGACGTTGCCCGAGCCGGGCGAGGGCTCGAGGCGTCCGGCGTGGTAGCGGGCGAAGAGGAAGGCGACTTGGAGGAAGATCTCCCGTGTCTCCTCGGTCGGTGCGAATCCCTCCGCACGCATGCGAGCCTCGCTGAGGGACGAGGGATGGCGAAGGGCGGCGAGATGACCGTTCTCGCGTGCGCGGACCAGGCCGCACAGCCAGAAAGTGAGCTGCTGGCCGGGGCTGGATGCCGGGGTGGCCGTGGTCTGAACGGGCCTTGCCCCCTCGGGGGTCGTCACGCCCGGGGCGAGGTTGCTCACGAGATGGCCTCCCTCAACGGAGCAGGTGCGGTCCAGTGGTTCAGCTCAGCCTCCAGACGGTCGCGCGCGATCACGCGGACCCGCTGATCGGTCCCGCTGCGGAACCGGAGCCCGCTGGCGAGCGCGGATGTGGCCAGGCGCCTCACGGCCCGTCCGTACCGGGCGAGGCAATCGTGAACGGGCCGGCCTGCCGCGACGTCCGCCAATAGGTCGTGGAACTCCGTCCCGGCGCCGGCCCAGAGTGCCTTCTCGCCGTTGAAACGGGCGAGTTGGCCGGGCCGTTCGGCCGTCCTGGAGTTCGGGAACCCGATCTCGCAAGCAGCCTCCGCCGCCTTCCGGAGCGCGGTCGCCGCGTATTCGGCGATCGCCGAGCCCTGCTCGGCCGTGTGTCTGAGATCGGCCTGACGGCCGGGGACGTAAGGGAAGCAATCGCTCACCCAGGCGACGGGGGAACCCTTGTCGGCGAGCAGCCCGACCGCCCACAGCTCCGGGCGCCGGCCGCGCAGAGTCGCGAGCCGACCGTAGAGGTCCTGGCCCTTGGTGCGTTCGGCGGGTGTGGCAGCGTACAACGCGTGGGCCTCACGCCAGAGTTCGCGCGATGGCTGGGGCTTGAAGGTCACCGCCTTCTTGCCCTGCATGGTCAGCACCTCGTCGTCCCGGTACACCGCGTCCAGGTCGCCGAGCGTCTCGCCTGGTCCGACCAGGACCCGGTCGACGCCGATCGTCCCGTCGGACATCCGCACCGGGCGCAGCGCGACGGAGCGGCCGAGCACGGTGTGGTAGTCGGCGGGCCCGTCGGGCGTGCGAGTCTCGTGGATGCCCGTCCGCGCGAACGGCCGACGGTTCCGATCGCCCCACGTGAGGTTGAGGGTCCCTGCCCTGCAGTCGGCCTCGCGGTCGGGATCCGGTTCCCAGGGAGCGAGGTTGAGACGGAGCGTGTCGCCGAGCGTCGGGCCGAGGGCGAAGGTCCGGACCCGGGCCCCGAGCCGGCAGGTGGAGAGGTTGGTGAAGGGGGCGGGCAGTCCCATCTCCTTCGCGGGGATCCGGGCCCGGCGCCCCTGGCCGAAGGCGTGCTGGGCGAGCATGGCACGCCAGGCCGCGGCGGCCGGCAGCGGGGCGGCGTGGTGCAGATGCCGGTGGTCGAAGTGCTGGTTGTAGTCACCGGCATGCTCGATGACCAGTTGGGCCGGGCCCACACCGTAGGCGGCGAGGTGGGGCAGCAACTCCGCGTTCTGTCCGAGCGGGCGGACGGGATCGAAGAGATTCCACACGCCCGGGTGTCCGGCCAGCCATGAGGCGGCGGGGGCGAGGGACTTCTCGCCCTTGACCCAGTCAACCCACTCGTCGTCGTCGGTCGGGTGGTGTCCCGCGGCGTACAGCAACCCGAGCAGCCATTCGAGCAACGCGGCGGTCTCGCCAGGAGTGTCACCGTGGACGGCGGTGATCCGGTCGGCGTCGTGCAGCGCTTCGACGGCGGTCACGTCACCCCATCGGCCATCGGTTGTCAGTGCCGGGATGCATGCTTGCTCCCGAGGGTCCCATCGCATGGGTGCTCCTCCGCCCCGCCGGACTCCTCGGCCCGTCCGGGGCAGGTCGGTTGCAGGAGAGCGCTAACTCACACAGACCATTGGGCCCGTGGTGCGAAGCACGACAATAGCAGCTTCCGGAGACGCACTTGACAGTCGATCAACCCGCCAAGGTACCCACGCATCACGCCATTTGGGCGAAGACCGATCAACGTGCACGGTCGCGGCGCACGGGCGGTCCGGCGTGGAATCCGCTCACCGCACACGCACTCGACACCGCGGCATGCGTCGGGCAGTTGTGGGACCGCTACCTCACTCCCGCGCTCCACGCGCGCTTCGCCGAGGCATTCGGGGCCGGCAACGCGGCACTCGCCCGGAGGGTGGTCATGCTGCTGGCCGCCCTGCACGACCTCGGCAAGGGTTCCGGCTGCTTCCTCCGAAAATTCGGCCGCGGGCGCTACGACGACGCCAACCTGCTGCGCGGGAAGGCGCTACGGGACTGGAAGGAGCTCGCCCGAGCCGTCGATCTCCCGCGGGATCCAGACGACAACGCTCAGGTCGACGCCCGCCACGAGCACATCACCGCCGCCCACCTGCCCCGGCTGCTCGGCTGTGCCGGCGAGGACTGTGCCGGCGTCGGCCCGTGCACCGCCGGACTGCACGCCGTCGCACTGCTCCTCGGCGGCCATCACGGTCACATTCCCGGCGCCGAGTCCGTCGACCGGGCCTTCGGCGCGGCTCCCTTCGAACGGTGGAATCACGTCTACCGGCCGTTCGTTGCCGAGTTGGCCGAACTCATCGGCGTTCCGCTCGACCAGATGCCGCGACTCGTCCGGCCCGAACGTCCCTCCGTGCTGCCACTGTTCGCCGGACTGGTGATCCTGGCGGACTGGCTGGCCTCGAGCGAGGACCACTTCGCGTTCCGGCGCCTCGAGGACCCACCCATGAACTGGTGGACGGCGTCGCTGCGCGAGGCGGAGAAGGCCATCGGCGAACTGCTCCTCGACAGGTGGGCGCCCGAGCCCGCGAGCTGGCACGACCTCTTCCCCGGTACCGAACCGCGCCCGTTCCAGGTCGCCGCGCTCGCCGCGCTCCCCCGGAACGGACCGGCTCTCGTGATCGTCGAGTCGGACACAGGTTCCGGCAAGACCCGGCTCGCCTTTGCCGCCGCCCACTCGCTCGCCCTCCGTTGCGGTCACCAGGGACTGTTCCTGGCAATGCCGACCCGAGCCGCCACCGGCCAGATCGGCGCCGAACTGAGGGCGTTCGCCACCCGGGCATCGGGCGGCACCGGCACAGCCCACCTCGCTGTCGTCCACGGTGGCGCGGAGGGGACGGAGTTGGCCCACCGGCTGCTCGACGGCACCCGGACGCCACACCAGGGTGTCCTCGAAGCCCTCCACGACTCGATCGAGGCCGGCATCTCGACCGACACCGCGCCAGATCGGGAGAACGGCTCCACCCGCGTGGTTCTCCACCCCTGGTACCTGCGTCGCTGCCTAGGCCTGGTCTCCACGTTCGGAATCGGCACCGTCGACCAGCTCGCACTCGCACCACAGCGCACTCGGCACTGGATGCTGCGACTGCTCGGGCTCGCCGGAAAGGTCGTGGTCATCGACGAGGCGCACGCCTATCAGTTGTTCCAACAGCGCATGCTCGGCGCCGCGGTCGAGTGGCTCGCCGACGCCGGCGCCTCCGTGGTGGTCCTCTCCGCCACCCTGCCCTCGGCCGTTCATCGGTTGCTCGTCGAGGCCTGGTGCACTGGGCAGCAGCGCCCCCTCGACGACCTCGGTCAGCGCGGGCCGATCACGGTGGTCGACCAAACGGGTGTGCTCACACGGGCCGGCGCGGCAAAGCCGAGCGAGCCGGTTCGCACGGGAGTGCGCCTGGCCCCGGATCCCGGGCCGGAACGGCTCGCCCGACACCTCCTCGCCGAGGGCACACGAGGCGGGATCACCTCCGTCATCCGCAATCGCGCGGACTCGGCCATCGAGCTGTACGGAGCCACTGCGAGCTTGGCCGAGCAGTACGGGTGGGGCGAGCACGAGATCGTCCTCCTGCACGGGCGACTCATGGGACGGCACCGGCTGCCGATCGAGGACCGGCTCATCGGAAGCCTCGGGCCCGGGAACGACCGCGCACGAACCAACCCCTCGCGCCCCGCCCGGCTGCTCGTCATCGCCACGCAGATCGTCGAGCAGTCCCTGGATATCGACGTCGACCGCATGTACACCGACCTCGCGCCCGTCGATCTGCTGCTCCAGCGACGAGGCAGGCTGTGGCGGCACCCCGCCAACCGGACTGCGGAGCAAGGCGATTGGGCGCCGCTGACCGTCTTGTGGCACCCCGACCCGGCCGGCCTGCCGATCGTCGAACCACCCGGCAACAATGACGGCCTCGTCTACGCGCCGTACACGCTCGCCGCCACCTGGCACGCGCTCACCCGCCGCCGGCGGAACGCGGACGGTGTCTACCCCATGGCCACTCCCGGACACAGCCGCGCACTGGTCGAGGAAGTGTACGGCGACGACGGCCCGACAGATCCGGGTTCGCTCGCGGCCCTGCTGGGCCGCACGCGGGCTGCCTGGCGGGCAGGTCTCGACAGCGAGTACGCGGAGTCCGACACCAAGCCGTTCCGACCCTTCGGCAGGAGCCGCACCAAGCCGGTCAAGGCCGGCAGCCTCACCTCGGGTCGGGCCCACGGCGACGGCGACGGCGACGGCGGATTGGCCACGGGCGCTCCCGGCATCTCCGGCCTGTCCCGCCTCGGCGAGAAGTCGCTCGAGTTCCTCGCCTTCTACCGACAGGCCCAGAACCGGCTCACCTACGACCGGGCCGGACACCTCCCGGTGGACGGCCGCTACTACGCCGACGATGCCGCCGAGCGACGCCGGCAGCAACGCGACTTCCAACTCAACACCCTCGCCATCCCGGCCCGCTGGGTGACCGACGAACGGGCGGTCCCTGCCCCCGACCGATGGCCGGTCATCGATCACCCAGCCCTGAAGTACCGCTCTACGGCCCTCTTCCATCCCCGGACGGGCCAATGTGTCAGCGGGCCGGTAGGCCTCGCGTACGACGAGCGAAGAGGCTACCGACGCTAGGCGGAGGAAGGTGCGGGATCACTGCTGACGAATTGTCAACACGTGCCGCTCCACGCCTTGACGGTGTGCGGACAGCGCTCTACAACGTAGTCAACTGCCGGGCGCCGGGCCCCACTTCCTTCGGCGCAGCCGGCCGTCCGCCCGCTCGTCCCCTCACCGAGAACGAGGCACCCTCATGCGCATGCACCCCTGCCTTGCCCTGGCCGCGGCCGCTGCCACCCTGGCCGTCGGCGCGCTCCCGGCCGCCGCGGCGCCCGCCGCCGGGTCCGTGCTGACCGCCGGCGGAACGGCCGTCGCGGTCGGCGACGTCCTGCAGGCGCCGCTCGCCGCCGGCACCCGCGCCACCTTCTCCTCGGACACCACCGGCTCGACCGGGGTCTTCTGCGGCACCTCGCCGCTGACCGCCAAGGTCCTGAGCAACCCCGCCGCGCCGGGCACCGCCACCGCCTCCCTGACCGGCCTCACCTTCGGCTCGTGCACGGCCAACGTCACCGGCGTCACCTCGGTCAAGAGCCTCACGGTCGGCAACCTCGCCTACGGCGTCACGGTCGCCGACTCCGCCGGACTGCCGGTCACCCTCACCGCCGGGCCGGCCGGACCGATCCAGGCCTCGGCCGTGCTCAACAGCTGGTTCGGCACCCTCACCTGTACCTACCAGCTCAGCGGCGCCTTCACCGGGAGCGCCGACAACACCGCGCACGCCCTGGTCTTCCGCAACGCGCACTTCGTCAAGAGCGCCGGTTCCAGCCTCTGCCCCGGCGAGGGCTACTTCTCCGCGACCTACGGCCCGATGGCCGACTCCACCCAGCCCGGCGGCCCGGCCGTCTCCGTGAACTGAGCCCACCCGGACCCGGGGCGGGGGGGGGGGGGCCCCCCCCCCCCGCCCGCCGCCCCGCGCGGAAGGGGCCGCCCCGCGAGTGGTTGTGGGGGGGGGGCGGCCGGGGGCCA